>MVQP01000177.1 GCA_002067235.1 Syntrophorhabdus sp. PtaB.Bin047
CGGCGTTCTCGCCGAATTCGTCCTTTCCGAGGCCATCAAGAGGGCCATCAAGAAGGCGGACGGATTCGGCATCATTCCGGCCTTCAGGGACATAAACAAAGGCTGGAAGGCGGGCTGAAGGCGGAGGGTAAAATGGAAGGCTTGAGCGCGATCGCGGATATCATCAGGGAGCGAAAATACGTCGTGGCATTCACCGGCGCCGGCATATCTGTGGACGCCGGGATACCGGCCTTCCGCGGAGGGCAGGGCCTGTGGGAGAAGTACGACCCCATGGAGTACGCGGAGATAAGCTCCTTCGTCAACCACCCCGAGAAGGTCTGGGTAATGCTCAGGGAGATGGCGGATGTGGTATTCGCGTCGGCCCCCTCCGAGGCGCACCGCGCACTGGGCAAGCTCGAGGAGATGGGCTACCTGAAGGCGGTCATCACCCAGAACGTCGATGGCCTCCACCAGGAAGCCGGCAACAGCAACGTCATCGAGTACCACGGCAATCACAGGTGGCTCGTATGCATGAACTGCCACACGCGCCTGCCCTTCACGCCGGATGCCGCCACCATCCACCCCTATCCGCAGTGCGACAGGTGCGGTGCGGCCCTGAAACCCGATGTCGTCTTCTTCGGCGAGGGCATCCCCATGATGGAGATGGCAAGGGCCAATGAAGAGGCGGGAAGGTGCAAGGTCATGTTCATCATAGGCACGTCGGGGGTGGTCTACCCCGCCGCGGACATACCCTATCGCGCGAAATCGAAGGGCGCGGTCATCGTGGAGATAAACGTCGAAAGGACACCATTCACCTCATCCATCACGGACCATTTTCTCAAGGGCACGGCTTCGGAGATCCTCCCCGAAATACTGAAGCACCTCTGAAAAGGTTGGCGCCATGAACAGGAAAAAAGAAGCGGCGGGAAAAGGAACACCCCGAAAGACGAGGACCTCCGGCGGCACGTACTTCGTGATTATGGCCGGAGGGAAAGGAGAGCGCTTCTGGCCCCTCAGCACCGGACTCGTGCCCAAACCCTTCGTGTCCATTACCGGGAAGAAGACGCTCATAGAGCTCACCGTCGAGAGGGCCCTGAGGATAGCTCCCCTGGAGCGCATCTTCGTCGTCCTCGGCAGGGAACATCTTCCCGCGGCGAAGAAGTGCCTCCCCCGGCTTCCCCGCGGCAACTTCATCATCGAACCTGTCGGCCGCGACACGGCACCCTGTGTGGGGCTGGCAGCCATGATGCTCCACAGGCGCGACCCCGATGCCGTCATGGTCGTTCTGCCCTCCGATCACTATGTCCCCGATCCCGCCGCCTTCTCGCGGTGCATCAGGGAAACGGTGAAGACCGCGCGACGCGGCGATCACCTTGTCACTATCGGCGTCCCTCCGGGTCGGCCGGAGACGGGATACGGCTATATCAGGACGGGCAGGAAGATCTCGGCACCGCGGGATGCTGATTGCTTCGAGGTGGCACGGTATGTCGAGAAACCAAACCTCGCGAAGGCCCGCCGCTATCTCAGGGAAGGTGGTTACTTCTGGAATGCCGGCATCTTCGTCTGGCGAGTCTCAGTCCTTCTCGAAGGCCTCAGAACCCACATGCCGGACCTCCACGCGGGCCTTCTCGACTTCTACAAGGCCCTTGACGGGGGCGACAGGGACAGGGCCGACGCCATATTCGCCGCCCTGTCGAGGATATCCATCGACTACGGCCTCATGGAAAAGGCGAAAAACGTTCTCATGATGCCGGCACCCTTCGCGTGGGATGACGTGGGCACCTGGACCTCCCTCCTGCGCGTCCTTCCGCGGGATGAGACGGGCAACGTTCTGCGCGGCAGGACGGTCACCCTCGACACAGACAACTGCGTCATCATAACGGACACCACCCCCGTAGCCACCCTCGGCGCCTCGAACCTCGTCATAATCGCCTCAAAGAACGGCATCCTCATCTGCGACGCCTCCAGGGCGCAGGAAGTCCGCCAGATAGCAAAGGCGCTGGGGAAGAAACAATAAACGCACTATCCTGCCTGGCGGCCTGCAGTCCACACTTTTTCCCTCACTTTATGCCACACGAAAAGTAATACACGGTAGCGGGCGCTCCTGTCCGCATATCATGGAAGGAGGTATGCTGTGATCGCACGGATTCCTACCGCTACCGTTTACGGGATCGACGGGATAAAGATCGATGTGGAGGTGGATATCGCGTACGGGCTGCCGGCGTTCAATATCGTCGGGCTGCCCGAGGCATCGGTGAAGGAGAGCAAGGAGCGGGTGAGGTCGGCCATCAAGAATGCCGGCTTCGAGTTCCCCGGGGACCGCATCACCATCAACCTTGCCCCCGCCGATGTCCGCAAGGAGGGATCGTCCTTCGACCTGCCCATAGCCGTGGGCATTCTCGCCGCCATGGGAGCGTTGAAGATGGAGGTCCTGGAAGGCCATCTCATAGCAGGAGAACTCTCCCTCGACGGCTCCGTTAAGCCCGTCCGCGGCATCCTGCCCGTGGCGCTTCTTACGCGGCAGGAAGGGTTGGGCACCATCATTGTCCCCGTGGCCAACGGCCGCGAGGCCTCCGTCGTGCAGGGCATCACCGTCCTCGGGGCTGACCATCTCCTTGAGATCTTTCACTATTTCAAGGGAGAGGGCGAGCTCGTCGCTTATCACGGGGACGGGCGCGACATGGAGGGCACGGCGGCCCCTGACGACGTTGATTTCTCCGACATCAGGGACCAGGGCCAGGCAAAGAGGGCCCTCGAGGTGGCGGCCGCCGGCGCGCACAATATCGTCATGGTCGGGCCCCCCGGCTCCGGCAAGACGATGCTCTCCCGGTGCCTCCCCACCATACTGCCCCGCCCCGGCTATGCCGAGGCCGTGGAGACCACGAAGATCCATTCCATAGCCGGCCTTCTCGGCCCCGACAGGGCCCTCATCACGACAAGGCCCTTCCGCTCCCCCCATCACAGCATATCCGATGCCGGTCTCATCGGCGGCGGCCACGTCCCGCGTCCCGGCGAGGTCAGCCTTGCCCACAACGGCGTCCTTTTCCTCGACGAGTTCCCGGAGTTCCGCCGCCACGTCCTCGATGCCCTCCGCCAGCCCCTGGAAGACGGCAACGTCACAATCTCCCGCGTCAACCACGCCATCACCTTTCCTGCCAGATTCATGCTCGTTGCCGCCATGAACCCCTGTCCATGCGGACACTTCGGTGACCCCAAACGCTCCTGCACCTGCACGGCCAGCCAGATATACAGGTACCGCTCGCGCATATCGGGCCCTCTGCTCGACAGAATAGACATCCACATAGAAGTGCCCCCCGTAAGCATAGGCGAGCTCTCCCGCGAACGCGCCGAAGAACCCTCCGCTGCCATCCGTCAAAGGGTGGCCAGGGCCCGCGACGTCCAGCAGAACCGTTTCAACGGAAAGCACATTCACGCCAACGCCCAGATGTCCCCCCGGCTCATACGCAAGCATTGCCCCCTTGACACCCCGGCCCGGGAGATGCTGGAAGCCGCCGTCGACAAATGGGCCCTCTCCCCCCGAGCCTACCACCGCATCCTCAAGGTGGCACGGACGATAGCCGACCTCGATGCAGGCACCGACATAGCCGAGGCACACGTAGCGGAAGCGATCAGATACCGCGCGCTCGACAAGAGACTGATGACGTAGACGGGCACACGGGTCTGCGCTTACGCGCAAACGAGCATACGGGGTAAGGACAAAGAGACAGGGGGAAACGGAACAGGATCGTCCCCCCCCGTTCCCGTTTGTCCGCAGGGCTGGCCCCAGCACGTCTTTCCCCGTGTGCCTGCCTGTGTGCGTCGCTGTTTCCTTTTGACGCCCGTTACGGTATAATAGTGACCCAGGTTAGCATTACGGGCGCTTAAGGTCGGCGGTGCAAATCCCTAACAGGTGCTGATGGTCAGGCCGCGATGGCTTCCTGAGATACGAGACAGGGGAGAAGAGGATGTACATTTCCGTCATTGGGCCGGCCCTGACCGGCAAGACTACGCTCTTCCAGGCGCTAAGCGGCGTAGAGAGCGCGCGGGGGTTTTCCGACGGGGACAACATCATCTCCATCGATGTACCGGATGCGCGCGTCGATGAGCTGACGAGGATCTACAGACCGAAGAAGACCACCTATGCACGGATAGAGCTCGCCGACACCGTCGCCATTTCCGAGGGCAACGTCAAGGATTCCACCATCAACGCGAAGACGCTGCAGAAGATGCGCATGAGCGACGCTTTCATCCTGACACTCAACAGTTTTGAGGGAGCCGCGGCGGCGGATATCGTGAAGGAATTCAACGGGATACTGAACGAGTTCATACTGGCCGACATGATCCTCATCGAAGGACGCATCGAGCGCATCAGGAAACAGGCAGGGAAAAAGGAGAACACCACCCTGATCCTCGAGGAAGAGCTCCTCGAGCGATGCCTCGCCCATGTGGGGGAAGGCAAACCGCTGAGAACCCTCGAACTTGCGGCGGGCAATGAGAAGGCGCTCCGGGGTTTCAGGTTCCTCTCCCAGAAGCCCATGATGATCGCCATCAACTGTTCCGAGGATGGGATATGCGAGATGTCCGGACAGGAGGGAAGCATGGATGGCTGTCCCGTTATCTACGTCTGTGCCAGCCTGGAGTGCGAACTGGCAATGATGGAGGACACTGAACGCGCCGCCTTCATGGAAGAGTTCTCTGTCAAGGAGTCCATAAGGGGCCGCATGATACGCCTCGCCTTCGACACGCTGGGGCTTATCTCGTTCCTCACCGTGGGAGAGGACGAGTGCCGGGCATGGCCCATCCGGAAGGGCATGAACGCCCAGGAGGCGGCGGGGGCCATCCATACCGACCTGGCCTCGAAATTTATTCGGGCCGAGACCGTCTCCTATGCCGATTTCATGAAGTACGGCGGCATGGCCGAATGCAAGAAGGCCGGCGTCTGGCGGCTTGAGGGCAAGACGTACATCGTTGAGGACGGGGATATCATCTCGATACGCGCCGGGGCCTGAGGATCGGAATGACCAAATAGGAAGACAATGGCCAATGACCAAATTCCAATAACCAGATAAACAGACAATAACCAAAATGATACAGGCGGTCCGTTTTGCATTTCCCTTTGGTCAATTGGTCATTGTCTATTTCATTGGTCATTGTGACTTGGTGATTGGTCATTATCCCCTCCGGCGGAACGTTTTTTTCCTGCGAGTACACTCTCTAACCGTTGCGTATTTCCGGAATATCTGTATGATAGGTAATAAGGCATTCCGATGGAATAAGGCAGGCTGCACAATGAGGAAGGAGGTCAAGTCACATGGCGCAGGATCCGGGTATCGGATACAAGGTCACGGCGACCGTCGTCGAGACGAAGGGGAGCTGCAATGCCGGCCACAGGGCGGGCGACACCTTTGAGCTGAGCTGTCACAACCCTGCCGGTTTATGCGGCTTCTTCTACCACAGCATTTTCGCTGACCTGGAAGCGTTCCAGTTCGGCGCCAGCCTCCCCTGGTGGAACGGCGACAGGATAGAGGTCCAGTGCCCCGACGTCGCCAACATGGTGACCGTGGAACTGGAGAGGAAGAAGAGATAAAGACGGTTTCAGGTCTCACGTTCCAGCAACTGTGTTGAATGTCAATTGATTTCTTTTTCATGAACGGGCCTCCGCCCATGTTGCTTTGTTCTTCATCA
>MVQP01000178.1 GCA_002067235.1 Syntrophorhabdus sp. PtaB.Bin047
GTCACCGGGATGGAGCGACCTGCCGAAAAGGAGCACGAGGCCGCTGAAGAAGTTCTTGATCATGTCCTGGAGCCCGAAACCGGCGCCGATGGACAATCCGCCCGCAACGATCGCCAGGTGGGCCACACTCACCCCTATCAGCTTGAGCGACAGGAGAACATACAGGGACCAGATCGCATACGTGGATATGGCGTGAAGGGACGTGAGGGCTCCCGCGCCTGCCGCCATTCCCAACCGCGTCGCTACAAAGGTGATGATCGCGTTGATGATGACGACGAGGGACCGCGTGACAAAAAGGATGGCGATGATGACGACGATCATGGAGAGGTTGAGCGACAGGTATCCGATGATCAGATGCCATTGCACGATCGTCGTCACGAGGGGCATGCCGCCGATGAAGAGGGTGACCCAGAGCACGGTGACGGCAAAGAGAGCGAGGAAGACCATGGGAAAGAGAGCGCCCTCGGCAAGCCTCCCCGCCGCGGTCCTGTCATAGTCCGTGGCGGACCGGATCTTCCTCAGGCATCCCGTGAGCCCCGCCGCGAGCTGGATGTTTAGCATGACCGCAAACCATACGGCGGCGGCGAGTGCACAGAGGCTGCCCCATCCGAAGATTGTGCCGGCGGCGAGGACATACGACAGCCAGGCAGTTATGGTGAGCTGTCTCTTGTCCAGGATATGCTGGTCCCGTCTCTGAAGAACGTGGGAGTAGACACCGGCAATGATGAAAAGGAAGACAATGAAAGGGGAGTACGCCAGCACGTTGAAATGGAAGAGCTGCACGAGCACGCCCGCGGCGAATATCACCCAGTACTGCCAAAGGGGGTTGTGCTTGTAGCCCGCCCGGTCGTCCGCCGACAGGCGCCTCAAGTTCCATCCGAGGCTCACCAGTCCGGCAGCCAGAATGATCTCCGCGATGAAGGTCACCGTGCTCAAAGGGGGTACCACCGTCGTGGCGCCCGCGATCATGAGGGGAAGGCCCAGCGCCGCGTAGATACAGAAAGGCAGGAAGTGGCGCAGGGCGGACAGGGAAGGGTATTTTCTTCTCAGGTGTATCAGGAGGGCCATGAAAGCGACGAGCATGGCCGCCGAGAACATCGCGCACCGTGCGAGGGCCGACGCGATGACATCCCATTTCATCCTGTACGGGATCAGCCAGTAGGCCGAAAAGTCCTTCCAGCTCTTGAGCACGACGGCCATCGTCTTCCAGGCATCAACCGAGAAAAGGCTCTGGCCGGAGTGGGAAGAGAGGTAATACTTCTTCCATGCAAGCTTGAGTTCGTCCCCGATCATCGCCCTTCGTGGTTCCAGCCGTCCGAGAAGCTGCTCGACGGCATTGGGGATGATCTCGACAACACTTTCAGCCGATTCCAGGAGCCCCACGGTCGCCTTCAGCTCGGCGACATGCTGTCTGGCGGATTCGTGGATCCCGGATATGGAGCCATCCGTCGCCAGTCGTTCATAGTCGCCCACATGAGTGCCGACGATCTTCTTCAGGTTCTCGATGAACTTCATTTCCTCGTTCACCGGCGCCACGAGGAGAAGGGCCTGGTCGCGTACTATCGTCATCTGCCTCAGGATGTCCCGCATTTCGACAGGGTTGTTCTCTTCCATGTTGTAGGTCACGAAGAGCCGGAACGCCTCCTGGTTGAGCTCCTGTGCCTTCTCGTTTATCCTGCTGATGCGCTCCGGCTGGTCGGCGATGTAGGCGCGGACATCTCTCTGGGTAGCCTGGACAGCCAGCCTTTCCTTGTTGATCATCTCCTCGAACGAGGCCGGGCGCCTGTCCTCGCCGAGAAGGGGGCGGGCGGGAAAAAGACACGCCGCCGTGATGGCGATGACTGCGAGCGTGAATAGAGTGAGGGATTTGGAGATGAAACCGTAGTATTTCATTCGGGCGCCGATACACATACAATTACATACCGGCACATCCTTTTGCAAGGCCAAAAACCGGGGAAGCCGCTGCAACCATTGGAGCCCCTTGAGCAGTTTGAACGGGTCTCAGAACTGGAAAGGGTGGCCGATCATCATCTGGACGCCCCAGTTCTCGTTCGAGACGGCGGTGTCGATGCGCACCGTGAGGCCCTTGGCCATGGCGCGGATGCCGAGGCCCACGTCCCACTGCATCTTCCTGTGAAGCTCATCGACGGTCCACCGGGGCGCCACCCTGCCCGCCTCCACGAAGGGCACCCATTGCCACCAGGCGATATCCAGGTGCTTGCGCACCCAGTCGATCTTCTCGAAGGGGTTCCACTCGGGGATGACCCTGTATTCCAGCGCGTAGTAGACCGCCGCCTGGTCGTTGAAACGCGACGTCGGGTACGCCCTCATGCGCCAGAGGCCGCCGAGCATCGCCCCGGCATAGGGGGGAGGCCTGTGGTACACGGCCTGGCCGTTGTTCCTCGTGTTGTAGTCGTCCCAAGAGAAGACGTTCGCCGACCAGACGTCGAAGGCGATCACCCGCTGCCGGAACATCTTCGACGGCCCCAGGGAGAAGTATTTGCTGAACTCCACGTCGAGGACGTCGTAGGGGTTCGTGCTGTCGAAAAGACCCCAGTCCCTCGTGTACCGGGCGCGCAGGGTGCTGCCCTTCGACGGGTTCCTCGGGAAGTCCGTGTTCTCCCGAAACACCGAGAACTCAAGGCCGTTCGTCTGCCTGTCGACGCGCCGGTCGTCGGAGCGGACGGATTGGCTCCTCCAGTACGGCTTCATTTCGAGGAACGTCTTTCCGCTGACGAGAGGGTTCCAGGAATCTCCTCCCACGCGTCCCTCCGACAGAAGACCCCTGTCGAGGACAACAGAGCTTACCACCTCGTCACTGCCGCTACCCAGGGGAAGGAGGTACCTGAACTTCACGCGGGCGAAATTGTCGTTGCCCGGTCCTTCGATGTAGTTGTTGAAGGACGAGTCGTTGCTGCCCGCCCGCTCGCCGGTGTAATCCCTGTTCCCGTCCGTATAGCTCTGGAGCTTGCCGAAGGTGCTCAGCGCCAGGTCGGAATCGATGAAGAGCCTCGTGAGGAAAGGTACCTGTACATCCCTTGTGACAATGTACAGGGCAAGGGCGTCATTGGTGCCCGCGATCACTGTCCCGAGGATGCTCATCTGTTTCTGTCCCACACCGTTCAAACCATAGACGAACCCTCCCGCCGCTCCGAAGGACTGATTGTAGAAGGCATAGGGAACGTGGAGCACCTTGGGCTCGAACTCCTTGCCCTTTTCCGTCATGACGACCTGACCCCGTGCCGGAAAGGTGAAGAGGAGGAAAATAACGGCAGCAATAAGGAGCAAGAATACGCGCGGGTGCGCAGACCTTTTCCGCGGCGATGTATATGACATAGGGCAGACTCCTTGTTATTGGTATGAAACAGGTACTCCGCAGGGGATCTCCCCACGGTCTCGCCGCCTCATTTTCCTGCAATTCCAATCAATTTGCAAGCGCAAATAACGAAAAAGTCCAACCGGTCCGAAGGACTCTTCCCGTAACCTCCGGTGCCCCGCCTTATGCTCTTTCCTGCGCCTTCCGGAAGGATTCACCGAGGCGGCGCAGACCGTCGGAGCAATCGCCCCTGGGCAGACAGGCTTCTACAAAGACGAACTTGTCTCTTTCCCTCGCGGCGACGCTCATAGCTTCGGCCAGTTCCTCCTCCGTGGACACCCTGAAACCGACGGTACCGGACCCGTCGCCCAGCACCCCTGGAAGTTTGGAATACTGCCACATCCGGATGTCGTTGTATGGACCGTCCTGGTGGAGCAGCCGCTCGACGAGATAGCCATCGTTGTTGATGAGGACTATCACGGCGGGGCAGCGTTTTCGGATAAGCGTCGAGATCTCCTGGGCCGTCATCTGGAAGGCACCATCGCCGGTGAGGACGACGGGGCGTTTTTCGGGACGCGCCAGGGCGACACCCAAGGCGGCCGGTGTGCAGTAGCCGATTGAGGAGTAGTAGTTCTGGACGATGAAGTTCTCCGCCTCTTCGATGTGGAATTCCGGGGCGGCGCAGAAGGCGTCGCCCGGCTCCGACAGAAGGACCATCGCGTCATCGAGGAAATCATCGAGACATTCGTACAGACGCGACGCTGTAAGAGCCTGCGACGGCTCGGCCGCGAAGGGCTTCCGGGGGTGAAGGGATTCGGCTGGATGAGACCTCAGGAACGAGCGGGGACGGGCCGCCAGGGTCAGTGTCCGGATGAGGTCCTTCAACTGAATGTTGTGGTAGTAATGGCTGCCGATCCGAACCTCACCCCTCTGTGCGAAAACCATGCGGCGATGATCAAGATTCACGCTGAAGAGACCCGTATCCAGGTCGGTTATCCAGGCACCCAGAGAAAGGAGGCAATCGGACGATTCCACCTGCCTGCGGACAACCTCCCGGCTCCATCCTCCCTGGTAGATGCCCGCGAACTGGGGATGAAGCTCGGGGAGGACCGATTTGCTGCTCAACATCGTGGCAAAAGGGATCTCGGCCGTTTCGACCAGACGAAGGGCCTCGGCGCCGAGACCGAAACGGAGCAGTTCCACGCCGGCCAGCATCAGGGGATGATCGGCGTTGTCGAGCATCTCCACGATCTCCGACACGCACTCCGTCAGGCTCTCCTCGTCCGAAACAGGGGGCGTTGCGCCGGGGAAGACCCCCGGTGCCCGGCACGGGGCACGCGTGATGTCCACGGGGATCTCCAGGTAGACGGGCAGTTTCCGGCTGACGCAGTGTCCGAGCACCCGGTCTATCTCCTCGGGTGCGGTGTTGGGGTCCGTCAGTATGGCCGCGTCGACCGTGACCTTTTTGAATATCTCCAGCTGGAGGTAGTAATTGGAGACGAGGTGATGCACCAGGGCGCCTGATTTCCTGCGCGCCGCCGGCGGGGCACCGCTGATGACGACGAGGGGCACGTGTTCCGCGAACGCCCCAGCCACGGCGTTGAGAATGCTCAGGCCTCCCACCCCGTACGTCACCACGGCGGCCCCGATGCCGTTCGTCCGGGCATATCCGTCCGCCGCGTAACCCGCGTTGAGTTCGTTGCAGGTTCCCACCCATTCGATGGGACTGTCAATCACCACATCCAAGAAATCGAGGACGTAATCCCCGGGCACTCCGAAGAGATGTTTGACACCTATTTCCTGCAGACGGCCGAGAACGTACCGTGCCACAGAGTAATTCTCTTTCATCGATGTCATCCTCCTGGCAACGTTGAATGTGTGCGGCTGCACCATATAAGTGCAACACGATGACATCGGGAAAGTCAACGGTCGGGCGCGATGAACCTTCGCCTGTTGACAGGCAACAGCGTGACCGTCCTATACTGTAACAGGGGGTGCAGGCCCCTTGAGATCCCACCGCAAAGGAGAAGACCATGAACATCTTCCTGAAGCGCACCATCGTGATGTTCGCGGCGGCGGCCCTTATTGTTCCCGTCCTCGCCGGCGAGTCCTTCGCCGCGAAGAAGACCAAGGACCAGCAGAGAAAGGAGATACGCGCGATGAGGGACAAGGCCCTCGCGAAGCTCTACCGCCTCGAGCCGGGGTCGAAGAAGGCGATAGCGCGGGCTGCCGGCTACGGGGTCTTCGACCTATTCAGCCTGAAGATCCTTGTCACCGGTTCGACGAACGGCAGGGGTATCGTCGTCGACAATGCGTCGAGAAAAGAG
>MVQP01000179.1 GCA_002067235.1 Syntrophorhabdus sp. PtaB.Bin047
ACGCCGGTAACCTTACTTTCATTCTTCTTATCATGGACTGCCTGTGATATTCCATTGGGAGTAACATACAAGGTTTCAGGTTAGAAGCCAAGACAATCGGGCCTCTCTCTTTTGCCTGAGACTTGAAACCTGAGACGGCCTCTTCTTCTTTTCCCTGAAACCTGGGACTTGAGACCTGAGACTGTCTTTAGCTGTTCTTTCTTCGCTCCAGCCACGGAAAGAGGATGAACTTCAGTCCGGTGCCGATGAGGACCATGATGAGGCTCAAGACCTGGCCCATGCTCAAAGGACCGAGCACGGAACCGAGCTGGGCGTCGGGGAGCCTGAAGAACTCGCAGAAGGTTCTGAACAGTCCGTAGAGGATGAGGAAGAGGGCGAAGACATCCCCCTCGCGCTTTTTCCTGTCCTTGTAGAGCCAGAGGATGACGAAAAGGAGAAGCCCTTCGAAGAAGGCCTCGTAGAGTTGCGAGGGATGGCGGGGGACAGGGCCGCCCTGGGGGAAGACCATTGCCCAGGGCACATCGGCTGGTTTGCCGAAGAGTTCCCCGTTGATGAAATTTCCCAGCCTTCCCAGACAGATCCCGACGGGAGCCGCCGGGATGACAAGGTCCGCCGTGGCGCGGAAGGGAAGCTTCTTCCTTATTATTATGATGACGGACGCGATGAAGGCGCCAGCGAGACCGCCATGGAAGGACATGCCGCCATGCCAGACCATGAATATCTCGAGAGGGTTCTCCATGTAGAACCCGAGATTGTAGAAGACGGCATACCCCACGCGGGCACCGACAATGAGCCCTATAATAAGGTAGAAGTACAGGTCGTCCACCGCATCCCGGGGGACCTGGGGCTTCCTGCTCCCCCGGAGCTGGTACACTGTCAGCCCGTATCCGGCCAGAAACCCGAGGATGTACATGAGCCCGTACCACCGCATGGCGAAGGGGCCGATTCTAAAAATGACAGGGTCTATCTCGGGAAAAGGAAGCATTGGTCTCCTGGGAAACAAGGTTATGGATCATAGGTCATGGGTCATGGGAAAAACACCTTTGTTCCCATCACCTATCACCTATCACCCATTACCCCTCTTCTATACACAATTCTCTCGTATCACCTTCCAGATGTCGGCGGCCTCCCTGAAGACTATCCCGGGGATGCCGAGGCCCGCGGCCGCCGCGATGTATTCGGGGATGTCGTCGATGTAGAGCACCTCGTGCCGCTCCAGCGATCGCGTCTCGAATATCATGTTGTAGATCTTCTCCTGAGGTTTCTTTGCCCCCACCTCGAAGGAGAGTATCCACTCGTCGAAATGGTGTATTATGGGAAACCTTTCAATGATATAGGAGAAATGGAGCTCGTTCGTATTGCTCAACAGAACGATCGGGTACCCCCTCTCCTTGAGGTAAAGGATGATCTCGCTGACAGCCGGGTCTTCCTCGAATATATCATTCCATATCTCCTTGAACTCCTCGGGCTCGAGTTCAAGCTTGTATCTTTCCTTGATCTTCCTGAAGAAGTCCTTCGAAGACAGGCGGCCTTCCTCGTATGCGTTCACGAAACCCTTCTCGCGGTCGAAGAGATACCGAAAGATATCCTCGGGGGTGAAACGATCCCCGACGAGCGACGTCTCGTGCAGTTTCACGGCTATCTGCCTGTGCTCGAAGGGGAGGATCACATTACCGAGGTCGAAGACGAAGAGCTTAATCATAGAGGAATATCTTCACGGGGTGGAATCGGGCATAGAGGCCAAGGGGGTCCGCGAGATGCCGCCATCCGGCTATATGGAGGAAACGCCTTCCGCTGAAACGTTTCGCAAGCACTCCGATACCGCGGCACATATACCCGTCACGCAGGGCCATCTCGTCAGTGTACGGGAAAGCGGTGACTCCCGACCGGAAATACAGGCCCGCCAGGACGTTCTCCGTTCCGCGGCCTTCCGGTGCCCTCAATGTCACGCTTTTCTCAACGTTTGCCCGGTTTATGAGCTCCTCTATCCCCCGCAGCTTCATCCAGGAAAAAAGGTCCATATCGACAGGATACAGGTACGCGCCGCTCTGCCTGCAATATTCGTCGGCGATCGTGAACTCGCGAGGGACATCCACGTAGGCGTAAAGATCGTCCACGTCGTCCGGCGAACAGGGGTGTCCTTCGCTCCGCAGGGAGTGAACGATGTCATCGATACGCTCTCTGTAGACCTCGCCCATCGCCTGCCGGAAGGCAAGGCCGTAGGGGGACAACTCCAACGTGATGACATCGGGCGTCAGCGCATCGATCCATCTTCCGAGGAACTCATCGTTCCGCTTGTCCCGGTGGATGATCCCCAGCATGTGGAAGGAACAGGGAGGGACTTCGTCATCAGGGCGCGCCATGACTAAATTTACGCACGAGCCCGGGGACGTTTCAAGGAAAATGTTCAAACCACCGCACTGTTGATCTCACTTTTTCTGTTGTCAATTTCCCCGAGGTATAATAGAATAAGCTCCTGTTATACCTATGAAAACATCAATGAAAACGATGTCCTGTCTTCTCTGTGCTCTTTGCCTTCTCTTTGCCGGCCAGGCGCTGGCAGCGGACATGATCATCGGGGGCGATGTAACCCACACCGTGGGCAAGAGCGACAACCTGTACCGCCTGGGCGCCAGGTATGGGGTCTTCTGGAAGAACATCGCCCGGGACAACGGCCTCGACGAAAAACAGCCCCTCGTGGAAGGCACCGTCCTGAAACTGAACACGCGCAAGATCGTGCCTCGCGTGATAGACAACGGCATCATCGTCAACATACCCGACAGGACCCTCTATTTCTTCCAGGATAAACAGCTGATGGCCTTGCCCGTCGGGCTCGGGGCCATTTTCCGGAATGAGTACAGCGACTGGAAGACGCCGGAAGGCAAGTTCCGCATAACGGGCAAGAGAAAGGACCCGACATGGTATGTGCCGGAATCGATACAGATCGAATACGCACTGAAAGGCAAGCCCGTCGAGGAGTCCGTGCCCCCCGGCCCGAAGAACCCGCTCGGGAAATACGCCATCAAGACGTCGCTGCCGGCCGTCCTCATTCATGAGACCATCTGGCCGGGAAGCGTCTACAGGTACATGAGCCACGGATGCATCCGGATGCTCAGGGAGCACATAGAGCAGCTCTATCCCCTCGTTGAGGTGAACATGCAGGGAGAGATCATCTACGAACCGGTGAAGATCGCCCAAACACAGGAAGGCAGGACCTACGTCGAGGTCCGCACCGACGTCTACAGGAAACATCGTTCCATCAAGGGGCATCTTTTAAAGCTCCTCGAAACCCGCGGCATCGCCGACAAGGTGGACTGGCAGAAGATAGACAGGCTCATCAAAGAGGAGTCGGGGGTGGCCGAGGATGTGAGCCTTCAGCCACCAAAGGGCTCCCCCCTCGACGGGACCACGTCGAAGGCCGGCTTCACGGGCCGCATCATAGATTACTTCAAGGGAAAGTTCAGGAAACCCGAAGAGACCACCCGACCGAAGCTGTAAGACAGGCTTCAGGTCACAGGTCGCAAGTCACAGGTTCTCAAAACCATAGACACCCGCTGGACTCTACCCGATGAGCACGCGTCCCGGGTCTTGTCACGGTTCTCGCCTGAGACTTGAGACTTGAGACCTGAGACCTGCGACTTTTTTCGGTTTGCCATTATTCCCCTTTTCTCTTACAATAGACGCATGACAACACGGTTGAAGAAGGACTCTCCCGACGGGAGGCTGGCCGCCTTCCTGACAGACCAGAGGCTCATCCCTCCGGAACATCTTGAGACGGCCCTCACGGTTCTGAAGACACGCGGTGGATATCTCAGCGAGGTGCTCGTGGGCCGGGGGCTCATGGCTGAGGACGATGTCGCCTTCGCCCTCTCCCAGGAATTCGACGTCCCGCTCCTGTCCTCGCAGAACGGCTCCATGAGGCCCTCCGACGACCAGGACCTCAGGAAGCTCATCCCCAAGCAGTTTGCCCTGAGGAACGTCATACTCCCTTTCTCCCGCGACGGCAACGTCTTCACCTGCGTCATGTTCAATCCTCTCGACGTGATGCTCGTCGATGAGCTCAGGAAGATCACCGGCTGCGAGGTCAACACCGTCGTGGCAACGAAATCCGACATACTGCGCGCCATAGAGGAGTTCTACGACACAACGGTGATCGCGCCGAAATTCCAGCAGCACGGCCACGCCGCGAAAAGCCTCGAGCTCAGGTCGCCCGATTCACGGGACGATTCCATAGGCCTGGAGGGCATCGTCGAACGCGCCAAGGCCGCCCCCGTGGTGAAGCTTGTTGACCTCATGCTCTGGCAGGCGATCGACAAGCGCGCCTCAGACATCCACATCGAGCCCTTCGAGGGCCAGGTGTCCCTGAGGTACCGCGTCGACGGCAAACTCTATGAAATGGCACCGCCCCCGAAGCACCTTCACCTCCCCATAGTCTCCCGCATAAAGATCCTCTCGGGCCTCGACATAGCGGAAAAACGGCTTCCCCAGGACGGAACGTTCATGGTGAAGCTCAAGGACCGCACCATTGACCTTCGCGTCTCCGTGATACCCACCATTTACGGCGAGAAGGTCGTCCTGCGCATACTCGACAGGACAGGGGTCGTCTTCGAACTCTCCGAGATGGGCTTCGAAGAGGAGGACCTTGCGAAGCTGCGCTCGGCGATCTTTAGCCCCTACGGGGTCGTCTTCCTCACCGGCCCCACGGGCAGCGGAAAATCGACAACGCTGTACGCCATTCTCCAGGAGATCAAGTCGTCGGAGAAGAACATCCTCACCGTCGAAGACCCCGTCGAATACCGGCTGGCAGGCATCAACCAGGTGCAGGTCAAACCGGAGATCGGGCTTACCTTCGCGTCGGCCCTGAGGGCCTTCCTGCGGCAGGACCCCGACATCATGCTCGTCGGCGAGGTCCGCGACCTGGAGACGGCGGAGATCTGCGTCCGCTCGGCGCTGACGGGCCACCTCGTCCTCTCCACGCTTCACACCAACGACGCGCCGTCCGCCGTGACACGGCTCATCGACATCGGCGTCGAACCCTACCTGCTCGCACCGACGGTCCTTGCCGTCGTCGGCCAGAGGCTCGTGAGGAAACTCTGCCCCGAATGCAAGGAAGCCTACAGGCCCGCCACAAAGGAACTGGGCTCCGTGAAGCTCGATGCCGATACGATCTACCGCGCGAAGGGTTGTCCCGCCTGCAACAACACCGGGTACCGGGGGAGGACATTGATCGCCGAGATCATGTCCTCGTCGGAGGAGCTAAAATCCCTCATCAGCCACACCGTCTCCTACCAGAACATGCGCGAGACGGCGCGCAAGCTGGGCATGACCACCCTGTACGAATCGGGCCTCAAAAAGGTCGAGAAGGGAATAACCAGTCTCGAAGAAGTAATGAGCGTGACCTTCGGGATCTAAAAGACGGTTTCAGGTTCCAAGAAGTAAAGACCGTTCCAGCAACTGTGTTGAATGTCAATTGATTTCTTTTTCATGAACGGGCCTCCGCCCATGTTGCTTTGTTCTTCATCA
>MVQP01000180.1 GCA_002067235.1 Syntrophorhabdus sp. PtaB.Bin047
GTCCACCCCTTTGGCGCGGACGAAAAAGTGGGGAATTACCTTGGCGCTGCTACTGGGGAATTACCTTGGCGCTTTCGCCCTTTAAGTGGGGATATACCATGGCGTTCGACACGGAGGGCCAGCGAAAAGGAACGGGCAAGATTTAGTGAGCTCACTGGCTACGTCGAGCCGTAAGCCCCAACAGGCCAGCAGCAGCTGAGGAGGAAACAAATGTCAACTGCTTCGTTGATCATATCAGTCATTTCGTTGGTGATCGCTGGTATATCGCTCTTCTTGACCTGGTGGAAGAACGTAAAGGATAGACGGTATGTAAACGACAAAGAGCTTCTGGAGCAACTCAGGTATTCTCTCGAGCTTGCCTACGATTCTCTCGCGATGGAGAACGGTCATCCCGCTAACGATAGACTCCGCTGGTTAACCGCAGCGAGACACATAGCCCGTTACCGGAAACTCAATAACGAGCTTCGCACCACCCTGTTCAAGAATATCTGTGAAGAACACGAAGAGTACTGGAGAAACAGAATCTACGTTCTGCTGGGCAAGATCGAAGACAAAGGGTTCTATGAAGCAATAGACCCGAGACGAATGGTTCACGAGACCATAGAACCACGATCTGCGGCTATCGTTCATTCCTTTTCTGTCTGGAAGGAAGGCAAGGTTGACCCCTTAGACGATATGAGCTTCGAGGACATCGTCTCCAAGTATAAGCTGTTTTCGCCCTCACACAGACATTTCGAGGAATTCATCAGAGCAAAGTACCCTCAACTGGTACAGGAGGTACCAGGCAACGACCAATAACCCAGCCGCTCTATTCGGCGCCCCCGGCTCGCTCACACCTAAACCTCAACACGGCCTCTTTGATTGCCCTGTCTGGGTTGGGAGTGATAATGTTTTCCGGTATCACAATCTCGCAGTCAATAGGCTCGAGGTTCCCGCATGCCAACTCCGCTATCCTGTTCCCCAGTACATTGTAAAAAAACGTGGCATACGACACGACATCAATCTCTTCCGGTGCATTTTCCCCGGTCATCAGTCCCCCATCTTCAAGATTCGTGTGGACTCTGCCGCTCGGGTAATCGAGAACGAAGACCAGCAGAACTGTGTTTCTTTCATTGATCAGGACGACCCGAACTATGCCATCCTTGAAGGCGTCGACGTGCATCGTCATTCTCTCCAGACCCTCTATCGGACCATCCGGCCACAGTCCGACGGATACGGCCAGGCCTTGCAGTTCATTGCAGTTCTCAGGAGTTTCACCACGTCTTAGCGCGTTCAAGGTCTCCTCGGGGAGGAGTGAGTCCCACGGGGCAAGGCGGTCTCTCGACCTATGCAACGACCTCGAGTTGGGAACCTGTAGCTCCTCGCTGATGTACATACTTGCAAGCCCCTCCATTATGATCAGGTCCTCTGCAAGACGCCGATTGTCAGCAGGAATGTCGGGGTCAACTATTTCACCTTCCAATGATGCATGAGCCACAGCGCACCGACCACTCTCAAAAAGATGGCGGCTAACGTCAACGCCAGCTTCACGCAGAGCCGCTACACGCTTTCCGGCATGATTCGTGAGCCTGTCAAGCGCTGCAGAAATCCATTCAACTTTCCTTCTTGCATTCGAAAACTGAGACTCGATGACCTTGTAGAAACTGAGAAATGCATAGCTATTATGCACATGGTGCAACCTCTTGCCCTCGCGCCAGAACGCAAGGGCCTTGCGGACATTCTCATGTTCAATGACGGGCATGTGGTTGCAGCTGAAAGACTTAGATCCCGCGATACCGAGAGACGAATAGACAGTTCTGTCTCCATAAAGAATTGGACGAGTCCCGTGAATATACCCGGATACGTAGACGTATCCACCTAGAAACCAACTCAGTATTGATGTGAAACGGTAAACCTTCGAAAGGGTTTCATCAATGCTGCCGTCGTTGCACCCGATCGTGATTCCGGGAGGGGAAGGCTCACCATTCCGCTCTGAACCTCGCAGAAAATACTCGTCCCCGGCGTAAGAGACGCAAACGTCCGATGAAGGCCACGGGATCGAGGATGCCACGCCCGCAGTAAGCCACCCCAGACGACTTCTCAGCTTCTGATCTACTTCATCACCGAAAGTGTGTTTCACATAGGGGGTTAGCATGTCTGGCACCTGCCCGGTATTTTTTGTTGCTCAATAACAGAATGCTTGAACATCTCGGAAGTAGCGATAGATAGAGACAGCAGTAACAAGTTACCACCCAGTGTCCCGGCATGAAGAAATTTCTCCCAAGAATCCTTTATGCTTTTCATGATTTTATCCGTACTCAACTCGATCGTACCTGTGCAACAAAGGAAAGAGCAGCGTGCTATAGCTTTCCCGCCACTCAGCGGTGCACCGGGTCGTTATGCCGTCTTTGTCATCACTCGTTCCAGTTCCTTGCCGTACATGTCGGCAACTGTCGTATCTGCCCCAAACAGCGACAAGAGCTCGCCCAGCGAGATAATCATTGCAGTGCATGCGGTCGACAGGACATCAACGGTGCCCTCGTCAGTGGGGATGAACGTGATTGACTTGAGCTTTTCTTCATCGTCCAGCACAATATGTCGCTCCATGTCTCTGATGGTTGTGTGCACAGCCCAGCTTGTTTTTGCGTATGCAGTCAGGTACCAACTGTGAAGACCCGCTTTTATGGCAAAGTCTTCAGTCGAGAACTTCATTATTTTCTGCTCCTTCATCTTCTCGTCAAGCTCGTTCTGAATTCCCCGTATAACGTCGAGTCGGTCCTCGGACAGGGTGCTGTCTTTGTCTGCCAATAGCTTTCTTGCGACCCGTAGTTTTTCCCTTTCCCCGTCTATTACGTACGCTTCGAGGGCGGCATCGTCTTTTGCCGTAGCGCATAAGACAAACGTAGCCTCCAAGAGGGCTCTGAGCGTAACGCTGCCCGAAGGCGACATGCCGTGTGAAACCAGTATGTATGAAGCTTGAAATAGCTCCAGACATCGCGCAAATAAACATGCGATCAGGGTCTGTCGCAAACTGCCGCTGTCTATCGTTACGCTTCCAAGACTCTGGTAACAGTCAGCATTGATTCTCTCGGCCAATTCAAATAATGGCTTGTGCGTCCTTTTGGTTGCCTTGACCCAGGAGTGTATTTGCTGACCAATGAAGCCATGCGAATGGTAGGGGGCCATCACTTACTCCGTCTCATCTGGTATAACGAGGAGCTAAGCTGGAGTGACCAAGGGAGCCCGAAGAAAATATCTACCACGTCGTCTGTTCCATCGTCGCGTATATCGGACGCACGACGCTCGTCAAAACGTACCCCTGGTGTGCCTTGACCGCCTCCTGGAACTTGAACCAGTGACTTTCCCTGTAGTTGTCCTTCCATACCCACCGCGTCTCCGTCCCAGGCACCGTGTCCCCTCCGCCGGAAGTATCTGCGGTCCTGAAACCCACAGCATCCTTGAACCAGGTGTCCTCCTTGTACTTGATGAACTCTCCCCCGATAAGGGCCTTATAGTTCCCGACACGCTGAGTCTTCGTGCTCGTACCGTCCCCTATGGCATTGCCGAGGTCGACAAGGAGAGAGCTTCTCGCGTCATCGTCGACCGAGCGGCCCCTGTAAAGGTCGAAGAGGCATCCCGCCGCATCGAGGAATCGTGGCTTGTTGTCGATCGAGGTGTGGCTCGGCACGAGACGTTTGTCCTTCCACAGCTCGTTGGGTACGTCCGGGCTGTGCTTGGCATCGGCATGACCCACGCTGGGGATGAGCTTTTCAAACAAGCCCGCCATGTCATTGAAGCCATCATCAGCCCCCACGAAGTTCGTGTGGGCAAAGGTATCCGAAAAGGTATGGGTCGCTATCCCGATGCGGTAGAGGTCATGGAGGCCGAGCGCCTCAGCGAGGACCTGTTGAGCGCTCAAGCTGTTGGGGATCGTGTTCATGAGGTGGAGCTTCCCGTCAGCGCGCCTGGCTGAATCCCCTGCTATCTCGGTGAGGGATCCGGGAAGGAAGTGGAAAACAGGGTATATGCGCATGAGCTCCTTCTGGGGCTTGAGGATATTGACGGTCTGGCTGATGTAGCTCTCGTAGGCGTCGGGAGTGTCCTGGCTGATATAGAGGTGCTCCGTGTTGTCATCGGTATACTGCGAGGAGTAGGCGATGACGGAGGAGTCGTTGGGGCTGAAACCTGCCCTCCTTGCGATGATGTACGTCATGTAGTAGTGGAATTCTATGTCCATGGTGGTCTCCTTGTCCTTGTTCCAGCAACTATACCGTAATCCCTTTCCTATTGCCAGAGACCGGCGGCCCTGGTGGTCTCTATACTGTCCTGCAGTTCCCTCCCCAGGCTCGAGAGAAAGTCGAGCCCGGTGCTCTCCTCAACGTCCCGTATGGTGAAGATATACAGGGGCAGATCCTCTGTCTCAAGGGCCTCATTCGGCATAATGAAGGCGATGGCCTCCTGCTTGTTCGGGTCATAGACGATCTTGTAAAGGCGGGAGGGAACCGCAACTTTGTTCTTCCCGATGGTCTTCGTGGTGGCGCCATCATATATGGGACCGGTATAGATGAAGAGTTCTCCTCTGTCTATCGCCCAGGCGCGGACGAGTTCTTCGAGGGCCTTCCAAATCCCCTGATTCATCTTCTTGCCCACCTGGGGGACCATGTTCGAGAGGTAGAAGCACTCGATCATCGCCTGCTTGTCCCAGTGCATGTCGGCGGCCGGCGCCATGTGTCCGCGGTCGTAACCGCTCTTCCGGTAGTCAGAAAGCCCTGCCCGTCTCCCCTTCTTCAAGCCGGGATCAATTCGGAACGACCCCGCTTCCCGCGGCACCACCGTGCTCGTGGCCTTTTCCGCGGTGACGCGCTCCGCGACCCAGATAGGAGTCTTACGGATGGGATCGTGGGCAAGGAGGTGGCCGGTACGGCAGAGGAGATCTCCGTCCTGGCCAGGAACGCCAAGCCGGGCGTATTCCGCACAGTCCTCGAGGGGACCGGCGAGGGTTGGGGATGTGAGGACAAGGAAGATGGAAAGGAAAAGCAGAACGGGGCGTAGCCTGAAACGCATGGAGGCCTCCTGATACGAACGGGACTGCCGATGCGTCTATGAAATTGTGAAATTACTGGCCCCTGTATTGATCATATTGTCTGGGATATGGGGGAGGTTTGCAAGGGGAAAGTATAAAAAGCCCCGATCTGGTCCATGACTACCAGAAGGCTGATTTCTCCTGGGGTGAGAGGGACCATTCGAGGCCTTTGAGGCTACCCTGTGCATCGCGCCTGCAGATGCTGGGGCGCAAATAGCTCTTGGAAAGTTTAGCAGGGATCCGCGCCTTGTCAAGGGCGTCGGCAATTGTTGAGTAGTTGGGCATGGACATACTTACCACCCTGGGGTATACCCAGAAGAAAAGGTTGCAGGCGGGAAGCAGGAGCC
>MVQP01000181.1 GCA_002067235.1 Syntrophorhabdus sp. PtaB.Bin047
CGAAACACCCGAGCAGGAGAAGCCGGTTCGTGAATATGGGAGGACGAAGGGCGGTTATGGGTAATAGGTGATAGGGAAGGCGACAATACTTTTCCATGAACGCACAAGTTTTAAGGGTTCTTGTTCTTCACGTTCAAGCGGTTCAAGCCATTCAAGCGGTTCAAGCCGTTTCTCCTGTCGGTAACCGTACTTGACGTTTATTCCGATGATATGTTAAATATACCTACATGATAGAACGACCTTTCTGGATAAGCCGCATAGAGGAGGCATGGAAGGAGGCATCCATTGTCTGGCTGGCCGGTGTGAGACGAGCGGGAAAAACGACGCTTGTCCAGAGCCTTGGGGAGGACCGGATACTCTATGTAAACTGTGATCTGCCGGTAGCGTCGAGCATGACGGCCGACCCGGAGTTGTTTTTTCGGGACTGCGGCCGACCCGTGGTTGTCTTTGACGAGATCCACCGGCTTCCCGATCCGAGTATGGTGCTCAAGATAGGTGCCGATCTCTTTCCTGAGCTGAGGATCATCGCCACAGGCTCATCGACATTGGCCGCGAGCAGGAAATTCAAGGATACCCTGACGGGCAGGAAGCGTGTTGTTCGTCTTACGCCTGTTTTGTGGGACGAGCTTCCGGCATTCAACGCACCTCTCTCCCGGCGGCTCTATCACGGAGGTTTGCCCCAAACCCTATTGGCGGAATCGAAACCAATGTCGTTCTACCGCGAGTGGATGGATTCGTTTTTTGCCCGCGATATCCAGCAGCTTTTTGCCTTCCGCGATCCGGGGAAATTCAACATGCTTTTCGAATATCTTCTGAAGCAAAGCGGTGGGCAATTTGAGATCACAAGGACCGCGGGCGCGCTTGGTGTAAGCCGTCCTACCGTGGCCGAGCATCTGAGGGCCCTGGAAACAACCCAGGCCGTGACCATCGTGCGTCCTTTCCACGGAAGAGGACAGAAAGAGATAGTCAAGATGCCCAAAATCTATGGTTTTGACACGGGTTTTGTGTCTTTTGCAAGGGGTTGGGACCCGTTGCGTCAGGACGAACAAGGCCCTTTGTGGGAGCATATTGTGCTTGAGTATCTTCAGGCCCGTGCCTACGATGGGGATATATTGTACTGGCGAATGGCGGATGACCGGGAAGTGGATTTCGTGATCCCTCGCACGAGAGATGAAGTGGATGCCATTGAATGCAAGTGGTCCCCGGAGCAGTTCAATGCCGCTGGCCTCTCGTTGTTCCGGAACTGGTATCCGAAAGGAAAGAACTACATAATCTCTCCCATTTCCACCCCAGGCTACGCAAAGCGCGTCTCCGGCATGGAGGTCTATATCTGCAGCCCTGCGGGTTGGTGGGAGAGATATCGTCATCCCGGCGGTTCCTCCAGATAGAGGTGTCGGAATACTCCTCTGCTTGACAACCCGTTCAGGATTCCTTACACTTGAGGTAAGGAAAAGGAATCCTTACTTAGAGGTGGGTCATGATAGTTGCGAAGATAACGTCCAAGGGACAGGTGACGATTCCCAAGAAGGTGAGGCAGAAGCTGGGTGTCGGGCCGGGAGAGACCGTGGGGTTTGAGGAGAAGAACGGTATGCTCGTCATGACGAAGGTTGTCGAGAAGTCTCCTTTTGACGAGTGGGCGGGCAAGCTCACGCATCTGAAAGGGAAGAGAAGCGATGATCTCGTAAGGGCCGCGAGGGGTCATGATAGCGGCAGTTGACACAAACATAATCCTTGATGTCCTGATACCGGACGAACCCTTCGGGCAGTCTTCGAGGGCGCTTCTGGACCACTACATATCGAGGGGTCAGCTCGTCATATGCGAGGTTGTATACGCGGAGCTTGCATCCATGTTCCGGTCCGAAGACCAGTTCGCCAGATTCCTTGCGGAAACCGGTATACGGCTTATCTCCTCCAATGCGAGATCCCTGTATCTTGCCGGCGTGAAATGGACGGAATACGCGAGGAAGAGCGGAAAGGGGCAAATGACCTGTGCAAACTGCGGAAAGACTGTGAACGTTGCCTGCCCGCAATGCGATACGTCCTTTTCGAGGAAGCTTCGCGTACTGGCGGACTTTCTCATCGGCGCTCATGCTCTCACCCATGCCGAGTGTATACTTTCCCGCGATCTCGGTGTGTACAAGGGCCATTTCAAGGACCTCAAAGTTGTAAGCTCATTGTAAGAACTTCAGGCAAAGCGTCGCCAAAAGAGGCTTTCTCTCCCGCGATCCGCGCGGGGAGGCCCGTTGAAGGAGGAATGGTATGGCAAGAAAGAGTGTGCTGGTTCTCATCGGGATCATTTCGATGGTGTGTGTCCTGCAATTCCTGGGTGTAAGTGCGCGGGCCCAGGGTACGGCGGTTACGCCGCCGGCGGGTTCCGTCGAGAGGAAGGCGATCCTCGATGCCCTGCGCGGGGAGATCCAGAAGCTGCACCGCATCGATGCGATCTTTGTCGTGAAGTATCTGAAGGTGCAGAACGGCTGGGCCTGGATCGAGACATCTCCGAAGTCCGCCGACGGTACGAACCAGTACGAGGAAGTCTCAGCCCTGCTCCGCAAGAGCGGCACGAAATGGAAAGTCGCGGAGTTAGCCTGTTCGGAGGAAGACAACGAAGAATGCCTCGGAAGCCCGGATTACTTCAAGGGTCTGAAGAAACGCTTCCCGAAAATCCCCACCCAAATCCTCCCCGAGTGAAGCGTTAGTCACTTTCCTGAAATCTGGAACTTGAAACCCGCGAGGTTTTCTTCTAACCTGCGGCGTGGGACCTGCGACCTGTGACCGTCTTCACTCCCCTTCCCGCTGCACGTATACCGTTCGCGTGGGGTAGGCGAACTCGATGCCCTGTTCCTCGAAGCGCCGGAATATGTCCTGGTTGATCCTTTCCTGGATGTCCATGTACACGTTGTATTCCGGGTTGGTCACGTAATAGACGACCTCGAAGTTCAGCGATGAATCACCATATTCCTTGAAATGAACGCGGTCAAGGCGCGTGTTCTCCTGATTGTTGACAATGTCGGTGATGATCTCCTTGATGGCCTTTAGTTTTTCAAGGGAGGTCTGGTATACGACGCCGAGTTTGAAAACGATGCGCCTTTCGGACATGCGGCCATAATTGCGGACACGGCTTTTCAGGAGGTCGTTGTTGGAGAAGACCAGTTGCTCACCGTTGAGGCTGCGGACCCGCGTTGTCTTCAAGCCAATATGCTCGATGGTGCCGGCGAGGGAATCGACGACGATGAAATCGCCGATTACGAAGGGTTTATCCAGAACGATCGACAGGGAGGCCAGCAGGTCGCCGAGGATGTTCTGGACCGCCAGGGCAACCGCGATGCCTCCTATGCCGAGCCCGGTGATGAGCCCGGTGATATTGACTCCCAGGTTGGCGAGCATCGAGAGAAGAACGATGATCCAGAGGATGATGCGGGCGACGAACCCGAGGAAGGTGATCGTGGTGGCGCTGGAGGCGTCCTCACCCATGCGTTTTTCGATATTCCGGGCGAGTCCGAAAGACACGGCGGCGCTTGCCCAGAAGCCTCCCTGCAGGATAAGGACGAGGACGATCACTTTCTCCGAAACGGTTGTGACGGCAGGCTTGAACGTGATCGTGAGGGACGCCACGTAGGCGGAGGCGATAAGGAGGAAGAAGAATTTCGTATTCTCGAGAATGCCGACGAGAAGGTCATCGATCCTGTTGTGAGTCAGAAGGCTCAGCTTTGACAACCGGTTGATCCCGATGCGCTGGATGATCTTCAGCATGGCGAACACGACTATCAGAATGCCCACCGCGATGAGCCAGTCCTGCACGGTATTTCCGTAATAGATCTTGCTTAGCAGCTCCATGTATTCCCTCTGGCGTGTTCTGTGAGGCGAGCATGGCGACTCACCCCGTCAATCTCGGTTGTCCGAAACAAAAAGCATAGAACAAGGGAGTTTCGTATGTCAAGGCCGGGGAAGGGTTTCCGGAGCCCCGCCTATTGAAGCCGGGTATTGCGGGGTTCCCACCGCGGGAACAGTTCCGCGAAATTCATAGGGTCATAGCTGGACCGCAGGTACACCTGGGGGAATGCCGAAGAAAGACCTGGAACGGAATATACGTGGCGCAGGAGCTTAAGCACCTCGGTGTCTCCCGACCATATCACCTTCGGATCGCCATCGAGCGCGGCTTTTGCGCAACAGTTGGCGACAAAGCGGGATGCTGTTTCCATCATGCCGTCCGACGCCGCTCCGCCTGGCCCCGGGAGATCGCGGCAGGCCGACAGGATGCGCGCGTAGAGAGGCTCGTCACTGCAATCGAAAACATGGCCGCGCGCCTTCAGGGTCTCGATAAGCATGTCTATCTTTTCCAGGTAGAGGAACTGGTGCTTCCTGATCGTGTCGAACCATCGGTCATGGTTATCTGCGGCCTGGTGGTGATAACCGGCAGAGAAGCCCTCGAAGCCGCGTTTGTGAGCTTCGTAGATGTCGCGGGATGTCCTGATATCCAGGCTGTAGGTTATGTCTTCCAGAACGACGAGGAACCTGCCGAGCTCTTCATAGAGGTGGGGAAGGTATTTCTTGTGGTCCAGGTTCTGGATGCGCTTGATATATCCGATGCAGCTGAAAACCTGGTTGATGTACCGCGACCGCACATGGCCCGGGTGACGGTATGTCCCGATGTTGAGGGAGGATTGGCGGGGGTCGGAGAACCGGGGGATGTCGGTGTCCCTCGGGATATAGGCGGTGAACATGTTCGAGTCGAGAATGTTCTCGAACCGGCTCTCCCGCAATGCTGATCTCAGGCAGTATGGAAATCTCTCCGTTCCATCCATCATCAAACGCGCTCCCACAACACTCTACCCCGGGCCACGAAAAAAATAAACAGTTCAGCGCGGTATTGGGCGGAGTGATGCAGGGATGGAGTGTTTCCATAGCCAGTAAGATTCTATGAAATAACGCGTCAGGTATTTCGTAGTGCACAATGATACAATTTCGCGAAATACAGCGCTTTCTGCAACTCTGTCATATGTGATAGTTGAGGCCGACACTGACACATACGTCAGGCGATTGCTATCATATATCACGGTAATCGTTGCCATGGACCATATCTCCTCGATATTACAGGACGTAGTCCCTGGCACACAATATGCGTAAGTATTCGACGGACAAATCTTATGGAATGTATCTCAATCATATAAAAGGAAGGAGCGACTCACATGGAAAAGGATGGCAAGAACAAAGCTGTCGGCACGACAGAGACAAAGAAGGAAGGTCTCACGATCAACAGACGTGACCTGTTGAAGACTTCCCTCGGCATAGGCGCCGTTGCGGCAGCCGGGGCTCTTGGCCTTCATCTGACGGGCAGCAAGGCAGAGGCGGCTCCGCTTCGCCAGTTGCCGAAGAAATGGGACGAGGAGATCGACGTCGTGATCGT
>MVQP01000182.1 GCA_002067235.1 Syntrophorhabdus sp. PtaB.Bin047
CTCGGGCTCTACGAGATCGAACAAACTATTTATTGCGCTGAGTTACGATTTGATATAATCTTAGAAAAAGGGAACCTGACGCTTCAATACAAGCCGATACCCCGTTTTCCGCAGGTTACACGGGATTTCTCGTTCTTTGCGGACGACAGGGTACCCATAGCTTCGCTTGTTGAGAAGATCAAGGGTATTTCACCCCTTATCGTCTCAGTGGGGATATTTGACATGTTCCGGAAGGAGAAGCGGAGTGTATCCATTCGCGTGGTGTTCCAATCCCACGAAGACACTCTTACCGATGAACGTGTCAACGCCTTGCAGGAAAGAATCATCGGCGAGCTGACGAATGTAGACGGAATTTCGTTAAGGGCATAAGGAGGAGTTATGACGAAAATAGACATTGTAACCGATCTTTACGAAAAGCTCGGATTTTCCAAAAGGGAGTGCGCGCATATCGTTGACCGGTTTTTCGAGATCATAAAGGACACTCTCGCCACCGATGAGAACGTAAAGATTTCCGGTTTCGGCAATTTCTTCGTCAGAAAGAAGAAAGCCCGCCGCGGACGGAATCCGCAGACCGGTGAAGAGATCAAGATAACAGAGCGCAAGGTGCTGAGTTTCAGGCTGAGCCAGGTGTTGAAGGACGAGATCAACGACAGCAGAAGGCACGAATGAACGGAAGAGAAATACCCGACAGGGTCTTTTACCGTATCAAGGAGGTCTGCACACTAACGGGGCTGAAACCTCACGTCCTTCGCTACTGGGAACAGGAATTCAAGGACATCAAGCCCGTCAAAAGCCCTACAGGGCAGCGCCTTTACAAGAAAAAGGACCTCGAGATCATCTTCACCATCAAGAAACTCCTTCACGAAAAGCGGTTCACCATCGACGGGGCAAAACAATACCTCGCAAACCACAAACGAATACTTAACGAGATTCGCGAAGAACTTACCGAACTCGTCGCAATGCTCAAACAAGAGGAGAAAGAAAAGAAATGAGAAATGTGGTCATCGCCGCAGCACTTATGGCCTTCGTCCTGTGTTCGTGCACGCCGGGGCCGATCTATGTCGCCAAGGGTGAAACAGACAGCGTAAAGAGAAGTTACAACGACAAGCATGTGCAGTCTGTCTTCGACAAGAACGCCGCTCTCTTCAAAGACATCTATAACCGCTACAGTGCCGACAACGTGGGCATCTACCAGGATGGCATAGGCATCACGACGCTTGAGGACTTCGACAAACAGCAGCTGCATTACATCATGGTGTACGTCAGGCCCAAGGAAGCCTCCTTTGACGGCAATTCCACGAAACCCGAGGAGCGCATCGCCAGGGTGATCAGGGACTTCGTACCCAAATACCTCAAGAGAATCAAGCCGAGCGACCTCGACGGGGACCACATCGAAGGCCTCGCATTCGGTATTTACTGGGCAGCCAGGGATTATTCCCAGTGCGACACGTATGGCGGGCATATCGAGTACCTCTATATCTTCTTCCCCGAGGACGCCGCGAAGGCCTATCTCGGAGGCAAGATCAGTCTCGCCGAGGCCATCGACCAGTCCGAGGTCATGTCAAGCACGGAACTGAAACCGGCAAAACCGATACGGCCGGTCTTTTAAAGAGAGAACTGCAATAAAAAAGCCGCAGGGTGACCTGCGGCTTTTTTATTGCGTGGACGGGCACACGGGTCGGCGCCAAAGCGCCTGACGGGCGGACGCGGCGAAGAACGGCCTAGAACCCTTTTTCTATGAGCTTTGTGAGGTTCATTTCGGGGAAGGGGGAGGGGATGAAGGAGAGGATGAAGATGGCGAGGACCGCGATCGCTATCTTCTTGCGCCGCCCGTCGAGTTCGGTTTCGCTGTCGAAGGGCCTGGGGTGGCGCATGCCGAAGATGAGAAGGAGGATGACAAGGGTAAGCCAGCCGATGTTCGTAAAGGCCGCGAGGATCCCGAGGCCAAGGATGACGGCACGGTAGACCCACGTGCTCTTTTCCCCGAAGATAGCATAGACAGCATGACCTCCGTCAAGCTGGCCGACGGGCAGCAGGTTGAGGGACGTTACGAAAAGCCCTACCCAGCCTGCGTAGGCAAAAGGATGGAGGACGAGATCGTGGCCCGCGGGGATATCGCCGATGAGAAGTGGTTGAAGCAGTCTGAACAGGAGCGGGTCCCCCAGCTGCATATAACTGGCGGCCGGTATCCCGGCGAGGGGCGTCACGGTGGACATTTTCATACCCACCACGATAAAAGGCAGGGTGGCCGCGAATCCGCTCAACGGGCCCGCGATGCCCACATCGAAAAGTGTGTTCCTGTTGACAAAGCCTCCCTTCATTTTTATCACGGCGCCGAACGTGCCGAAGGGCGGCAGGGGCAGGGGTATGAAGAAAGGGAGCGTGCTCGGGATGCCGTAATGCCTGCCCACGAAGTAATGCCCCAGTTCGTGGCACAGGAGGATCGTCATGATGGCCAGACTGTAAAGGAACCCTCCCACAAGAACTGTCGATGCTATTGTCGCCAGGAAAAGGAGGAGATGGAGATAGATCATCGGGGATCTAGACCTTCAGGAGCCCGTACTCCATGAGTGTGCGGTCCTGTTTCGTACCCGTCTTGATCTTTACATCGAGGGAGCTCAGGAAGTCATAGAACTCGACAAGGTTTTTTCGGGAGATCTTCCGCGACGTGCCCGCAAGCTTGAAGGCATAGTAAGGGTGCTGGAAAGGCAGGTAGCGCTTTCTGCCCGATGTATCCACATCCACCCTCTCCTTCCATCGCTTGAACTCCGCGGCAAAGGCCGTATATGCCTTCGCGTCGCGCACAAAAGGCTCCAGATCCTTTGCCTGGATGAGAAGTCGCATCTGGTTCACGAGATAACTGTGTATGGCAAGGAGGTGCTGGCCGTTTTCGAGAAGATCTTCGAAGATTGCGAGAACTTCCTTCTTGTCCATTCTCGAGAAGGCGTCGAAGAGGGCCATCAGGGTATCCTCGTGCGTTTCCGTCACGACGGCGCGGATATCCCGGGATTCGATGGTCCCCCGTTCGCCCGCGTACCCTATCAGCTTCAGGACTTCCTGCTCCAGTATGGATTCGTCCCTGACCCTCGAGGTCAGGAGGTCAAAAGCCTTGTCCGTCATCTTCTTGCCGTGGGCCTTGAGGATACCGAGAACCCGCTGCCGTATCCTCTTTTCCCTGTCCTTTTCGAGGACGATCACCTTTTCTCCCAGGCTTTCCGCAAGACTCGCGGCATCGGTCGTGAAATAGACGAGCACCCCCACTCTGCCCTTCAATGCATCAAGGTGGGGCCGCAACACGGCCACATCCTGTGCTGTCGGGTCGACTATTGCCACGACAAGCTCTTCGGCAAGGAACATATTGGATGCCTTCTCAATGACAACCTGTCTGAGGTCCTTGCCCTGCGCTATGACGATCCCGGGATGATCGCGGAACCGGCGGGCGAGGACATGGACATCCTCGACAACATTCTCCTTCGACCCTACCGCGACAAGCAATTTGTTCATGGGGTTAAGATAACATCGGGGAGAAGGCTTTGCAAGGGGAAGAAAGAAGAGGAACGGGGGGCAAGGGGAAGATAGGACCTATAGGAGAATAGGACCAATAGGACATATTGGACTTATAGGACAGATAAGACCTATAGGACCGTTGAAGGCAATTGCGGCCCGCAGCGAACAATGGGAATCCGTCCTATAGGTCCTAAGCGTCCTATAGGTCTTATTGGTCATATTGGTCCTATTCTCCTATTGGTCCTATTTCGTCCTATCGGTCCTATAAAAGACCTTGCTCTCCCTGTCCCCTGCTCCCTGGCCCCCGGGGTCCTTACCCCTGCTTCCCGTACTTCTTCTTCAGGAATTCCAGGCCCGTCACGGGATAGAGGGCGTAGATGAGGATGTCGCCCATGTCCTCCGATATGCCCTTTAGCGCCTCGCGGGCTGCGGGAAGCTCCGGCTCAAGGATGTCCGCCGGGCGCACATCGATGGGCGTCGCTCCTCTGTGATAACCCTTCAGCGCCTTCGCCTTTACCTCCTCGTTCACGGGCGCGGGCGGGCGGCCGTAGAGACCGTAGAAATAGTCCTTCACCTCGTTGCTGATCATCTTGTATCTGCCCGCGATAACGTTGAAGACGGCCTGCACCCCGACGATCTGGCTCGTGGGCGTGACGAGCGGCGGGAAGCCCATGTCCCGCCTCGTCCTCGGCACTTCCTCGTAGACCTCTTCCAGCCTGTCGAGGGCCCTAGCCTTATTGAGCTGGCTCACGAGGTTTGAGATCATGCCCCCGGGGATCTGATGAATGAGGACCCCGATGTCGATGACAGCGTAATGGGTACGGTCGGAAAAGGACCGGAGCTTTGGCGGAATGATCTCCTCGAGGTAGTCGTCCACCTCCGACATCTTCCCCAGGTCCAGCTTCGGATCGTAGGGGGTGTCCTTGAGTGCGACGGCGAAGGCCTCGGAGGGTGAATGCGAGGACCGGTACGCGAAAGGGGCGAGGCAGGTATCGATGCCGTCGGCGCCGGCTTCAATGGCCTTAAGGAGCGACATCGAGGCCATCCCGCTTGTGTAGTGCGTATGAAGATGAACGGGTGTGGACAGGACTTCCTTGAGGCGCGACACAAGCTCATAGGCGTCATAGGGCGAGATGATGCCGGCCATGTCCTTGATGCACAGCGAGTCGGCCCCCATGTCTTCTATCTTCCTCGCCTTGTCGAGGTAGTACCCGATGTTGAATATGGGACCTCCAAGCCTCTCCTCCGTCAACGAATACGATATGGCCCCCTGGATATGCCTGCCGCAGCGCTTGATGGCCCTGAAGGCGGCGGTGAAGTTGCGTTCGTCGTTGAGGGCGTCAAAGACACGGAATATGTCTATGCCCACCTCGCAGCTCTTCTCGACGAAGGCATCGACGACATCATCGGCATAGTTCCTGTAGCCGACGAGGTTCTGCCCCCGAAGAAGCATCTGAAATTTCGTATTGGGCATCTTCTCTTTCAGGGCCCGGACCCTTTCCCACGGGTCTTCGTCGAGGAACCGGGTCATCACATCGAAGGTGGCTCCGCCCCAGACCTCCATCGAGTAGAACCCGACGGAATCCATCTTTTCGGCGATGGGCAGCATATCCTCCGTTCTCATCCTGGTGGCAAAAAGTGATTGGTGACCATCCCTCAATGTCAGGTCTGTCACCCTGACCGGCTTTATCTCCATAGGTTCAAACCCCCCCTTGCGTGAAGTGTGAACTAGTATCACGGCAACCGTGAAAAATCAATGGATATTTTTCGGCAACTCTGGTATTTTAATGCCTACGGGATGTAGCTCAGCATGGTGTAGAGCGCTTGCTTCGGGAGCAAGAGGCCGCTGGTTCAAATCCAGTCATCCCGA
>MVQP01000183.1 GCA_002067235.1 Syntrophorhabdus sp. PtaB.Bin047
TCCTACAACATGCAGAAACTCTTCAGGGCTGTCTTCCAGACAAACAACATCGATCATTGCGCCCGGGTGTGCCACGCACCGACGGTCGCCGGTCTTGCCGCGTCCTTCGGGTCGGGGGCCGGCACCAACTCCATCATCGAGTACAAGAACGCGAAGATGTTCTTCCTCATCGGAACGAACATGACGGAGGCCCACCCCGTTGCCTCCTATTATGTCAAGGAAGCGGTCTCGAAGGGCGCGAAACTGATCGTTGCCGATCCGCGCAAGCACGAGCTCGCGAAACGTGCCGACATATTCGCGCAGATCAAGGTTGGTTCCGACGTGGCCTTCCTGAACGGCATCATGAACGTGCTCATCAGCGAGGACCTGTATGACAGGGAGTTCGTGGAAAACCATTGCACAGGGTTTGAAGACCTCAAAACGACTGTCATGAACTACCCTCCGCAGAAAGCGGCCGAGATATCCGGAGTGCCCGCGGAAGAGATAGTGCGGATAGCGCGGGAAATGGCCGCCACCAGACCCATGATGCTGATCTATACACTCGGGACAACGGAACACTCCTGCGGCACGAACAACGTGATGAGCTGCGCGAACCTCCAGATGCTGCTCGGGAACATGGGGGTCGAATTCGGCGGTGTGAACCCGCTGCGCGGACAGAACAACGTGCAGGGCGCCTGCGACATGGGCGCGCTGCCGAATGTCTTCCCGGGCTATCAGAGCGTGACCGTACCGGAAAACAGGGAGAAATTCATGAAAGCCTGGGGCGTCAAGAGCCTTCCCGATAAGCCCGGGCTGGTCATACCCGCCATGATGGAGGGACTGCTCACGAAAAAGATACGGGCGTTCTGGGTATTTGGAGAAAATCTGGCAAACGCCGAGCCGAACATCGCACACGCGGAGAAGTGCCTGGGTTCGGCGGAATTTCTCGTTGTTCAGGACATCTTTCCCAACGAGACGACGAGGTTTGCCCATGTCATCCTGCCGTCCGCCTCCTGGTGCGAAGACGAAGGAACCTTCACAAGCCTGGAGAGACGGGTGAGTATGGTCAGGACGATCAAGACTCCCCCCGGCATCGCGAAGCCAAACTGGTGGATATTCAAGGAAACGGCGAGGAAGATGGGGCATGACTGGACGTCCAACAGCGGTCGGGAGATCTGCGACAATGAGCTGGCCCCCCTGTGCCCGATGTTCGCCGGCATCACGTTCGCCCGGATCGAAAAAGACGGACTGCAGTGGCCATGCCCCAACGAAGACCACCCCGGCACCACGATCGTTCACAGGGACGGGCAATTCACACATGGGAAGGGAATCCTCAAGGGTATCGAATGGACTCCTCCTGAAGAGGTCCCCGACAGGGATTATCCCTTTGTCCTGAGCACTGGCAGAAGGCTTTCTCAGTACCACACGAGGACCCAGACCGGGCGAAGCGGCATGGATTTCATCTACAGACGGGAGACCGCTGATATCTCCATCGATGACGCAAGAGAAAAGAACATATCAGACGGAGACATGGTTATCGTGGAATCAAGGCGCGGAAAGGTGACCGTGCCGGCCCGCGTCACGGATACGGTCCCGAGAGGTATGGTGTGGATGACGTTCCACTACCGCGATGGCAACTGCAACTGGCTTACCAACAACGCCTATGACGTTGTGACAAAGACACCTGAGTACAAGGCATGCGCGGTAAATGTCCAGAAGGCGCCATAACGATGAAGATATTGAACATGTGCCCTGTCTTTTTTTGGGGATCTGGCGCGGAGGCATGGGTACCCAATCCTTTTTTGGAACAGAGCCCGAGTCTTTCGGGCACTAAATAATTCAGATGAGGTGACAGAAGTGGAAAAAGAGCTTATCGAAAGGGAACAGACCGAGAGTCGTCTTCGCATGAATCTCCCGCAGGGCAATTTCGGTGACGTCATGATCGTCGGGGGCGGCATCAGCGGCATACAGGCCGCGCTTGACCTTGGCACCGCCGGATTCAAGGTCTACTTTGTGGAGAAATCGCCGACCGTCGGCGGCAAGATGGCGCATCTCGACAAGACATTCCCCACCAACGACTGCTCCATGTGCATCGAATCCCCCAAATTCGTCGAATGCAAGCGGCATCCCAACATAGAGATGCTCACCTACTCCGAGGTGGAGAAGGTCGAGGGGGAGGCGGGAGATTTCACGGTGACGGTGGTCAGGAAGCCGCGGTACGTGGATGAGACAAAATGCACCGGCTGCACCGTCTGCGTGGAATACTGCCCCGCAAAATACCCCGACCAATTCAACCAGGGCATCTCGAACAACAAGGCCATCCATATCTACTTCGCTCAGGCGATCCCGCTGGTGACCTACGTGGATGAGAGCTGCCTCTATCTCAAGGAAGGCAAGTGCCGCATCTGCGAGGCGGCCTGCAAGACGCACGCGATAAACTTCGACCAGAAACCGGAAAGGGTGGAGATAAAGGTGGGGGCCATCATCCTCTCGCCGGGTATCGAACCCTTTGACGCGCGCTTGAGGGAGGAATATCACTACGGCGATTTCGCAAACGTCGTCAACGCCCTCGATTACGAAAGGCTCCTGTGCGCCACAGGGCCCTACGAGGGGGAGATACTGCGGGCCTCTGACAAAAAGCACCCCCACAACATAGCGTGGATACACTGCGTGGGCTCCCGGCAGGTCACCGAAGGGGGCAATAGCTACTGCTCCGCGGTGTGCTGCACCTACACCCAGAAGCAGGTCATCCTCACGAAGGACCACGATGACGGCGCCAGGTGCACCATATTCCACAACGACATCCGCTCCTACGGCAAGGACTTCGAGCGGTTCTACCAGAGAACGGAGAACCTCCCCGGCGTCCGGTTCATCAGGAGCTATGTCTCCATAGAGCGCGAAGACCCGGTGACGAAGAACGTGACCGTACGGTATTCGACCCCTGACGACGGGGTGAAGGAAGAGGAGTTCGACATGGTGGTGCTCTCCGTCGGGCTCGCGCCGCCCGCCAATCTCAAGGGCATCGCGGACGCCTTCGGAATCGAGCTCAACTCCCACGGGTTCTGCAAAACAGACCCCGCCAATCCGCTCCTGACGACCCGCCCGGGGATATTCGTCAGCGGCGCCTTCCAGGGGCCCATGGACATACCGGAATCGGTCCTGAGCGCGAGCGGTGCCGGGTCCCTCTGCGGAGAGATCCTCTCCTACAGGCGGGGCAACCTTTCGAAAGAAAGGGTCTATCCCGAGGAGAGGGACGTCTCCGGTGAGGAGCCGAAGATAGGGGTCTACGTGTGCCACTGCGGGGCAAATATCGGAAGGATAGTGAACGTGCCCGAAACGGTGGCATATTCTCTCTCGCTCCCCAATGTGGTCCACGCCGAGGAGAGTCTTTTCATATGTTCCACCGAGGCGGCGGCGATGCTCGCGAAGGACATCGAGGAGCGGGGTCTCAACAGGGTCATCGTTGCCGCCTGCACCCCGAGGACACACGAACCGCTCTTCAGGGACACCCTGCGCGAGGCAGGGATCAACCAGTACTACTACGATATGGCGAACATCAGGGAACACTGCTCCTGGGTCCATTCGAAGGAAAAGGAGGCGGCCACCCAGAAGGCAAAGGACATCATCAGGATGTCCGTGGCCAGGTCCTGCCACCTTGAACCCCTCCAGGAATTCGACCTGCCCGTCGACAAGAGGGCGCTGGTGGTGGGAGGCGGGATCTCGGGCATGACGAGCGCCCTGTCCATCGCGAAGCAGGGGCACGAGGTCTGGCTGGTGGAGAAGGAGAAGGAACTGGGCGGGATGGTGCGCAAGCTCCACTACACCCTCGAGGGACTCGACGTCCAGGCCTTCCTCAAGGACCTTGTCGCGAAGGTCTACAGCCACCCCATGATACACGTCTACACCGGCGCCACCATTCCGGAGTCAACGGGCTATGTCGGCAACTTCCAGACGAAGATAGAGTCGAGCCGCGGGACTATCGAGATAAAGCACGGTGCCACGGTCATCGCCATAGGCGCCGACCTCTACACCCCTACGGAATACCTCTACGGGGAAAACGAGAGGGTCATGAACCACCTGGAGCTGGAGGAAAGGATCGCCGCGGGTGACGAAAAGGTCCTCGGTGCGAAGAGCGCGGTCATGATCCAGTGCGTCGGCTGCCGGAACGAGGAGCGCAACTACTGCAGCAGGATATGCTGCAGCGAGTCCATCAAGAACGCCCTTCTCCTGAAGGAAAGAAATCCCGATATGGATGTCTGCGTCCTTTTCCGGGACATACGGACATACGGGTTCAAGGAGGACTACTACCGGGAGGCAGCCGGGAAAGGGGTCAGGTTCATCCGCTACGAGCCGGACGTGAAGCCCTTGGTGGAACCCGGCAAGGCGGAGGACGGCCGCGACGTCCTCAAGGTGACGGCCCCGGACTATGTCCTCGGGAAAGGGATCGAACTCGATGCCGACCTTGTTGTTCTGGCGGCGGCAATCATCCCCTCGGCGGCAAGCCAGGAGGTCTCCAAGCTTTTCAAAGTGGCCCTCGGGCCCGACGGCTTCTGCCAGGAGGCCCATGTGAAGCTAAGGCCCGTCGATTTTGCCGCCGAAGGGGTCTATCTCTGCGGGACGGCCCATTACCCCAAGCTCATGTCCGAGGCGATAAGCCAGGCCTACGGGGCCGCAGGGCGGGCCCTGACGCTTCTCGCGAATGATACCGTGGTGGCCTCCGGCTCCGTCTGCGCCGTCAACGAGAAGCAGTGCATGGGATGCGGCGCATGCGCGCCGGCCTGCACGTACAACGCGATCGAGCTTCGCGAGACAAATAAGGGGAGAAAGGCCGGGGTCATTCCCGTTCTCTGCAAGGGATGCGGCCTGTGCAACTCGAAGTGCCCGACGGGGGCGATCCAGCTCAAACACTACACCGACGAGGAGATCTTCAGCCAGATACTCGCGGGGCTCCACAAGGGTGACATCCTGGAACAGAAAGATACGGCGGTCGGAAACGCTTAGAAAAAGCGTATCAGAGTGCCGCTCGGATAAAGAACAACACGTCAGGGAGGTAAGAAAGGATGAGTTCTGAAGGCCAATTTAGACCGAAGATGCTGGGTATCATATGCAACTGGTGCTGCTACGGAGGGGCGGACCTGTGCGGGGTCTCCCGCTTTCAATACCCCACGTACATTAGATTGATACGGGTGATGTGCTCCGGAAGGGTCGACCTCAAGCACATACTCCTCGCTTTCGCGAACGGAGTGGACGGGATGTTCGTCGGCGGCTGCCACATCAACGACTGTCATTACAACCCCGAGGGCAATTACGACGCGATGAGCATGGTGAACCTCTGCA
>MVQP01000184.1 GCA_002067235.1 Syntrophorhabdus sp. PtaB.Bin047
CGGCGATTACGCGCGGAGCAAATGCATTGTCCTGTGGGGGAAGAACCCGGGTTCATCCGCCCCTTCTTTCGTCAATGAGATCGCCGAGGCGAGAAAGCGGGGATGCGCGCTCATCGTTATAGACCCGAGAAAGACACGGCTTGCCGAAAAGGCGGACCTGCATCTCCAGTTAAGGCCGGGCACGGACGGCGCCCTGGCTCTGGGCCTTCTTCACCTGATAGTCAGGGAACATCTCTACGACAAGGATTTTGTCGAAAGATGGACGGTCGGTTTTGACGCTCTTTGTCACGCTGTTGACGCGTATCCGCCGGAGGAGGTCGAGAGGATCACGGGCATACCGGCGGGACGGGTACGAAAGGCGGCCCGGCTTTACGCGTCGGCACCGGCCGCCTGCATATCCCTCGGCGTGGCCGTTGAACTGAGCACAAACGGTTTTCAAGCCGCCCGCGGCATCGCCGCTCTTCAGGCGATCACGGGCAATCTTGATATCGCCGGCGGGGCCGTCTTCCTCAATGAGGCACCGCTCTCGGACCTGCAACTGATGCCGGGCAGCGGAGTGAAACAAGCTATCGGTGCCGATGAATACCCGTTGTTCCACAAGGTCTCGCGAAACGCGCAGGCCAATCTCTACGCCCGGGCCATCCTGGAGGAGAAGCCATATCCGTTGAAAGGCCTCGTGGTGGCCGGAAGCAACCCTGTCCTCACCTGGCCCAATGCCGGGCGGGTTCGGGAGGCGCTGTCAAGGCTTGAGTTCCTGGCCGTCATCGACCCCGTCATGACGGCAACGGCAAGGCAGGCCCATCTCGTCCTGCCCTGCGCGTCCTTCCTCGGCGGCGACGAGCTGTGGGACAGCTCCCACATCTCTCTCGAACCCCGGATCGGGCTCGCCCCGAGGATATGCAATGACGGGGGATTGCCCACACACTGGGAGATATGGAGAGAGATCGCGGTCCGCATGGGCCATTCGGATTCCTTTCCCTGGAGCACGGAAGAGGAGGCCATTACCTTCAGGCTAAAGGCCCTGGAGCTCACTTATGCTGACTTGAGAGACATGCCGGAAGGCTACGCCTATCACCGCTGGACGGCAAAGAAATACGAAAAGGAAGGCTTCGACACGGATTCGGGCAAGGTGGAGATCTATTCGGACCTGCTCAAGCGCCACGGTTATGACCCGGTCCCCACCTACGCCGAACCCGCCGAGAGCCCCCTTTCGACTCCGGACGTGGCCTCCCTGTTCCCCCTCGTTCTCACAACGGGAGCCCGAAGGCTCGAATATCTCCATTCCCGCTTCCGCAATGTCGACTCCCTTCGGAGCCGCGCACCGGAGCCGTACGTGGAGATCCATCCTGCCACCGCGGAAAGCCTCGGGGTGAAAGATGGCGACATGGTCCTCGTCGAGACATTAAGAGGAAGCATCGAGGTCAGGGCAAAGCGCACTCCGTCAATACTCGCCGGTGTTATCTCCATGTCTCACGGTTGGGATGAAGCCAATGCGAATGTGCTCACCGACGACGCTTGTCTCGACCCTGTCAGCGGATTCCCCGGTGGACGCTGTCTTCTTGCCCGGATCGTGCGACGCTGACACGACCAGATCAGCCTCGCCCGCACAAAGCTTGACATCCCCAAATCAATTCAGTTACATTATCTCACAAATAACCATAAGGACTATGTTCAGAACTTTAAACATATTCATTCCATTGGGCTGAGCCCTGTACAGGGGGCCCGGGAGGTTCCCCGTCACGACCGTGTTCGCGGTTTCCCCACCTTAAGTCATCAATCGCCTCCTCAGAGGGTCCGGTGCGGATACCCGCGGCTGAATCCTTTGTTCTCAGGAGGTTTTCATGTCAGATTACACACAGATGTGGTCGGATCTCGGCCTTGACCTCAAGGGCCATGACGCGCTCCTGTCCGTCCTTGGCGGCGCGTATCAGGACATCTTCCTTTCCCAGAAGAACCGGCCTGAGGGTATGAAATACTTCGACTTCGTGATGAGCGAGGTGCATGGCCTGAGGATCAAGGAACTCATGGACGCCAAGGCGCAGGGCCGCATCGTCGTGGGTTCCTACTGTGTTTTCGTACCCGAGGAACTCATCCTTGCGGTGGACGGGGTGTCCGTCGGGCTCTGCGCAGGAGCGGAGTTCAACTTCGAGGGTGCTGAAGAGGTGGTCCCCAGGAACCTTTGCCCGCTGATCAAGTCCGCCTTCGGATTCAAGCGGGGGCTCGTATGCCCCTACCTCGAGGCGAGCGACATCGTCGTCGGTGAGAACACCTGTGACGGCAAGAAGAAGTCCTACGAGGTCCTCGGACCCATGGTGAAGGACCTTTACATCATGGACCTGCCCCAGATGAAAAGCGGCCCCGGGAGAGCACTTCTCAAGGAAGAGTACGCAAAGTTCCTGACAAGGCTCGAGGAGAAGAGCGGACGGAAGGTCACCGCCGAGAGCCTGAAGAAGGGTATAGCGACCGTCAACGCGAAGAGACAGGCTGTGAAGCGCCTCGCCGAACTGCGCAAGGCCGACCCCGCCCCGATCTCCGGCCTCGATGCACTTCTTGTCAACCAGGTCTTCTTCTACGACGACCCGGTGCGCTTCACAGCTTCCGTCAACACCCTCTGCGATGAGCTTGAGGAGCGCGTGAAGAAGGGCGAAGGAGTGCTACCGAAGGGAACGCCCCGCCTCGTCATCTCGGGATGCCCCATGGCGGTACCCAACTGGAAGGTCCCGTTCATCATCGAGACCAGCGGGGCAGTGATAGTCGGCGAAGAATCCTGTGTGGGAGAACGGGGTACGCGGTGGCTCACCGAGGCGCAGGGTGCCACCCTGCCGGAGATGCTCGACGCGGTTACCGAACGCTACTTCAACATCGATTGCGCCGTCTTCACGCCGAATCCCTCCCGCATCGATCACGTCAGGGACATGTTCGGCAGGTACGGCGCCCGCGGCGTCATCCATTACAGCCTCCAGTTCTGCCAGCCCTACCTGGTGGAGAGCGGTCCCGTGGAAACAGCCCTCGAGGGCTCGGGTATTCCGGTCCTGCGCCTCGAAACGGACTACAGCCAGGAAGACATGGGTCAACTCAAGACCCGGATCGAGGCGTTCGTCGAGAGGATCCATCAAGGATGAGGACGGCCGGCCTCGACATCGGTTCAAGGACCGTAAAACTCGTGGTCATTGAGCAAGGCGAGACGGTCCTCACACGCAAGGGCCTCACGTCACACGACCCCCTGGAAGCGGCGCGCGCCCTCATGGAGGGGGTCAATTACGACACCATTGTGGCCACCGGATATGGCCGCCACCTCCTGAAGGAGCACCTCGACTGCCCTGTCATCAGCGAGATCAAGGCCTTCGCCCTGGGGGCAAAGGCCATTTACCCGACCTGCAGGGTGATCCTCGACATCGGAGGACAGGACACGAAGGCCATCTCCCTCAACGAGGCCGGCGAGATGAGCAAGTTCGAGATGAACGACAAGTGCGCCGCGGGTACGGGCCGCTTCCTCGAGATCATGGCGGCCGCCCTCGGCTATACCCTGGAGGAGTTCCCGAAGGCGGCGTTGTCGGCGGGGCGTTTCGAGAAGATAAACAGCATGTGCACCGTCTTCGCGGAGTCGGAGGTCATCTCGCTCACGGCAAAGGGGGCCGCGCGCCCCGAGGTGGCGCTCGGCATCCACAGGGCGATCGTGAGCCGCTCCACGACGCTGCTGAAGCGCATAGCGCCTTCGGGCGAGGTCTTCTTCGCCGGAGGTGTGGCATTGAACGGGTGCGTCGAGACGCTGATAGCGGAAGACCTCGGGCGGCCCGTCTTCGTGCCCCCGGACCCGCAGATGGTGGGAGCCCTTGGCGCGGCGCTTCACGCGCTCAAAAGCGGGGGGCGCGAGGACGCTACCCCATGACAATGGAGGGAACAGGACATGAGCAGAACCGTTGAACCTCTCATCAATGACGAGTACACGGGTGGGCCACCCACGAAGAGGGTCCTTGCCCGCCTCCAGGAGAAGCGGAAGGAGGGAAGGAAGGTCGCCGGGGTCTACTGCGGGTACGCCCCGACGGAACTGATCCTGGCCATGGGCATATCGCCCGCCACGCTCTGCGCCTTTTCCAACGCCACCATAGAGGCCGCGGAAACGGTCCTTCCCGCGAACCTCTGCCCCCTGATCAAGTCGAGCTACGGCTTCATCATCACCGACACGTGTCCCTTCTACGGCCTCGCCGACGTGGTGATAGGCGAGACGACCTGCGACGGGAAGAAGAAGATGTTCGAGCTCATAACAGACCTGAAGCCCACGTGGATCATGGACCTGCCCCAGGTCCCGGACCAGGAGGAGGCCATAACCAACTGGACGGCCATGATCCGCAAGCTTGAGGGGTTTCTCGAAACAACCTTCGGGGCCCGCACAACGGATGACGGGATCGAAGACTCCATCAGGGACATCAATCGCAGGAACGCGATGATGCGGGAGGTTTTCGAGTTCGCGGCGCTAAGGCCCGCCATCGTGGGCTGGCGGGAGATGTACGACCTCACCTTCCTGGCCCAGGGGTCATCGGGAAAAGACATGGAGCCCGTCCTTACCGAGGCCCTGAGGAAGCTCGAAGAACGCCGGGACGGGGGATACTCTTACGGCCCGGCCGGTGCTCCGCGTGTTATGGTCACCGGCTGTCCCGTCGGGGGGGATGCCGAGAAGGTCTTCGCCATCATCGAGGAGGCGGGCGGCGTGATCGTCGCCCTTGATGCCTGCTCCGGGTTCAAACCCTACATGACGGATACCGCCGAAGGGACGGGTGACCCCGTGCGGGCGCTGGCCGAGCGTTATCTCAAGATACCCTGCTCCTGCATGACCCCCAACGCACGGCGCCTGACCGAAATGACCCGCCTCATCGAGAAGATGAGGCCCGACGCCGTCATCGACGTCGTGCTCCAGGCGTGCCATTCCTTCAACATCGAATCCCACAAGGTGGGGGAACACGTTGAGAAGGTCCACGGCCTGCCGTTCCTCAAGATCGTGACGGACTTCTCACTGGGCGACGTCGAGCAGATACGTACCCGCGTGGAGGCCCTGCTGGAATCCTGTTGAACCCTGTCGCGCATTGATATCGATCCGGTAAAAGGCAGCGCTTTTTCCGGTAGAGGAATACCACAATAACGAGGAGGTATAAATGCACCTGTTCAAGAGTTTGAAGCTGATGTCCTTTGTTGCGGTCCTTGCGGTTCTCGTTCTTGTATCCGGCGCCTTGGCCGCCGACATTCCCACCCTGAAGGTGGGCTACATCTTCACAACCCATCACACCCCGTTCATCGTCGCCGCCC
>MVQP01000185.1 GCA_002067235.1 Syntrophorhabdus sp. PtaB.Bin047
CTGCGACCTGCGACCTGCGACCTGCGACCTGCGACCTGCGACCTGCGACCTGCGACCTGCGACCGTCTCTAAGACAAACCCCTCCCGTTGCGGGAGGGAATTGGGGTAGTGAAAAAAATGGGGTAGGGGTTTAAGGGGTAGTTATGACTCAGATTTTTCGAAAGCGCTTTTCGGTGCGTTACAGATGGGGCAAGACCAGTCATCGGGGAGCTGCTCGAAAGGGACCTTCTCAACTTTTTCATCGTACTGATAACCACAAACAGAACATGTCCAGACCATATGATCCTCCTCTATTTTTGATCTATTTGCATCGATCCTTTCTGCTCGTCGGAGCACGATCTGCAGATCCCGTAAAAGTCCACGCGGTTGCCGATGACCTCGAACCCCTGTGTCTGTGCATCGGGGAGGGTGAGGGGGAACTCGACAAAGACATCCACTATGGCCTTGCACCTGATGCACATGAGATGGTGATGGGGTTTCGGATTGGGGTCAAAACGTTTCTTTCCCCGGTCTATGGAAAGCTCGATGACGGTCCCCTGCTCTTTCAGAACCTCCAGGGTGTTGTAAACGGTAGCCAGGGACATGGTGGGGAACTGTTCCCTGAGGGCGCCGTATATGTCGGCCGCGCTGGGGTGGTATGTGTTGCCGTCGAGGTGTTTCATTATTGCCATCCTCTGCGGGGTCATTTTCATGCTCTTGTTGCCGGGACCGTCTTCCATTCGAGTAAAAGTCCTTAACTAAGAAAATATACTACTTAAGAATAATTCTGGTCAAGTATTAATTACAAGTTAAACACATCCTACGGAAACAGACGTTCATCCATCACCCGCCGTCCATCATGGGGTGCTCGACCTTGACGAACCAGGCAGCCGGATTCTCGAGGTATTCTTCGGCTTCGCGCAGGGACAAAAAGTGTTCGTATTCGATCATTGACAGGAGTTCGAAGAAGTCCCTTTCCTGCTTGTCCATCGAGGCTGCGGCGAGTTGCCTGTAGAGGCGGACGCCCTTGTCCTCGAAATCGGCGGCGATCTTCACGGCCTCGAGGTCTCCCGCATCGGTCGGGGCCGACCGGTCCATGCCCTTGAGGGTGTTGACGAGAACCTCCTTTATGTTCGTGGTGTTCACCACGAGAGGCAACGTTTCGGGCCACCTGCCCTCAGCCGCCCACTTCTCATGGAGCTCCTTGAGCCGCTGATAATGTTCGAGCTCATCCTCGGCTATCCGCCTGAACATCGCCTTGCCCAAGGGGTTCTGCGTGCGGTCCGCATTGGTGAGATAGAATTCGCGCTCCTTCATCTCGTTTCCAAGCGCCGTTTCCAGCGCGTCCAGCCTCTCCTTGTCATTCATGATGTCACCCTTGACCCTTGTTCAGTCGATAAGAACGATGCCGTATACATCCCGGTCTTGAGCGTGGGTGCGCACGACCTCGATGGGAAGGCCGTTCGTGCGTGCCGTCCGGTAGACGTCTATGCCGCAGGATTCCATGGAGGGTCTCATGCGTTCGGGATGCACGCAGCCTTTCGTGGTGTCGCACTTCCTGCACAGGGTGCAGAAACCGCAACCCATCCCGAAGGCCCTGTAAAACCCATCCAGGAAAAGCGTTGTCTCCATATCGACCACTGCGTCGTTAAGTACGGCCACCGAATTGGTCCCCTTCACCCAGTGATAATGGAGGAGGATCGCGCGGTCATATGAGTCGAGCATTGACCGCGTTCTGTCGTACTCGGGGGTATGGGGCGGGCAGGACAATCTCAGGCCGTATCCGGGGCACCCGAAGCGGCACTTCATGCGCACCCACGGGGCCGTGGAGATCGATGAGGTATTCACGATGAGCGCGTGGTCGGCCCCTCTTCCTTTGGCCATATCCACATATTTGTCGAGGTCGCCGTTTTGCATAAGTAACTTAACTATAGGACAGCAGGGGGGATTGGTCAAGGCAGGGAAAAACGGTCTCAGGTCAAGTTTCAGGTTTCAGGCTAAAGACGCGAACCGGCAACATCCTGCAGGGATCTATTTTTGACCTGAGACCTGGAACCTGGGACCTGAAACGGTCTTTTCAGACCAGGAGTCTGTCCGGTATCACTTCCCCGATGGTCTTCTTTTCCAGGAGGGCCATGAGGAGCCTGTCGAGACCCACGGAGACGCCGGCTGAGGGGGTGTCTATCGTTTCGATGGCGTCGAGGAAATCGTTGTCGATGGGAAAGGTCCGTTTTCCCATCCCGGCCCGCTTTGTGTTGTCCTCGAGGAAGCGTTCGCGCTGTTCACCGGGATCGGTGAGCTCCGTGTATCCGTTGGCTATCTCGAGGCCGTCGATGTAGAGTTCGAAGCGTTCCACGACGGCGGGGTTGTCGTCGCGCTTTTTTGCCATCGTGGAGATGGAGAAGGGCCACCCTGCGACGAAGCAGGGTCTCGGGCTTCTGATGGCGTCGTCGATCCTTTGGATGAGTGCCTTGAAGAAGAGGCTGTTCCAGTCATCCCTGTCGTCGATGCCCGGGAAGCCCCTCTCTCTCAAGGCGCCGAAGAAGGCGTCCCGGTCGAGGGGAAAAGGATCAAACCCCATCGTCTTCCGGAAGACCCCGTCGAGTTCGTGCACGGGATAGGGCGGCAGAAGATGTTCCGGCACGGGATGAAGGAGCCTTCGGGCGATGAATGCCACGAGATCTTCCGTCTCCTTCACCGCCTCGCGGTACGTGCCTTCACGGTACCATTCCACCATGGTGAACTCCGTGTTGTGCACCTCCTGGTGGTCCTCGACGCGCCAAACCTTGCACACCTCAAAGATCCGCCTGTGGCCGGAACGCAGGAGCTTCTTCATCCCCATCTCGGGTGATGTGTGGAGAAAGAATGGGCCTTTTCCCGATATACGAACCTCGAGAGGGTCGATATGAGGGTCGGGCGGCGCCGTTGCCATGAGGTTCGCCGTCTCAACCTCGAGATATCCCCGATCGTAAAAGAAATCGCGCGTCGCCCTGAGGAGTTCGTGGCGCCTTGTCATCATCTCGCGGATCCTTTGCATGTCGCTGGTTGCCATTGCCCTGCCGGTGAGTGCGATATTGCATTTTATACAGCAAACAAGTATACTTTGTCCATCTTAAGGCTTCTGCGGAGAGGTGACCGAGTAGGCCGAAGGTGCTCGCCTGCTAAGCGAGTGTACGGATAAACCCGTACCCAGGGTTCAAATCCCTGCCTCTCCGCCATAAAAGCAAGTTCCACGTTCCAAGTTCCACGTTCCAGGCAAAAGACAAAAACCAGAAACACTTCCAGGCGCCTGAAGAGGAACTGCGGAACGGTGGAGCAGTCCGCGTTTCTTCCTTGAAACCTGAAACCTGAAACGGTCTTTTCTTCTGAAACCGTCTTCAGCTGAAGAGCTTCGCGTTCAGGATGAGGTGGGCCCAGATGCTGGCGGCGTATCCGAGGGCTATGGCCCAGGTCCACTTGAGATGGCTGGCAAAGGTGTATATGCCCCGGGCGGTTCCCATGAGGCCGACGCCCGCGGCGGAGCCAACGGACAGGAGGCTGCCGCCCACGCCGGCCGTCAGGGTCACGAGGAGCCACTGTCCGTGAGACATCGTGGGGTCCATCGTCAGCACCGCGTACATCACGGGTATGTTGTCTATGATCGCCGAGATGACCCCGATCATCACGTTGGCCGGGGTATGGCCGAAGCTGTAGAGATGCTCCGACATTACGGCGAGGTACCCGAACTGCCCGAGTCCACCGACACAGAGCATGATGCCGTAGAAGAACAGGAGTGTGTCCCACTCGGCACGTGAGACCTTCCTGAAGAGATCGAAGGTCTTGCGCTTTTCGTGTCCCATGACGTCGAGGGGGTCCTCAAGACAGCGATTGCGCGTCTCCCTGATCTTCAGGAAATACCCGAAGAAGGAGAGGTATCCCAGGCCGAGCATCATTCCGACGGCGGGAGGGAGACGAAGGACATTGTGGAAGAGGACGGCGGTAACGATGGTCAGGACAAAGAGGGCCATGACGCGGCGCGCGCCGACCTTCATCTTAAGGGGTATCGTCGATCTGCGTTTGATCTCGTTGGGAACGGAAAAGCCCATTATGACAGCGGGAACGAGCCAGTTCACCGCCGCGGGGATGAAAAGAGCGAGGAACTCTCCGAACTGGACCCTGCCCTTCTGCCAGACCATCAATGTGGTGATGTCGCCGAAAGGCGAGAAGGCGCCGCCGGCGTTGGCGGCGACAACAATGTTGACGCAGGAAACGACGACGAACCTCCTGTTGCTCCGTGCGACGGTTATGACAACGGCGCCCATGAGAAGGGCGGTGGTGAGGTTGTCGCACACGGGCGATATGAAGAACGACAGGGTGCCCGTCAGCCAGTATATCGTCCTCAGGCCAAACCCTTTGTTCACGAGCCATGTGGTCAGGGCCTCAAAGACCTTCCTCTCCTCCAGCGCGTTTATGTATGTCATGGCTACGAGAAGGAAGAGGAAGAGCTCCACGTATTCCGTGAGGCTGCCGATAATGGCCTGATGGACGGCCTCCTGTTTTCCCGCCGCCATGCACGCCAGGGCGACCATGATCCAGATGATGCCGCCCGCGGCCATGACGGGCTTGCTCTTCCGCAGGTGAAGCCTCTCCTCGAGGATCACGAAGCCATAGGCCACGACGAAGAGGAGCACCGCGATCATGCCGGGAACGGACCCCGTCAGGTCCATGACCTCGGCATTCCCACTCTCCGCGGCGGCACAAAGAGGCAGGGCGACGAGGATCAGACAGATAAGGGAGGAGAGAGTTTTCTTCAATTTCTTACGCTTCCTTGCAAGGTTCGGTGATCGTGCCGTCCCGGACCGATCATTGGTCTTCTGCGCAGGCGATAAGGATGACGGGCTCTCTCGGAGGGTCATGCATCTTTGCGAGGATGTGACGGCACGATCAAACAACCGTGCGTAGGATAACGCATGACGGCCGGAGAATGTATAGGGCATTCCCTGATAATGCGCGAAGAAAACCCCGATTCAGGGGAGGGAAAAGGAGGAGAGCGGAAAGACCGTCACAGGCCAAGGAACTGTCGCAAGTCTCAGGTTGCAAGTCTCAGGTCTAAAAGCCAAAAAAGATCAATGCCGGGTCAACAATCGTG
>MVQP01000186.1 GCA_002067235.1 Syntrophorhabdus sp. PtaB.Bin047
ACGCCGGTAACCTTACTTTCATTCTTCTTATCATGGACTGCCTGTGATATTCCATTGGGAGTAACATACAAGGTTTCAGGACAGAGATCATGAAGGGGAAGGCAGTCTCTCATATGGAACGTCAGGGCGACACGGGGGGCGTCAGGTGTCATTCGTGTATCCACTTCTATATCACACATGACAGGTCGTTCCCTTACGGGTGCAGGGCCATCGGGTTCAAATCCCGGGTCATCCCATCCCGCGAGGTGCTCTCAAGCTCCGGGATGGAGTGTCAGATGTTCTCAAGAAAAGAGGGGGGTTCTTCCTAGCGCAAGGCCGCACGAGGAAGGGATACCGTCACCGTGCGCCTCCCGGCAGATTACGTGCTACAATTGATATATACGGCCGGTTTCACTCAAGACGGCAGCAGACAGGCAAATCTACGACAGTAATCCAAAAGGAGGCAACGAGATGGAAGCACAGAAACTCTACGCTTTACCCGATCTTCCCTATGGCTATGACGCTCTCGCGCCATACATATCCAAAGAGCTTCTCACGCTGCATCACGACAAGCACCACGCGGCATATGTCAACGGGGCCAATGCCATACTTCAGAGGCTCGACAAGGCAAAAACCGACAACACCGATTTCGATACGAAGGCGACGTACAAGGAGCTGTCTTTCCACATCGGGGGACATCTCCTCCATTACATCTTCTGGGAGAACCTGGCCCCCGCGGGCAAGGGCGGCGGAGGCAAGCCGACAGGGGCCCTGGCGGAACTTCTCGACAGGGAGTACGGCTCCTTTGACCGTTTCAAGAAGATCTTCTCACAGGCCGCCGCGAGCGCGGAAGGATCGGGGTGGGCCACCCTCACCTTCTGCAGACTGACGAACAGACCGCTTATCATGCAGGTGGAGAAACACAACGTCAACATCTATCCCATGTTCAGGATCCTCATGGCCCTCGACGTCTGGGAACATGCCTACTACCTCGACTACAAGAACGACAGGGCGAAGTTCGTCGAGGCGTACTGGAACATCGTGAACTGGGGAGCAGTGGGCAAGAGTTTGGAGGAAGTGCTGTAAGACCGGTCCCAGGTCCCAGGTTTCAGGTTTCAGGTTCGAGAATAGAGACTGTTCAAGGGTTCAAGGATAAAGACGGTTTCACGTTCCAAGTTTCAGGCAAAGAAGACCGTTTCTATCCTTGAACTCTTCAACATTCGTTGTCGTCATTCCGGCTTTAGGCCGGGATCCAGGAGAAGCGTGGGCAAGAAGCAACTGGGTTCCGGCCTGCGGCCGGCAACAGAACGCCACAATTATTCTCCTTTACAGTGCTTTTTATTCCTCCTCAAAAGTAATATGTCTCCGGTGTGGTTTTAAGTGGCCCGTTGGGGTAATCTAGTGGCGGGCATATTACGTCGAGTGAGGGTTCTTTATGGAAGCTGCAGATACACGCGTATCACCGCGGGAAATTCTGAAAAGATACTTCGGATTCACGTCTTTCCGCCCCTATCAGGAAGAGATCGTCGAGCATCTTGTGGCCGGGGGGGATGCCTTCGTGCTCATGCCCACGGGAAGTGGAAAATCATTGTGCTACCAGGTCCCGGCGCTAATCCGGAGGGGGGTCTGCGTCGTGGTCTCCCCCCTCATAGCGCTCATGCAGGACCAGGTGGACACGGTCCGGGAACTTGGCATCAGGGCGGGATTTCTCAATTCAACTCTCGATGCCCGCGAGGCCCGGTCCATCGAAAGGCGCGCCACGGAAGGCGGGATCGACCTGCTCTACGTGGCACCGGAGAGGCTCGTCACTGATGGTTTCATGGCCCTCCTCGGCAGGATGGAAATAGCCCTCTTCGCGATAGACGAGGCGCACTGCGTATCCCAGTGGGGGCACGATTTCCGGCCGGAATACCTGGAGCTGGGCATCCTGGCGGGCGAGTTCCCCGGTGTGCCGCGTGTGGCGCTCACCGCGACGGCCGACGAGACCACGAGACGGGAGATCATCGACAAACTGCACCTCGCGAAGGCACGGCGCTTCATAACGAGCTTCGACAGGCCCAACATACACTACAGGGTGGAGGTCAAGGAAAAGGAAAAAGACCAGCTCATCCACTTCATCCGTTCCGAGCACCCCGGTGAATCGGGCATCGTCTATTGCATGACAAGGAAGAAGACGGAAGAGATCGCACGGTTCCTTCAGGAGAGGGGACTTGCCGCCCTGCCCTATCACGCCGGCCTTGACCGGGACGTGCGCCTCAGGCACCAGAGGTATTTCCTCGAGGGCGACGGCACCATAATGGTGGCGACCATAGCCTTCGGCATGGGCATCAACAAACCCGACATACGCTTTGTCGCGCATCTCAACCTTCCCCGGACCCTGGAAGGCTATTACCAGGAAACGGGCCGGGCGGGCCGCGACGGGGAGCCGGCGGAGGCATGGATGATCTACAGCCTGGCGGACATCGTCATGCTCCGCCAGATACTCGACACCTCCCCGGGAGATGAAGACTTCAAGGCGATCCAGTACCGGAAGATGGAGGCGATGCTCGGCTATTCGGAAACTGCGCGTTGCCGCCGGCAGGTACTCCTCGGGTACTTCGGGGAGACCCTTGCCGACCCCTGCGGCAACTGCGACACATGCCTCGGGAACGTGGAGGTCATGGACGGAACCGTGCTCGCGCAAAAGGCCCTTTCCTGCGCTTACAGGACGGGGCAGATGTTCGGGGCCAACCATCTCGTCGACGTCCTTCTCGGAAAGGGCACGGCACGGGTCCGGGCCTTCGGGCATGACAGGGTCTCCACGTTCGGCATAGGCAGGGAGCTCTCGGCGTATGAATGGAGGTCCGTCTACAGGCAGCTCGTTGCCGCGGGACTCATGAAGGCGGATATGGGAAGGAAAGGAGGCCTGCGCCTGTCGGCCAGGTGCCAACCCGTGCTGAGAGGAGAGGAAATCTTCGAACTCCGCAGGGATCCCTCGCCTTCCCCGAGAAAAGCAGGAACCAGACCCGTCCGGGAAATGCCCGGACAGGAACCAGGGGCAGACGTGGAGAGCTTTGCCTTTGACCCCGTCCTCTGGGAACGTCTTCGCTCACTGCGGGGAGAGCTTGCCAGAGCGTCCTCACTCCCCGCGTACACCGTATTCCATAACAACACCCTCAGAGAAATGGCGACGCGCCTGCCGCAAACACCGGAGGAAATGCTCACCATCTCCGGAGTCGGCCAGGCAAAACTGGAGAAATACGGCCAGATCTTTCTCGAAGAAATAAGGAAACATAAAGAAGAGACGGCTTGAACTTTTTTATCCTTGCATGCCTCTCTTTTTCCTCATATACACTTTCCTCGCCAGAATGAGGCAGTACGTGACGAGAAGCAGTGCCAGGATGAAGGCAACGATGGGGAGAATGAGCGACAGGAAGGCGACGATGGCGGACGCCAGAAGCTCGAAGCTGGCGACCAGGAAATTCCCCAGCCCGGCGGTGAAGACCGTGGATTTCGCTCGCAGGGCCACCGTCGCGCCCTGGAGCAAGCCCGCTATCCCACCCCCGGCAATGATCGATATGGTCCACTTCAACGAAGGCGGGATATCGGTTATGAGCGAGGCCGTGGCGATCGTACCCGCGATGACGCTCACCGGCGAGGCTATGGAATCCATGATGTTGTCAAGCCAGGGAACATAATAGGCAACGATCTCCAGCACCGTGGCGAGCCCGAATGCTATCGTGACCTGATACCCCGCGATCCATTCGAATCCCGGCGCCAGGCCGACGAGGCCGTACATGGAAGCCAGGTTGAGGGCAAGAAGGGGCAGAAAGATCCTGAACCCGCAGGCCGCGCTGAGGCCGATGCCCGTGAGGACCGCCAACACCGTTTCCACCTGTTCCCGCGTCACATCCATACTCTCATTGTCCCCCTTGTGCAACCCTGTCGTCAAGGAGAGATCCACCGCCAAATCCACCCTTGTAGGACTCTTCTTACATCAGAATCAGACAATGCGATATATTCCCCTTCCCCGGGTTGCCGACAACTGATGATATGTTGGAGCACACATCCTTACGGAAGAATAGCCGGCAGGCTCAGGTAATCCATCATGGTCAAGAGCAACACAGTCCTGCATCCATACAAGGAGGTTATTATGAAATGGTTTAACAACTGGTCCATCGGAACAAAAGTGATGAGCATATCGCTCTTCACCATCGTGATCATCATGGCCGGAATGATCCTCTACTTCATCCCCATGGTGAACGACAGGCTGATGGGCGAGAAGAAGACAGCTCTGAACGATCACACCGATATCGCCTACACGATCATCAGTTCCTACGAGGCGAAGGTCAAGTCCGGTGAACTGAAGCTCGAAGAGGCCAAGCAGCGCAGCATCGCGAACCTCAAGGCCGTCCGTTACTCCGGGGATGAGTATTTCTTCATAACGGACAGTGCGGGAAAGATGCTCATGCATCCCATTAACGCCCAGCTCGACGGGAAGGACATGTCGAACGAGAAGGACCCCGAAGGCAAGTACTTCTTCCGCGAGATGGCGCAGGTCGCCAAGGAGAAGGGTCAGGGCTTCGTTTCCTACATGTGGCCCAAGGGCGGCAACTCCAAACCCGTTCCCAAGATCACATTCGTCAAGCTCTTCAAGCAGTGGGACTGGGTCATAGGAACAGGCATCTACGTCGACGACGTCCAGGCTGAGACGAACAAGATCCAGTGGCAGGTCATCATAGCGACCGTCGTCTGTGCCATCGTCATCCTCTGCATCGCCTTCTTCGTCTCCCGCAAGGTGAAGAACGCATTGAACGACGCGGTCCATGTGGCCAATGACCTGGCCGAGGGCAACCTCACGGTCAACGTGGAGATACGCAGCGAGGACGAGACGGGCAAGCTCCTTGCCGCCATGAAGAACATGGTGGAGAAGCTCCGCGAGGTCGTCGAGGGTGTCAGCTCCGCATCGGACAACGTGGCCGCGGCGAGCCAGCAGATGAGCTCCGGCTCCCAGCAGGTGTCCGAGGGCGCCACCGTCCAGGCGGCATCGGCGGAAGAGGTCTCCTCCTCCATGGAAGAGATGTCCTCCAACATCAAGCAGAACGCCGACAACGCCCAG
>MVQP01000187.1 GCA_002067235.1 Syntrophorhabdus sp. PtaB.Bin047
TCCTGCTCGATCTGGCCGAGGAAGAGGTGCCAGGGGGCATTAAGGCCGATATGGTAGCGGGCCTCGCGGATGACCTGGGCGCGGTACTTCAGACACCGCTCGATCGCGTTACAGTCCCCAGGTAATGCCGAGGACAATAGCGAGATAAAGAATGCCGCGAAAAATAAGGACACTGCGCTTCTCATAGGTCTCAAGCTCCTCGATCCTTCCGAAAACGGGCTTGTAGCTTATCACCCAGATCAGCTCGCACAGGACGAGCCCTATCACGATGAGGCACATCTTGTAGACCACGAGGACGATGTTCTCAGGTCTCAGGATGGCGATCATGGCGATCATGGCGGCGAGGGGAATTCCAAACCGCAAAAGGTATTTCTTTGCTTCGCTGATCATGCTCATGCCTCCTGTTATGCGTAGAATTCGTAGTCGCCGATGACGGCGACGAGCTCCTTCGCCTCCGGCCAGGGAGCCTGGTCTTTGCTTCTCCTGTAGTGGATTGCCCCGGAGACGTTGTCCGGGAGATCGCCGTTCATGACACCCTCGGCTATCCGGTAGCATTCGCGCAGGTGCTTGTTTCTCTGGAACGCCTTGTCCCACCCGCAGGCGATCGCCATGAGACCCAGGCGATTCGGGTTGCCCTCCTTAAAACAGGGGAACTGCCTCGAGGAGAGAACGACGCTCCTCAAGGTGACCTCACCAACCCGCTGGTTAAGAACCTTGAGCCGGTTCATAACGCACCAGGCTATCCCGAGCTGCGGTCCCGTTACGGGCCTCTTGCCCGTCTCCCCGTAGATGCACAGGGCGAGGAGCTGGGTGTCGTCGAGCTTCATGAAGCACTCCGCCGGACGCCTGGGCATCACATGGCACCTCCCGAGCGTGCGCCCGGTAGAGGGGCGGCCGGGATGTGCACCGGCTCGCCTCCCATCCGGGACTTAACCAGTTCATGGGGGTTTTTCTTGAAAGGACGCAGGACACCGGGTGCGACGGGCCCGGCATCCTGCGCTATAAAGGAGAGGTGTTCGTTCACCTTAAGAGTCTAAAAGATTGGGGGGAGGGAAGTCCTTTGAAGTGGTTCAGGAATTTACTTCAATGAGCGGATATGTCGAATAAGGGATCCTGGGAGATTTTCTCCTCCACTATCTCACGAACCCATCTCTCTGTCAAACCGTATTTCCTGGCGAGGTCCCGGTGATTGTTGCCGGTGAACTCCCGCCGTATGCACTCGTCCCGTTTCTTCCGCAGGATCCCCTCGATCTGGGGGAAGTAGTAGGCCAGACCTCCCACCACAGAGGAAAGCTTCACGGCGTTCTCTATGCCGATGGCGCGGGCCACCTCGCGATAGGAGTCCGGGAGGTCCTCGATGGTGATCTCGCCGATGATCGTCTCGATCCACTCACTCATCATCCCCGGTTCCCCGCCTTCCTGCACGCGCAGCCGTTTTGATCCTTCCACATGTTTTTCAATGCCTCGATCACCGCGGAGGCATCCGGTGACATCCGTACCTGGTCGATCTTGAAGTATTTCTTCAGCCACCTGCGGTACCCGTCCCAGTGGCGCCACTTGATGTCGGCCGCCAGGTGCTCGATCATCCGGAGCTGGCCCGGGCTGGCGAGGACGACGACATTCTCCGGAAGGGGCACGCCGGGAGTCCTGGGAGCACAGGGCCAGCAGGGATTCTCCGGAGGGATACGTTTTGTCCTTAGCCGGAAGCCGAGTTTCTTCAGCTCATCGATAAACGCCGAGGCCTGGTCATACGTGAGGGACTTGCTCGTTTCGACCTTGTACCATTGTCTGAGCATAAGTTTATACGTGTCGTCACCGATTCTGAGCTGGCTCTTGGCTATGTGGATCAGCTTGATCTGTTTCGGCTCTATGGGCCTCACGCGCATTTCTCCTCTTGTTTCAGTTCGAGTTTCCCCTGGTGAAAGATCTCCTCGAGGGAGATACCGGCTTGCTGGGACACGGTCCAGAGGATCGTGATCCCACGGCGCCGCATGGATGCGAAGTACTCGTGCAGCTCCTCTTTCGTCACCGGCACGAAATAGCCTCGGGCGCTGCTGCCTATCAGCTTCTTCTTGTGCCTCCTCAGGTTCCCGATGACCGCCCGTACCCGGTCATAGTCTATCCCCGTCCGAGAAGAGATCTCCGTCCCCAGGATCTCGGCGCCCTTGCCGCGGCAGTCCCGGATGCAGTTCCAGACGGCCTTTTGTTCCTCGGTAAGGACGGGGGCGCCAGAATCAAGGGAGAGTTGATCCGGCATGTCTTTTACTCTCTCTCTCTCTCTCTCTCTCTCTCGATGAAGCCGCGGGCAGTCCCACACATCAGGCACCTCTGGCCAGTCTCAGACCGCCTGTCGGGCACGATGTTGCCGGAGTTACATTTCGGGCATTTCAGCATGGCTTCTCTCCTTCGGATACATGCGCTCCACGCCGCAGTCCTCGCACCGGTAATACCAGTACCAGGAGTCCTGTGCGAAGCGTGTCATAGGCTTTCCGCAGATCCAGCAGTCCGTTGTCAGTTCTACGTTGCAGATGGCGTCATTCATGATCGATGTACTCCCGAGATCGGTTATTGCCGGATCCCGCAATTGCTCTCCTCCGGCAAGGAGAGTTCTGGAGGATTCTGTGTGATCCTTGCCGCATTGCGAGTAACGGCGGTTGCGGTCATTCGTCATCAATCGGTCTCCATAGCATTGCAGGCGGCCTCTATAAGTACGCGCGCCATCTTGTCGATCTGCTCCTTGCTCGGCCGCTTCTTTTCTGTCGGGAACAGCATGACACGATAAATGATCGCGTCAAAGCCCGTGTGGAGGCCATATTGCTCCGAGTGCGTCAGGCTGACATCGCAGTTCGGGAATTTCGGGATCTCGGTATTCTTTGTCTTGTCCATTGTTTCCTGGCCTCCTCAGCGCCGGCATTACCGGCGGACCATTTTCCTGACATCAGGAAAATGGTTTTGGCCTTTCATTTGCCCCGGAGATCGCGGAGCGTCCCCTCCATACGTAGCCCTGCTTCAGGGGTTACTTTCATCCGCCCCACGAATCCCGTGTCATCCCGGGAGATAATTGTCATCGGCGCCCCCGTGCCTTCCCCGGGCGGGCACAGCCTTCTTATCGTCCGCAGCAGTTCCTGGGGATCGCGGCGTTTCATGCCGCGTCTTCCTGTGCCTCGTCGTCCTTCTCCTTGAGCAGCCGGTCGACAACTTTCTCGATATCGCTGTCTGTGGGTTTGATGACAACCGCGTCGGTGCTGTCGTCTATCTCGATGCCGAGTTTCTTGAGCTCCGCTCCGGAGAGGTTCGCAAGAGCCTTTTTGATAGGCGTCTTCTTTGTCAGGATGAGGACCTCCGCCTGTTCGGGGAAGTGCTTCTCGATGAGGCGGACTATCCTGTCGGTCTCCGACTTGTCATACTGGATCTTCCCGGAGCCCTTCTGGAGTCCCACTTTGATGCCGTGGAAGATTATCGTGCGGGGTCTGACGAACAACGGCGCACTGTCCTCGATCGCATTCTTGAGGTCCAGCTTCCTGGCCGCTGTGGAGCCTACCTGCGCCTTGATTCCGGGCAGGTAACGGCGCTTCAGCCGGGCAATCCTGTCTTCGAGCGTTCGCACGGTCTTTGAAAGTCTCTCCCGCGCGTCCGCGTAATCCTTGGTGAGCTTCTCTATCTCTGCCAGTGTTGTCATACGTCCTCCTTACTCGTTACTTTGCTCCACGATCTTCCAGAGCCTGTCTCCGTCCACGCGGACCACCGCATGCGGCCGGCTGCCTACGATCTTCCTCGCCACTGCCTCGGCCGCGCCCTTCGCACACGATGTGCAGGACGCAATCTTGCCCTGGCAGCGGGCTACATAGGTGGAGCCGCTGTGGGCGTAGCGGACGGTTATTACATCGTTCAATGCCATTTGCGCTTCTCCTTTTAGTTTTTGTCGCAAGCCGACTATGGCTGCGGTTTCGACTATATCCGGCAAGGCAACCGTGTACCGCTGCGCGGGATCGTTATCGATCATGACAACGGGCATCTCGTTGAGTCCCGCAAATGTCGTTACCAGCGTTCCGTGTATCGTGATCTCATCAATTTTCCTGTAGCCCACCAGTTCGTTCTTCCCGTCGAGGCGGGTCACCTTGATCGACCCTCTTAGGACCTTCTTTGCCATGGTGTCCTCCTCAGCTCACGTCTTTCGGCACGATCGGGAGCGTTCCCTCGGGATCCTCGTGCCGTTTCTCGTACTGGTGGTTATCAATGGCTATCCCGTCCGTCTCGTACCGGTCGATAACCCTCCCCGAGTCATCCATGCTCCGGATGACCGCCGCGTCCTTCCATATCTCCAGGGCCGCCTTCATCGTGCCACCACCAGGTCCCGCACCCGTGATCTCGTTTCCTCGTCGCCGAGCGCGACCCCGACATTGAGGTATACCTCGCTGCAGCACACCGGGCAGGCGCGCCCCGTCACATCAAACACGGTCTCGCAGTTGGCACAGAGGGCCGCATGTTCGAGAGGAATCGCCTGGACGGGCTTCTCCTCTTCGCCGATAATGAGACTCAAAAGCTTTCCCATGATTCTCTCCTTCCTTACAGGTTAAGCGGACAGCCCTTGCACTTCTCCGGCTGCCGGAAACTTCTGACGACGCAGACCGGGAAGTTGATCCGGTCACCCCATCCCCTGCACTGCACGTCGCCGTTCGGGTACCTGATGGGGCTCCCGGTCGGGCTCCCGGATCTGCCGGGATGCCCGCCGGTGCCTGTCTGTTGCGCGTGGTGTCTTGATACTTGCCTTGTTTTCATCTCTATCACCGCTATGCGTCGTTGACGTGGTCGAAATGGACGCTTGTCTTCCCGTCCTGGTAAGCGTTCTTCATGGCCCTCACGGCGACGTTGTTCGCCATCTGGGGCGTCCTTGCGCGCTGCGAAAGGTGTGTCAGGGCATCAGGTGTAAAGATCTCGCTGGCCGGGCGGCCCACCTTGCGGAACCTGTAATCCAGATAGTCGGACATGTTGCCGTTGAGTTTGCCGAGGTCCACCACATAGCAGCGCTCGGCGAACTCCTTGATGTAGGGGTTGCCC
>MVQP01000188.1 GCA_002067235.1 Syntrophorhabdus sp. PtaB.Bin047
GGGACTTTCGCGCTCGACTTGCATGTGTTAGGCACGCCGCCAGCGTTCGTTCTGAGCCAGGATCAAACTCTCAAAACAAACCTGAACTGCTAATTTTTCAGAATTAGACGTGGACCTGCTATTTAATTACTATTTTCAAAGAACAACGTTCAACCTTGAAGCAAGCATAATTATACTTATTTTCTCCGGGATGTCAAGCAATAGTCTAAAAATTTTTTAATTTAAACTCGCCGGGTCGGGACCCGTGGAGAGTCTGCGGATATCACAATGGATTCGGTACCGTGAACAGGGTACCGGCCCCGCGGACTGACTCTGGCGCCTTCTCCGGATTAATAATGTCCCTTCTCTGCCGATAAATAGTTTGCGCTCGGAAGGCGTTTTTAACGGGGAAGGCCGGGTGGTTTGGGCCACCCTTGATCACAAATTCACACGGGAGTGGAGGAAGGAGACATCATGACAGGCAATCTCAAGCTCAGTACGAAACTCGGCATCGGCGCGGCGGTTCTCATGGTCCTCATCTTCGTCATGGGCGGCCTGGGATACTATTACCTCGACCGTTCGGGCCGTTCGATGGACCACATCGTCAAGAACAACTATGGAAGGATCGTGGCCTTTAAGCAGGTCAAGGACGCCGTGGACACTATCGACAAGTCCATGCTCAGCATGGCCCTGACGAAGGACCAGGGCATCAAGGCCGCGGACAAGGCACGGATAGATGAGGCGCGCAAGTCCTACGGCGAGGCGATCAAGAAGATCGAGGGCGTCATGGCCAACGTGAAGGACCCGAAGACCAAGGCGGAGTTCGAAGGCCTCCTCGCCAAGATCAAGGAACAGCTGGGCAAGGGCAAGGAGCATAACGTGAAGCTGGCAAAGTTCGCCATGGAAGGGAAGAACGACGAGGCCTCGGCCATATGGTCGGAGCATACGAGCACCATATCGAACACCATCGACAGCCTCTTCAAGCAGCTCGTCAAGCTGAGCGAGGAACGGATAGAGACACGCTTCAACGAGCTCACGAAGGAGACCGCCAGCGCGAGGCTCGTCTTCATCATAATCTCCCTCGTCATCATGGGCCTCATCGCCGCGGGAACGTTCTTTACCGTCCGGACGATCACGAGGTCCCTCGAGGAGGGAACGAAGGTGGCCGACAGGCTCGCCGAGGGTGATCTGACGGTGGACGTGAAGGTGACGAGCCGGGATGAGATGGGCATCCTTCTCGAATCACTGGGCAATATGGTCGCGAAGTGGCGCGGCGTCGTGCACGAGATCAACACCTCCGCGGACAACATCGCCTCCGCCAGCCATCAGCTGAGCGCGAGCGCCGTACAGATGTCGAGGGGCTCCGACAATCAGGCCCAGATGTCCGTACAGGTGGCGACGGCATCGGAAGAGATGAGCCAGACCGTCATCGACGTGGCCCGCAATACGGGCAACATCGCGGTGTCGGGCCAGGAGACCGTCGAGGTCGCCAGAAGCGGCAAACAGGTCGTCGACATGGCCGTCAGGGAAGTCGAGGAGATAGCGAGCACCGTCGATGAGTCGGCCGCGATGGTCCGCTCCCTGGGAGAGCTCTCCAAGCAGATCGGTGAGATCGTCAACGTCATCAACGAGATAGCCGACCAGACGAACCTGTTGGCTTTGAACGCCGCCATCGAGGCTGCCCGCGCCGGCGAGCACGGCAGAGGGTTTGCCGTCGTCGCCGACGAGGTCAAAAAGCTCGCCGAGAGGACCGGCAATTCCACGGCGGAGATCGCAGAGATGATCGGCAACATCCAGAAAGAGGTCAACCGGGCGGTCGACGCCATGGAAGACGTGAAGAAGAAGGTGTCCTCGGGCGCCGACCTTTCCCAGCAGGCGGGTCACGCCCTCAACAACATCGTGAAGAAGGTCGACGACCTGCAGCTCATGGTCCAGCAGATAGCCTCCGCCACGGAAGAGATGACGGCGACATCCGAAGGGATCAGCAAGGATATCGACTCCATCGCCAACATATCGAAAGAGACATCCTCCGCCTCGAACCAGGTCAGCCAGGCGTCCGATGAGCTGTCCCGCCTGTCGGTGAGCCTCCAGGGAATAGTGAAGGAATTTACCGTCTGAGACAGACGAACAACAGAACCGTCAAGGCCGGCCGGCGTGTCCCCTTTTTAGGGCGCGCCGGTCGCTTCTTTTATGGAATCGTAGGTCACGTCCACAAGCTCTTTGAGCGTCCCGGCGTCTATGGCCGGAGGCGGCATGAGGACGATGACATCGCTGAGCGGCCTTATTATGGCGCCCCGCTTTCTCGCCGCCAGCGTGACATTCTGACCGATCTTCGCGCCGGGGGGGTAGGGTTTCTTCGCCTTCCTGCTCCTGACAAGCTCGATGCCCACCATGAAACCCCTCTGGCGCACCTCACCCACGGCGGGGAGGTCACCAAAGCGTTTCAGCTCCTCCCGAAGGAGGGTTATCTTGTCCGCCATGCGCTCTATCGTCCGCTCCTTTTCGAAGAGGGCGAGGTTCTCGACGGCGACGGCGCAGGCAATGGGGTTTCCCGTATAGGTGTGGCCGTGGAAGAAGGTCTTGAACTCGTCGAAGCGGCCGAGGAACCCGTCGAAGATCTCCTGTGTCGTGACCGTCGCGGCGAGCGGCAGGTATCCCCCGGTGATCCCCTTGGCGAGGCAGAGAAAATCGGGTTCGATGCCTTCCTGTTCGCAGGCGAACATGGTCCCCGTCCGGCCGAAACCCGTGGCCACCTCGTCGGTGATGAGATGGAGCCCGTTCTCCTTCGCGATCGTTGAGACCTTTCTCAAGAAACCGTCGGGCTGGGTGATCATCCCGCCGGCCCCCTGGACGAGGGGTTCGATCACGACGGCACAGACCTCGTCCCTGTACCTCTTCACGATACGTTCGAATTCCACGATGCAGGCCATGCCGCAGGAGACCCGCTCAAGCTTCAGCGGGCAGCGGTAGCAGTAGGGCGACGGCGCCTTGTGGGACCGGAAGAGGAGCGGCCTGTAGACCTTGTGGAAAAGGTCGATGCCGCCGATGCTCACGGAGCCTATGGTGTCGCCGTGGTAGCCGTTGGTGAAGGAGATGAAGCGCTTCCTCTTTTTCTCCCCTTTCTGCTGCCAGTACTGATAAGACATCTTCACCGCGATCTCGACCGACGTGGAGCCGTTGTCGGAGTAGAACACCTTCTCGAGGCCCCGGGGAGTGATCTCCGCGAGCCGTTTCGCGAGGACAACGGCGGGTACATTGGTAAGACCGAGCATGGTCGAGTGGCAAAGCTCCTCCGATTGCCTCTCCATGGCATCCGTAAGCTCTTTTCGGCCATGTCCGTGGACGAGAACCCACAATGAGGAAACGCCGTCGATGTAACGCCTTCCCTCGGTATCTATGAGATGGAAGCCTTCACCGCGCTCGATGACGAGCGGATCGCTCCTCACGTAATCCCCCATCTGTGTAAAGGGGTGCCAGATATAACGCCTGTCCCAATCCTTCAGTTGTTCGCTAGAATACACTTTTTACTCCTTGCAGTCGCAAAAAAGCGGGTCATAGGTCATGGGTTACAGGCCATAGGAGAAGATACTTTTCTGTCTTTCCCATCACCTGTCACCCATCACCTATCACCCGTCCCTATATCAGTTTCATCTTCCTTCCCGCCTCGGTTATCGCTTCTATGGCGCTGTCCATCTGCTCGCGGGAGAAGCCCCGGACCACGGTGAGGCGCAGTCTCGATGTGCCCGTGGGGACGGTGGGGGGGCGGATGGCCTGGAGGAAGAAGCCCTTCTTCATCAGCATCTTCTGCATCTTCACGGCGTCGTCGTCCCTGCCCACCACGATGGGGACGATGGGCCCCACGCTCTGTTTCAGGTCGAAACCCGCCGACAGGAGTCCCGAGCGCATGTGGTCGATATTGCGCCAGAGATCTTCCTTGAAGGTGAGATCGCCTGCGACGAGCTCGAGGGCCGCCTGCGACGCCGCGAGGGCCGCCGGAGGCAGGGCCGTCGTGTACATGAAGGTCCGCGCCCTGTTGATCAGGTACTCTATGACGACGGGGTCGGAGAGGACGAAGGCTCCGAAGGACCCCATGGCCTTGCCGAAGGTGGCCATGTGGATATCGGCTTTTCCCTTCAGTCCCCAGTGCTCCTCGACGCCGCTTCCCTTCCTGCCGAATATGCCCGTCCCGTGGGCATCGTCGACAACGGCACAGAAACCGTACCGGTCCCTCAATTCCATGATGTCGGCAAGGGGCGCCATATCGCCGTCCATGCTGAAGATCGATTCGGTTATGACGAAAGACCTGCCCGGAACGGCGTGCCTCTTCAGCTTTCGCTCCAGGTCTTCCGGGTTGCGGTGCCTGTAGATAACCTTCTTCGCGTGGGAAAGGCGCATGGCGTCGATGAGGCTGGAATGGTTCAGCTCGTCGCTGAAGATAACGTCTCCCTTGCCCGGGATCGTCGACACTATGCCGATGTTCGCCATGTATCCCGTGGGGAATATGAGGCCCTTGCGGTAGCCCTTATAGCGGGCGACGGATGCCTCCAGCCTCTCGTAAAGGTCAATGCTCCCCGATACGCTCCGCGACGAACAGGTGCCCGTCCCGTACTCGTCCACGGCCGATCTCGCCGCAGCCATCACCGCCGGGTGGAGGTGGAGTGAAAGATAGCTGTTGGAGCAGAGATTGAGATACTCCCTGCCGCCATGGACCACCGTGGCCGGACACAGGGGCCGCACGTAGCGTATGCTCCGGTAGTTGCCCTGTCCCCGGATCTCGTCGAGCATCGATGCAAGTCTGTCTTTCATTCCCTTCGTCACCCCACCCCTATTCACCTCTTATCAGTCAACGGTTACAATCAGCTGGTTAACTCAATGAACAAAAAATCAGGGTGGACCGTTAAGTCCACCCTGATCGGAAACTCTGATTGAGGTTAGCCCTTGATAACCCTGGGGAGGATCATCTGGTGCTGCGGGCATATCGATTTCGGGTTCGCGTACGCGCAGTTCGCGAAGGCCACGAAGTACTTCCTGAGGTCGGCAAATTTCACGACCTCGTCG
>MVQP01000189.1 GCA_002067235.1 Syntrophorhabdus sp. PtaB.Bin047
ACGCCGGTAACCTTACTTTCATTCTTCTTATCATGGACTGCCTGTGATATTCCATTGGGAGTAACATACAAGGTTTCAGGTTCCAAGTTTCAGGTCATACAGAACACAGCCCGAAGATTATACGTGGTGCTTCCCGGCCTGAATTCCGTTTTCTTGCTTGAAACCTGGAATCTGGAACCGTGTTTTACCTCATCCAGCTTCCGCCGGTGACGCAGAGGGTCTGGCCCGTCATGTATTCTCCCTCGTCGGAGGCAAGGAAGAGCGCGGCGTTCGCGACGTCTTCCGGGGTGCCCTTGCGGGGGTACGGTATCTCTTCGAACATCCTGTCGATCTCGTCCTGGGGGTAGATGTGCGGTATGAACTCGTTGAAGATAAAACTGGGAGCTATGGTGTTCGCCGTGATGCGGTGGGGGGCGACCTCCATGGCAAGGCATCTCGTAAAGGCCATGACACCCGCCTTCGCCGCCGCGTAATGGGCATGACCGCCGGCAAGCCCCCGGAACCCGGCCACGGAGGTCACACTTATGATACGCCCGAAGTTCTGTTCCATCATGGCGGGCACGACGGCCCTGCAGCAGTAGAACGTACCCGTTAGGGTCGTCGCGAGCACGAGATCCCAGACCTCGTCCGTGATGTCCACGACACGGGTGGGCCGGTTCGTTCCGGCGTTGTTGAAGAGTATGTCGACGCGCCCGAAGGTACCGAGCGTCGCCTCCACGGCACGGTTCACATCGGAGGCGCTCGTCACGTCGCACGCGAGGCCGAGCGTTTTTGTCCCGTATTCACCGGCTATTTCAGCCGCCACGGTCCTCGCTCTGTCCCCGTGAATATCGGTAACGACTACCGCGGCTCCCTCCCGCGCCATTGCCCTTGCCGTCGCCTGCCCGATCCCGGCGCCCGCGGCCGCAGTAAGAAGGGCAACTTTATCCTTGAGTCTCATAGTCACTGTTCTCCTTGAACCTACATGATACATAATCGGCGGGACAAGGCTCAACAGGAAAAAACTACCAATGACCACACCTGTCCAAAATAGATCTACGGCAGCGAACATGCTAACGCTCTGGAGCGACCAGAGGAAACGGGAATGACCAATTCATCAATAACCAATTGAACAAAGGTCAGGGCGCAACGGACTGCCTGTATCGTTTCTTTTTTGGTTATTGGTTGTTGTCACTTTTTTTGGTTATTGGAGTTTGGTTATTGGTCATTTTTCATGATATGGTATGGATGTTCACTTCGAAATGCTCAGGAGAATCATGTGCCGAAGAAACGTCGGGTGCGCAATATCATACTTCTCGCGTCAGTATCCTTTGTTATCTCTCTCGCGCTTTTTCTCTTTGACGTCCTTGCCACCTATGAGAACCGGTCCTTTGACATCTTCTCCCGTTATCTCAACCCCGAAAAGGCGTCGGATCGCATCGTCATCATCGAGATCGATCAGCAGTCGATAGACGCGCTCAGCGCCGAGAGCATCAACTGGCCCTGGCCGCGGCAGGTCTACGCGCCCATCATCGAGTTCGCCTCCCTGGCGGACGCCTTCCTCGTGGATATCCTCTTCACCGAACCCTCTTCCTACGGTCAGGAGGACGACATGGTGCTCGGTGACGCCATCGCGAAGGCGGCCAATGTCTACCTGCCCTTCTTCCTGTCGATGAACGAGAAGACGGTGGCGACTAGCGATATCGCATACCTCAAGCCTTTTGTCATTCCCGGAGGTCCACTGCCGGGGCCCCGCTACCGTTCCGTCATAACGCCCATCGATGCGATACGTCGTGGCGTGAAGGGTTCGGGGAACGTCGCCATAAGTCCCGACGGGGACGGAGTGTACCGCAGGGTGCCCCTGACATTCACCCTCGCGGAGACGACCCTTCCCAGCCTTACCTTTTCCTGGTTCACGGGCCGGGGGGACGCGAAAATGGACTCCCGCGGACCCGTCTTGAGAGGCAGAGCCCTGCCCCTGACGGAGGGAAAGCTCCTCCTCCGATTCCCCCGTGGGGGGAAACCTTTCAGGGTCATCCCCGCCATTGATGTACTCGGTGCATACCGCGGCGCAGCCCCACCTCAGGGCACGGCCCTTTCCCGGGAGTTCTTCAAGGGCAAGGTCGTATTCCTGGGGATGACGGCGCCCGGTCTCCTGGACCTGAAATCGACGCCGACAATGCCGGTTTCCACGGGTGTTCACATCAATGCGACGCTTTTCGAAAACCTCGACCGGGGCACCTTCATGCATCCCGTTCCGGTGCTCCTTGTTGTCCTTTCAATGCTCCTTGTCTGCTTCTTCATCGCGGCTTTCGTGCTCACTTTTCACACCATTGCAAAGAACCTCTCCGTCTTCGCCGCGGGCCTCGTTCTCATCCTCACCGTTGCGGCAGCCCTCTTCTCCGGCCGGTACTACCTTCCCACGACCTATCTTGTGGTGACCCTCCTTGTGAGCTTCATTCTTTCCGCCATCTTCAGCTACGCCCTCGAGGGGCGTGAAAGACAGTTCATCAAGAGAACCTTTTCGCAGTACATGGACAAGACCATCGTGGAACACGTCCTGCAGAATCCGGACATCGTCAGGCCCGGCGGCAAGAAGGCGCGGGTCACGGTCCTCTTTGCCGACATCGCCGGTTTCACCACCATCTCGGAGAGGAATACCCCGGAGGACACGGCACTCATGCTGCACAGGGTGCTGAACGAACTCACCGAGGTCGTCATCGAGGAAAAAGGGGTGGTGGACAAGTACATCGGGGACTGCATTATGGCCTTCTGGGGCTCACCTCTCGAAACACCGAAGGACGAGATCAACGCATGCCGGTGCTCATTGGAATTCATCGACGCCATCGACAGGATAAATGGGGTGTTCGAGCAGGAAGGCATCCCTCCCGTCGCCATACGGGTGGGCCTTCACACGGGGGACGCCATCGCGGGGAACATGGGAAGCGTCCGCCTCTTCGACTTCACCGTCGTCGGCGACACGGTGAACCTGGCGTCACGCCTCGAATCGGTCAACAAGGTCTTCGGCACGAGCATCATTGCCAGTGAGCACACTCTCAAGAAGACCTATGACCTCTTCCTGTCGCGCAGCCTGGGGCCCATCGAGGTGAAGGGGAAATCGGAACCCGTCGTCATCCATGAGGTCCTCTGCGAAGCGGTCGACGCCCCCGGCGCACTCACAAGAAAGGTCGGCCTGTACAACCGGGCATTCGGCAACTACCGGGAACAGAGGTTCGCCGAGGCCGTGGAGCTCTTCGATGCCCTTCTTGAGGAATTCCCCCACGACGGGCCGAGCGAATTCTACAGGAGACGGGCCGAATCCCTGGCGGGGAATTTTTCTTTGACAAAAGACTGGGATATTATTAAAATGACCGAAAAATGATGAAGAAGGCCATATTCCTGTCATTGATCGTTATGTTCACGGCAGCCGCCGCTCTGGCTGACACGGTCACGGTCATCACGAAAGAGAACGCGATCCGTGAGTATGCGAAGTTCTTCGCGCCCGTCAAGGCCAACGTTCGGTATAACGACAGGCTGGAGGCCCTCTCCATGGAAGGCGACTGGTACAAGGTGAAGTACGGCCCATCCATCGGGTATATTCACAGGACCGCCGTGGAGAAGAGGGCCGTGGCCGCGCCTGCCTCCTATTCGCGCAAGGGGTCCTCCGTCAGCGAGAGCGAGGCCGCTCTCGCCGGGAAGGGATTCAACCCCCAGGTCGAGGCATCATACAAGAGAAATCATCCGGAGATGAAATACGGCCTCGTCGACAGCGTCGAGCACTATCCTGTCCCCGAACGTGACATCGCGCAGTTCATCGTAGCCGGGGGGTTGAGGCAGCCATGACAAAGAAATGCCTCGCACTCCTGTGTGCCCCCCTTCTCCTTGCAGCACTTGCCTCCTGTGACACCAGCAGCTTCGGCAACATCTCTCAGCACATCGGAACGGCGATGACCGTGGTGGATCAGACGTCCAGGGCCTCCCGTCCCATTACCGACGAAGAGGAATACTATGTCGGCCGCGCGGTGGCCGCAAAAATACTCGGGTCCTATCAATTGACGACGAACGCGCAGCTCACGCGCTACGTCAATCTCATCGGAAGGACCGTCGCCCTCAACTCCGACAAGCCTTTCACCTACGGCGGATACCACTTCGCCATCCTCGAGACGAACGAGATAAACGCCTTCGCCGCCCCCGGCGGAACGATCTTCATCACGAGCGGCATGATACGGACGACGGCAAGCGAGGATGAGCTGGCTGCGGTCCTTGCCCACGAGGCCGCGCACATAAGCAAGCGCGACGGCATAGCCGCCATCAAGAGCGCGCGCTGGACCGAGGCGCTCACCGTCATCGGCACCACGGCGGCCCGCAACTACACCTCCAGTGAGGTCTCCCAGCTGGTCAGTCTCTTCGAGGGGAGCATCGACGACGTCTTCAAGACCCTCGTCGTCAGTGGGTACGGCCGGTCACAGGAATACGCGGCGGACGAATCCGCCATGCAGACCCTCGCGAAGTGCGGGTACGACCCCCGCGCCCTCCTGTCATTCCTCAAACGGCTCGAGCAAAGGAGCGGATCAGCGGGGGGCGGGATCACGGCGACACACCCCGCCACCACGGACAGGATAGAGAACATCTCCGGCAAGATACCCTCGACCGCCCAGATCCACCCCAGGGCCATCGAGGCCCGCGCGGTAAGATACGGCGCCGCCGTTCGCTAAAGACCGCGGCGTCTTTGACCTCACATATCGAAAGAACGCATATCAACGACGAAAAGAGGTGTTCCATGAAGTATTTCATGATCATTGCCCTCTTGCTGGCACCGCTGCCCGTCTTCGGGGCGAGGGCACAGTGCCCGCGGTACAGCGTAACCATGACGGGGACCACGGTGAACATGGGAGTCACCTACACGGAGCGGCTCGAGGCGCACAAGGTTGGCGGCGGCGCGGGATACAACGGCAGGTGGAAGGTCAATCTCTTTGAGCAGATCATCACCTATCCATGGGACCTTGGCGTCGCGCTGACCACCAACGACGTCCATGATCTGGG
>MVQP01000190.1 GCA_002067235.1 Syntrophorhabdus sp. PtaB.Bin047
GACGGGGTGAAAAAGGGCAAGATCATTGCCATCTCCGGCACGGTGGCAACGGACATGGACCACCGGACCGTCCATATCGGCGACCTCGAGGCGCAGGTACGCCACATCTACGACAGCGTGAAGAAACTTCTCGAGAAGATGGGAGCAAGCATGGACGACGTCATCAAGACCACGGACTACATTGCTCCCGAGGCCGTTCCCGACTATCTGAAGACCGCCGCCATACGCAGGGAGTACTTCCGGAAAGGCAGCTACCCCGCAGCGACGGGCGTCGTTGTACACAGCCTGCTGCGTCCGGACTGGCTCATCGAGATCGACTTCCTGGCGGTGCTAGACTAAGAACGGTTTCAGGTTTCATGTTTCAGGGAATGGAAGAGCCGAAAGGAGTGCAAGCTGTAGACCCGAACACTGATATTGTGCAGTAGAAGCAGTCATGTGACTTTGGAACGTTGCAATGCCGCTTCGTTTCTTGTTAAACTTGAGCCGTCCAGCCCGACAACGTACGTGTACGGCGCCGTTCTAAAGACGGTCAAGACAAGGGAAAGGCCGCGTCAGATTGACCGTTCGCTTGTTTCAGGGTGGCAGGGTGGTCGAGAAGGAGTCTTTCGTGAAACCTTGAACCTTGAAACCATTCCATCCATAGGAGGATTTATCGTTATGATCGCATCACGTACCCGCATTCTCTCAATGTTCGCACTCGTTCTCGGCCTCACGTTGCTCGTGTGTTTCACGGTCCCCGCTGAGGCAGCCCCCCAGGCCGCGCCTGTCGAACAGTACAAGGATACCGCCAAAGTCATGACCCACAGCTTTGCCGCCGCCCTGGGCGGGGCCCTGGCGAATGTGAAAAATGAGAAGGACCGCGCCGCCCTGATCCGGTCCTTTATCGCCCCGGTGCGCTTCTACGCCGATAATTCAGGATATTTCTACGTCTACGATTCAAAGTGCGTCAACATCGCCCATGCCGTTCAGAAAGACCTGCAGGGCAAGAACCTGTACGATTACAAGGACACCAAGGGCAAATACGTCATCCGCGCTCTCCTCGAAGCTGCGAAGAAGGGCGGCGGATTCGTCGATTTCTACTGGGTAAAACCGGGCTCCAAGGCCGAGGCGCCCAAACTGGGCTACGTTGAACCCATCCCCGGCACAGACTACTTCATCGGCACGGGCGTATACCTGCCCTAGAAAAGATGCTTTATCTCTCGCCCGTTCGTCGCGTTCGCTCCTCTCTCAAGATCGCGGAGATCGCAAAGAGAGGAGCGAAGAGGGAAAAGAATATGGTCTTTTTGTCCTGAAGAACTTATCCCCTCTCATCCCCCCTGTAGTCATAGGTCCTATGGGTCCTATATGTCCTGTAGGTCCTATACTCCATCCTCCAAGCCCTATACTACCTCACCCTCCAGTTCCCATCCCCCAACCTGAAAAGAATCCTCTTTTCTCTGCGATCTCTGCGGTCTTGAGAGGCGGGCGAGAGGGAAATCTTTGACCCTTCCCGCGCTGGCGCAAAGCACATCCGATCGAAAGGGCCGGGCGTATCCCTTTCATGTTGTGCATCCGGGATAAGGTGCTAGGCTTAATAGTAGCGATGGGAGCAAAAGGAGGGGCTATGGAAGAAAGGGATGTTCTGATCGCCTTCGATGGTTCCGAGAGCGCCTTCAAGGCGGTGGATTACGTCGGGGCCCAGTTCTCGGGGCTGAAAGATGTCAAGGTCACGCTGCTCTATGTGATCCCCAACGTACCTCCCCAATTCTGGGATGACGGCCATATCCTGACGCCTGCGGAGAGACAGGAGCGACAGGTGGTTATCGACAGATGGTTCGCGAACCAGAAGATGGTGCTTGAGCCCCACTTCGAGAAGGCCCGCCGGGTGCTGGTCGAGAAGGGCATGGACGCCGGGCAGGTCGAGACGGTGGTGGCCGGCGACACGGTCACCGTGGCGGAGGCGATCCTGGAAGAGGCGAAGACGGGTCGGTACCGCACCCTCGTCCTCGGCAGGCACGGGGCGGTCCCCATCCTCGCCGGGGGCCTGGCGGCGACGATCCTCCACAGGGGGGCGGGCCTGGCGGTGTGCATCGTGGAGTAGGCGAGAGGCTTTTCCCCGGCTCGCAATGGATTAAAAAGTTGAGGTTTCCCGATGCCCGGTTGAGGTACAATGGTACGGTATCGGAAGCGATATGAGGAGGGGCCCGATGGATAAGGTGGAGATAAGCAGCGAGACGATCCTTTACCCCATGCCCTGTTCCATCGTCGGCACGCTGGTGGATAACAGGCCGAACTATCTCGCCGTCGCGTGGTTCACCATGGTCAACGTGAAGCCGCCCTGCATCGGCATCGCGCTCAACAAGGTCCACTACAGCAATGGCGGGATCAAGCAGAGCGGTTCTTTCAGTGTCAATATCCCCTCTGCCGACATGGTGGAGGTGACGGATTATTGCGGCATCGTGTCGGGGAGGAAGTACGACAAGTCGAAGGAGTTCGAGACCTTCTACGGGAAGTCGGGCGAAGCTCCGATGATAAAGGAATGTGCTTACAACGTCGAATGCCGGCTCATCAATGTCGTCGACCTGCCGTCGAGCGAACTGTTCATTGGCGAGGTGCTGGCCGTGTACAGTGACGAGCGGTACCTGACGGAGGGGGTGCCGGACATGAAGAAGGTGAACCCTCTCGTCCTGTCGATGCCCGAGCGGAGCTATCTCGCTCTGGGAGGGCGGGTCGGCGCGGCATGGGAGACGGGCACGAAGATGATAAAGGGAGATGATAGGTGATAGGAGAGGCGAAGACCATCTTTCGGGCAAGAGAAAGGTTTTTCGCATGACCCATTACCTATCACCCATCACCCGCTTTTTTTCTCTCTTGTTCTTTCTTGCAAATAGGCGGAGATTGCAGGAAAATGGATGAAGAACGACAAAGGGTGAGTTCCGGCAGCGGAATATCGGGAACATGCATGGGAGCGCGGATGGGAAAGGCGAAGAAACTTGTCGGCGCGGCGCGGGTGTTCAAGGCAGTGACCACCCTCGCAATAGTTGTTGTCCCCGTCGCGGCCACTGTCGGGGCCATAGTCGGCTATGGCGCATACTCTTTGGTGAAGCAGCTGAAACGAAGATCGTCCAGGGTTCGTCGCCCTTAAGGGCTGAACGAGGACGGATCAAAGACGTCACCCGGATCTCCCGGCAATGCACAGGCATCGGTCGGTGACCAATTCGCAGGAGGGCTTATGACCAGGGTTTTGGTGGTGGGGTTCCTTTTCATCGCAGTGCCTGCCGTTGTAGTGGTCGCGGTGGTCTGGCTCTTGCGCAAGAACCATACGGGCAGCCGGCGGCTGAAGGCCATTCCGGCGGGTTGGCGCGCGATAGAGGGCAGGGTGATAGGGAACAAGGTGGAGACGGCCGTCCGCACCCGCGTTGAGGATTTTGACTTCTACTACCCCATGGTCCTTTTCGAATACGCCGTTGACGGTCAGCGGTACACCGGCGCCCAGGGTGTGGACCGGGCATACGGTGATGAGTACAGGGTCAAGAAGATACTGGTCGAGTATCCCGTGGGAGATGCGATCACGGTGTACTACGACCCGATGAAACCCGAGGACGCCAAATTGCGGATGAGGTCATGAGACTCCGGCGCCACCTTTAGCCCCTACCCACTCTTATATCGACACTGGAGGTCAGTTATGTTTGCGATCGCGGTAAACGGCAGCCCCCGCAAGGGGGGTAACACGGAGATACTCTTGAAGGAAGTGCTGGGCGTGCTCAGGAAGGCCCGGTGGAGAACGGAGTTTGCGGAAGTCGGGGGCACCGACATCCGGGGCTGCAGCGCCTGCGGCGCGTGCCTTGTCAAGAAGGACCGGCAGTGCGCGATCAAGAAGGACGTCTTCAATGAGGTCTTCGCGAAGATGCTGAAAGCGGACGCCATTATCCTCGGCTCACCCGTTTACTTCGGAGGGGTCTCATCGGACATGAAGGCGCTCGTGGAACGCTCCGGGTACGTGGCGCGCGCGAACGGGAACGCCTTTGCCGGCAAGATAGGGGCCGCCGTGGTAGCCCTGCGCCGGGGCGGCGCCATACACGCCTTCGACACGATCAACCACATGTTCCTTATGTCGCGCATGATAGTCCCCGGCTCGACCTACTGGAACATGGGCTTCGGCCGGGACAGGGGCGAGGTTTCCTCTGACGAGGAAGGTCTCGCCAACATGCGCCACCTGGGAGCCGCCATAGACTGGCTCGGAAAGGCGATTAAAACCCATCGTGCCCGATATCCCGAATAGCGACGAATAGAGGGAAGGCGCTCACCTTCCCTGACGCGTAGAGGACTTGCCCGTTCTTCTTCTCCGGCGTTTCTGCGCCGGCAGCGCCTCCGGTCCGGTTCCAGCCGTGGAGAGCCCGGCGCGTCCCGGCGCGGGGGAACCCGTGCCGGGCTTCTTGTTCTCTTCCTTTCCTGTCCCGACCTGTTCCGGCTTCACCTGCACCCTGTCGTGTCTTTGCGGGCGCGGCGGCCGTGCGAATTCGACGTCGCGTTTGGGTGCCGGTGTCGTGTAGTCGAAATTCTTCACGACGCGCCGCTCGATCCTGGCACCGAGAACACGCTCGATGGCCCTGACCTGGGGTTCGTCTTCCTGACAGACGAAGGTGAATGCGTCCCCTGTCTTCGCCGCGCGGCCGGTGCGGCCGATGCGGTGGGTGTATGCATCCGTCGTGTCCGGCATATCGTAGTTTATCACGTGGGATATGTTCGATACATCGATGCCCCGGGCCGCGATATCCGTCGCCACGAGGATCTGGTAGGACCCGTCACGGAAGCCGTCGAGGGCCTCCTGTCGCTTGTTCTGCGAGAGGTTCCCCTGCAGTGAGGCGGCCCTGTATCCGGCCTTCTGCAATTCCTGGCCGATGCGTTTTGCACGGTACTTGGTGCGTGTAAAGACAAGGATCGATTCCGTATCGGTCTGCCGGAGAAGCTCCATGAGCATCCTGGTCTTCAGGTGCTGCTCCACGGGGAAG
>MVQP01000191.1 GCA_002067235.1 Syntrophorhabdus sp. PtaB.Bin047
ATGGCGAAGGCGAAGGAGAAGCTCCTCGGGTTCAATTGGATAAAGAACCCCTACACGAAGAAATGCGGCATGGCGAACCACATCAGGGAAGGCCTCAGGGGAAAGTCCTTTCAGCTCTGGGATTTCCCCTTCATCAATTACTGGGGGGTGCCGCAGTACATCTACTTCAAGGGCGTCCCCATCAAGGACAAGGACGGCCGGGTGGAGGGTCTCCTGTGCATCATCGAGGAGACGACGGAGCGTGTCAGGGCCAGCGAGCAGCTCATGCAGGAGGCCAAGATGTCCATGATAGGGAGGCTCACGACGGGTATTGCCCATGAGCTCAATAACCCGCTGGCAACCATAACGGCCAACGCCGAGCTTGCCCTGGAGTCCCTGGAGAACCTCGGGGGCGGTACCTTCACCGGAAAGGACATGGAAGAGTTCAAAGAGAGCCTCAAGGTCATCGAGGAACAGGCCTTCAGGTGCACCAAGACGATCAAGAGCCTCCTCGACGTGACGAGGAAGAAGGACCTGGGGAAGACGAGCATCGATCTCAACGGGCTCCTCGACGAGATCCTCGACCACATCAATTTCCAGAGGCTCCCGGTAAGGTTCACCCAGGATGTACCCTCTCCCCTGCCGGCGGTAAAGGGCGATTTCGACGCCATGCGGCAGGTCTTTCTCAACGTCATCGTCAATGCCGTCGACGCTGTCGAGGGGCAGAAGAACGCCGCCATATGGATAAAGGCCCGGCAGATGCCCGGCAACACCGTTGAGGTCGCCATAGAGGACAACGGCCCGGGGATCCCCGAGAAGATGCGCGAGCTCATCTTCGAGCCCTTCTTCACGACAAAGGGGATAAAGAAGGGGACGGGGCTGGGGCTCACGCTGTGTTATGACTTCCTGCAGAGGATGGGAGGGGGTATCGAGGTGGGGCAGCGCCTCGATGGAGGGAGCGTCTTCAGGATTTCCCTTCCCCTCTACGCCAGATAAGCTGCCGCCGAGGAGGCTTGACTGTGATCAGGATATTGATCGTCGACGATGAGGAACAACTTGTTGAGGCCTTCAAGAAAAAGCTTTCCCGCGAAGGATTCTCGGTGTCCGTCGCGTCCACGGCGCGCGACGCCCTTGCCCTGATGAAGAAACAGACCTTCGATGTCTGCGTCCTCGACATCAGGCTGCCCGACATGGACGGTGTGGAACTCCTCGAATCGATCAAGAAGAACGAGCCCAACCTCGAGATCATCATGCTTACCGGTCATGCCTCCGTCGATACGGCCATCCAGTCGATGAAGCTCGGTGCTTACGACTACCTCAGCAAGCCCTGCAAGTTGACGGAACTCTCCAACGTTATCCAGAAGGCCTACGAGAAAAAGGCACTCCGGGAGCGGAACATCGTCCTTACGGAGCAGCTCCAGAGGGTGGAGGCGCACGACTCCTTCATAGGTGCCTCGGAGCCCATGAACGAGGTGAAACGCCTCATCCGCCTCGTCGCGCCCTCGGAGGTCCCCGTCCTCGTGCTCGGGGAGACGGGTACGGGAAAGGAGCTGGTGGCACGGGCCATCCACAACCTGAGTCCCCGGCAGCCCAGCCAGTTCGTGGCCGTCAATTCGAGCACGCTCCAGGAGAGCATCCTGGAGAGCGAGCTTTTCGGATACAAGAAGGGCGCCTTCACGGGTGCCCAGGCAGACAAGATGGGCCTTCTCGAGCTCGCCGACAAGGGCACCTTCTTCATCGACGAGATAGGCGACATGGGCATGGCCATCCAGGCCAAGTTCTTAAGGACCCTCGAGACGGGTATCTTCCGCCGCCTGGGCGACACGCGGGAGTCCAGGGTGGACGTGAGGTTCATATTCGCCACCAACAAGTCCCTCGAGGCGGAGGTGAAGGAAAAAAGGTTTCGCAAGGACCTCTTCTTCCGGCTCAACACCTTCATCATCACCCTGCCTCCCTTAAGGGAGCGCAAGGACGACATACCTCTTCTCGCCGACTACTTCCTGGGGAAGTTCGCCCGCGGCGGGGCGAAGAAGGCCCTCTCCCGCGATGCCATGGAACTCCTCAGGGACTACCGCTGGCCCGGGAACGTCCGCGAACTGGCGAACGTTATGGAGCGGGCAGTCCTTCTGTGTGCCTCCCGGGAGACGATCCTTCCCGAAGACCTCCCCCAGAGCATGATGGAAGGCCGCCTTGCGGACCGGGAAACGGACAGGATCGAACTCAGCGCCGCCGACGAGCTCAGCCTTCACCACATCGAACAGGAGCACATCGAACGCGTCCTGACCCTCGCCAAGGGCAACAAGAGCAAAGCCGCCCGCCTCCTGGGGATAAGCAGGAGAAAACTGTACCTCAAGACGCAGGAGAAGTAGCGGCCTGCGGCCGGGTCTGTCCTGCGGGCAAACGGGGGGAAGATATCTGTCGAAACGAAATATCTGTGACCCGGCGCCCCCTGGTCTTTTGTCTTTACCTCGTATGCCCATCAGGTGCGGTTGCGCGCCGACCCGTATGCCCGTGCACGTTTTGACCGGTTGAAACTGGTCAAAACGTGCACACCCGTGTATCATTTATGCACACCATTGTCGGGACCGTGGGTTGTGGTATACTGATTTCAGGGTTTTACGGGGGTTTCGGGGGTGGCATCAAAATTGCTTTTCAAAAGTGTCAGCAAATCCAAAATCAAGGGGGTTTCTTATGAAACGGTGTGTGAGTATCGTGTCCGTTGTCCTCATCCTTGTAGTAGCCTTCTGTTTTACCTCGGTGCCGGCGAGCGCCCAGGTGAAGCTTCGTTTCGCGACCTTCTTTCCCGTGAGCCATCCCAACGCGGCCATCACGGCGGAGTGGTGCAAGGAGGTTGAGAAGAGGACGAACGGAAAGGTGAAGGTCCAGCATTTCCCGGGTGCGACCCTGACCTCTCCCCAGGCGCAGTATGACAGCATCCTCACCGGTGTCGTCGACATCGCAAACTGCGTTCTCGGCTACACGATGGGGAAATTCCCCCTCTCGGAGATCCTGGACTATCCTCTCGGTTATCCGAGCGGCGTCGTAGCAACGAGGCTGGGCAACGAGTTCTACAAGCAGTTCAAGCCGAAGGAGTTCGATGACGTGAAGGTCATGTACTTCCACGCCCAGGGCCCGGGCATACTCCACACGAGGAAACCCGTGAAGAACCTCGACGACCTGAAGGGTATGAAGATCAGGACCTTCGGCTCCAACGCGAAGATGATGTCCATGCTCGGCGGGTCACCGGTGGCCATGCCGATGGGCGACGCCTATGACGCCCTGTCGAAGGGTGTAGCCGACGGCCTTCTGTGCGGTTACGAGGCCTTGAAGGGATGGAAGCTCGGCGAGGTCATCAAGTCCACGACGGAGAACTACGGTACCGCCTACACCGCCACCTTCGTGATCGCCATGAACAAGGCGAAATGGAACAGCATTCCCCCCGACGCCCAGAAGGTGATCGAGGAGATCAACCAGGAGTTCATAGAGAAACAGGGCAAGCTCTGGGACAAGATGGATCAGGACGGAAAGGAGTTCTCCACGAAGAGGGGAAACCAGGTGATCAAGCTTTCCGCCGAAGAGAACCAGAAATGGGTCACGAAGATCGAGCCGCTCTTCGCCGAATACGTCAAGAAGATGAAGGAGAAGAGCCTCCCCGGCGACAAGGCGCTTAAATTCGTCCGCGAATACATCAAGAAGAATACGAAGTAGCCCCCATAAGGCCCGGCTGGCGGGGGCAAGCCGCTTCCGTCAGCCGGCCGCGCAAGGAGGACCGATGAACAGCTTGACCGGTGCCATCAGGAAGCTCAGCGGCTGGATGAACGGATTGGCCGGCGTCGTATTGTTCATGATGATGATGCTCACCGTCGTGGACGTCGCCCTTCGCATCTTCTGGAAGCCCATCACGGGAACCTATGAGCTTGTGGCCATGGCGGGGGCCGTTGTGGTAGGTTTTGCCGTACCCCAGACCTCCTGGGACAACGCCCACATATTCGTTGATTTTCTCCTCGAGAAGCGCTCGCAGAAGGTGAAGGTCGCCTTCGGCTGCTTCGCGAAGGTCTTCGGGATGATCCTCTTCGTGATGCTGGGCTGGTATCTCCTTTTGAAGGCGAACCACCTCTTCAGAAGCGGGGACGTCTCCCTTACGCTCCAGATACCCTACTATCCCGTAGCCTATGGCCTGGCGTTCTGTTCCTTCATGGAGGCGCTCGTCCTTGTCCTCCATATCCCTATGCTCTTCAGGAGTGGTGAAAACAATGGATGAAATCACGATTGGAATCATCGGCATCTTCGTCTTGCTGGCACTGTTTCTCACCGGCCTGGAGCTGGCCTTCGGCATGGCGCTTATCGGTGTGGCGGGGTATGCATACATAGTGGGGCCCGCTCAGGCCATGAACATGCTCGCCAATGACTTTTACGACTCTCTCGAGTCATACGGTCTCACGGTGGTGCCGCTCTTCGTCCTCATGGGGCAGATCGCCTTCAACGCGGGGGTCGCGAAGCGTCTCTACGACAGCGCCCACAAGTTTCTGGGGCACATCCCCGGAGGCCTGGCGATGGCCACCGTTGCCGGAGCGACGATCTTCAAGGCCATATGCGGGTCCATCGTGGCGACAAGCGCCACCTTCGCGAGCGTCGCCGTGCCCGAGATGGACAGGTACAACTACAGCAAGAAGCTCTCCACGGGCATCGTGGCCACGGTCGGAACTCTGGGTGTTCTCATCCCGCCGAGCGTGACGCTCATCCTGCTCGGCCTCATCACACAGGTCTCCATAGGAAAGCTCTTCATGGCGGGACTGATCCCGGGCCTCATGATCTCCTTCTTCTTCGCCCTCGTCATCTTCGGGTGGGCCCGCATCAACCCGGAGATAGGGCCGAAGAGCGAGAAGTACTCCTGGCCGGCCCGGATGAAGACCCTTCCCGACGTGATGTGGCCGGTGCTCATATTCCTCGTCATAATC
>MVQP01000192.1 GCA_002067235.1 Syntrophorhabdus sp. PtaB.Bin047
GAAGACTGAGATGGCGCCGGCAATGAAAAAAGCCGGCACGAGGCACAGCAGTACGTGCTTCTGCGCGTAGTCCTGGAGCATGTAGAAGGATTCCAGGATGGCCTTCTGGACCGATACGCTTTCAAAGGGGATGAAATAGGCGGCGATAAAGGCCGCGAGGAGTATAAGAAATTTGTATATGTCTTTCATATGATCATCCTCTATCTCTTGCAGAGACACACCTGTTGTCTGCGGACATTGTTCTCGATCACCGCGGTGACGCAGCCAAAAAAATCGGTCACGCAGGGCACTTCCAGCCTGTATATCATGTCGGAGCCGGTCTTCTGAGACGTGATGATGCCGGCTTCCTTGAGCACCAGCAGATGCTTTGAAACGGTGGACTTGTCCAGCGTGAAGAGACTGAATATCTCGGAAAAAGACCGCGTGCCCTCTTTCAGGAACTCTATCGTCATGAGCCTCACCGGGTGCCCCATGGCCTTGATGATGTTGCTTCGTATTTCCGCTTCTTCCATTGTTATCATAGCATCTCCTCTTGCCTTGTTGGTAACAATACCAACAAACCAACGATTAGTCAAGGGATTTTTTGCACGGTTTTCTTGTTGACAGCGGTAGAGTTTTAGTCTTTATTCTTATATCCGTTTAAGCAGATAGATTCGGGCGATGAGAGATGGAAGACATAGCGCAGATATACAAGGCACTCTCCGAGCAGATGCGATTGCGCATACTCATGCTTCTTACCCATGGGGAGCTCTGTGTGTGCGACCTGATGGCGGTCCTCGAGGAACCGCAGTCAAAGGTGTCTCGTCACGTGGCGTACCTTAAGAATTCGGGACTCATAAAGGGCAGGAGGGTGGGCACGTGGATGCACTACTTCCTGAAGGAACCCCTTGAAGGGTTGGTCGCGGCCCATGTCGAGTTCCTTAAAAGGGAATTGTCCGGTCTCGACTGGGCACGGGATGATGTGGAGAAGATGAAAAAGGTGCAGGCCAAGAAGCTTTGCGAAGCACCACCGCCTGTAACCAGGAAACGTGCTTCAGGAACTACAGGGACGGCCGCCGCAGGTATGGCAGGGAAGAAGGGGAAGAGGAAAGCGAATTCCTGAAGGAGGCATGGAGCGATGACCGCCGAACGCTTGAGCAAAAGACTTTCGTTTCTCGACAGGTTCCTGACGTTGTGGATCTTTCTTGCCATGTTCATCGGGGTAGGTTGGGGATACTTTTTCCCCGGGGTTGTCGATTTCTGGAACCGGTTCCAGAGCGGGACCACCAACATTCCCATCGCCGTGGGCCTTATCCTCATGATGTACCCGCCGCTGGCGAAGGTGAAATACGAAGAACTGGGGGAGGTCTTCAAGAACTGGAGGGTTCTCGTTCTCTCCCTTATCCAGAACTGGGTGGTGGGGCCCGTCCTGATGTTTGTCCTGGCAATCCTGTTTCTCAGGGGCTATCCGGAGTATATGATCGGCCTTATCATGATCGGCCTTGCCCGGTGCATCGCCATGGTCATCGTCTGGAACGACCTGGCAAAGGGCGACACCGAGTACTGCGCCGGTCTTGTCGCCTTCAATTCGATCTTCCAGGTCCTTTTCTTCTCTGTCTATGCGTATATATTCATAACCGTCCTGCCCCCTCTTATGGGACTCAAAGGCGTGGTTGTGGATATCACCATAGGCCAGATAGCGGAAAGCGTTTTCATCTACCTGGGGATACCCTTCATCGCGGGGGTTGTCACGCGCTTTATCCTTATCAAGGTGAAGAACAAGACGTGGTACCACGAGAGGTTTATACCGAAGATAAGCCCCATAACGCTCATCGCCTTGCTTTTCACCATACTTGTCATGTTCTCCCTGAAGGGTGAATACATCGTGAAGATCCCCATGGACGTGGTGCGCATCGCCATACCCCTTCTTATCTACTTTGTTTTCATGTTCGTCGTTTCCTTTTACATGAGCGCGAAGGCGAGAGCCCATTACGGCCAGGCAGCCACGCTGTCTTTCACTGCCGCGTCGAACAACTTCGAGCTTGCGATAGCGGTTGCCGTCGCCGTCTTCGGCATCAACTCGGGACAGGCCTTCGCCGCCGTCATCGGCCCCCTTGTCGAGGTGCCGGTGCTGATCAATCTCGTTCACCTGTCGCTGTGGATCAGGAAGAGATACTTCCCCTATGCGGTGGAAACGCCCACGGGTGTTTGTTATATGTCATGCAAGGAATGAACGGACACCACACATATCGTTTTGCCGGTCGTTGCACCGGTCGGACATATCGGTTCAGGACTGCCCCGTACCGCCGGTTGTGAGAATGGGGAAGGAGGAGTTTGATGCCAATGGGAGGAATCTACGGAGCGCGCACCCTGCTGTGCGTGAAACTGGACCATGTTGCCGAACTGCGTCAGGCGCGTCCGTCAGATGGATTTGATCCTGCTGGTTATGCGGCAACCTGTGACAGGAAGGGTTGCAGGGGTGTCTCCGCCCACCTTGGCGGGGACGGGCGCTGCATGAGTGTGGAAGACGTCCATGCTATAAAGGACGCCATCCGGGGAGAGTTCAACCTTGAGATCGGCCTGTCGGATGAAATGATCGGCCTTGCAAGGGAAGTGAGACCTCATATCGTCACGATCGTGCCGGAGATGAAGGAAGAAATGACCCCGGGAGGCGGGTTCGACGTGAAGACACATCTGTCCGGCATACGGGATGCCGTCAGGCTTCTCCACAACGACGGGATTCAGGTATCCTTCCTCATCGACCCGGACATCGGAGCGCTGGAGTACTCGAAGGAATGTGCCGCGGACCGCGTGGAGATATGTATGGCGGGATACTGTGATGCCCGGCAAAGGGACGAGATTGACAAAGAGATAAGGAAGGTCTGCGCCGCCGTCAATCATGCCGCAGGGATGAGGTTGCGCGTCACGGCCGGCCGGAAGCTCGATTATACGAACATCGAGCCCCTTCTCGATGCTGCCGGGCTGACGGAGGTGCATATCGGCCGTGCCATCATATCGAGGTCCGTTGAAGTGGGTCTTTCCCGGGCACTCGACGATATGCTGGAAATTCTGGAGTAACCATTACCTTGAGCAACAGGAAGGAGTTCGGAATGAAGAATAGATCCATGATATTCTGCATGATTATCCTCACCATGCTGTCGTCGGCCATCATGGCATCGACCGCCGTTGCCGCGGGTGAGGCCATGGCAGATCCAAAGGCCTCCGCGACGTCGAAGGGTCCCGCGGTTCCTCCCGCCGCCGTGCGGTACCCCGCGCTCGTCGATGTCGGCGCGAAACAGTGCATTCCCTGCAAGATGATGGAACCGGTTCTGGAGGAATTGAAGGCTGAATACGCGGGTGTTCTCCGCGTCGAATTCATCGATGTCCAGGTGGACCCTCAGACCGCCACGAAACTGGGAGTGAGGGGAATACCTACGCAGATCTTCTACGATGCTTCCGGGAAGGAACGTTACCGGCACATGGGGTACATTTCAAAGGAGGGCATACTGGCGGCCTTCAAGAAGCTCGGGATCGAGCTGGTCAGGAAGGACGGCGGCAAGAAAGGCAAGTGATGGAGAAGATCTTCATAGCTCTGACGGGCGCCGTTGAGGGGACCCCTGCCATTGCGCTCGGAGCATCCTTCCTCTGGGGAGTCCTGAGCCTTGTCCTCAGCCCCTGCCATCTGTCGAGCATTCCCCTCATCGTGGGCTTCATCGACGAGCAGGGCCGAACATCGCCGAAGAGGGCTTTCTGCACTGCTTCTGTGTTCTCGTCGGGGATAATGATAAGCATCGGTCTCATCGGCCTTGTCACGGCAACGGCGGGAAGGATGATGGGCGACGTGGGCCGTTACGGCAATTATTTCGTTGCCTTTATCTTCTTCCTCGTCGGGCTCCATCTTGTCGGCGTCATCCCCATGCCCTGGTCCGGGCCGGGCAATATAAATATGAAGAGGAGAGGCCTTCTTGCCGCCTTCATCCTGGGGGCCGTGTTCGGTGTGGCCCTCGGCCCCTGCACCTTCGCTTACATGGCGCCCATGCTCAGCATTACCTTTCAACTCTCGGCAACAAAGATATGGTACGGGATCCTTCTCCTCCTTGTCTACGCCGTGGGCCACTGTTCGATCATCGTCCTTGCCGGCACCTTCACCGAGGCTGTCCAGAACTACCTCAACTGGAATGAGCGGTCCATGGGGGCGCGGATCGTGAAAATAGTCTGCGGGGTCCTCGTCATATGCGGCGGGATCTACCTGGTCTACACCGCGTGAAACAGACACTGGAAACGCTCCGGGCATGTCCGGGGTTGAAAAGAGGGGCAGGAAGGCTTAGTGTGAAGGCATGGCATGCCTTAGTTGCGCGTTTCCGGGGAGATCGATCAAAATGGAGGTGGGGCAATGGAGAAGACGAGGGTTCTTTTTGTATGCGTCCATAACAGCGCGAGAAGCCAGATGGCCGAAGCGTTTCTCAACAGGCTGGCAGGAGACCGGTTTCACGCGGAAAGCGCGGGGATGGAGCCCGGCGTGCTGAACCCTCTCGCCGTGGAGGTGATGAAGGAAGAGGGGATCGACATATCCGGCAACAGGACGAAGAGTGTCTTTGAGAAGTACAGGAGGGGAGAGTTGTATTCGTACGTGGTCACCGTTTGCGACGAGGCGAGTGCCGAGGCCTGCCCCATCTTCCCGGGACTCAGGACCGACACGCTTCACTGGAGCTTCGAGGACCCCGGGTCGTTTACCGGCTCTCCTGAGGAGAGGCTTGAGAAGACGCGTCGCGTTCGCGATGCCATAAAGAGAAAGGTCCTGCAGTTCATGGAAGAGGTGAGGCCTGACAAGGGTGAGGGAGGCTCGTGATGAAGAAAGTAGTCCTGTTCGCCTTCAACGGTGAACCCATGTGTTT
>MVQP01000193.1 GCA_002067235.1 Syntrophorhabdus sp. PtaB.Bin047
GGCGGAACTCCGGGAAAACCTGGAAGAGATCGGGCGGCTGAAGCTCCAGCTGGAGAAAGAGAACCTCTATCTCCGTGAGGAGATAGAGGCGGGTCTCGGTTTCGAGAAGATCGTGGGGAAAAGCGACGCGCTCAATTACGTTCTTTTCAAGGTCAGGCAGGTGGCCCCGACGGATGCCACGGTGCTCATTCTCGGCGAGACAGGCACCGGGAAGGGGATGGTGGCCCATGCGATCCACGAAATGAGCGCCCGCAGGGAGCGCCCGATGATCACGGTGAACTGCGCAGCCCTTCCGGCAAATCTCATCGAGAGCGAGTTGTTCGGCCGGGAGAAAGGGGCCTTTACGGGAGCACATGCGAAACAGGTCGGCCGTTTCGAACTCGCGCACGGCGGGACGCTCTTTCTGGACGAGATCGGCGAGATGCCCCTGGAGCTGCAGACGAAGCTCTTGAGGGTCCTGCAGGACGGGAAATTCGAAAGACTGGGCAGCCCTCAGACCATCGAGGTCGACGTCAGGGTGATAGCCGCGACGAGCCGCGACCTCAAAGAGGATGTCGCCAACAGGCGGTTCCGTGAGGACCTTTTCTACCGGCTCAATGTCTTTCCCATCTCCATCCCGCCCTTGCGGATGCGGCGCGATGACATTCCCCTGCTCGTCCGGCATTTCGTCGATAAACACGCGCGAAAGATCGGCAAAAGGCTCGAGACGATCCCGAAGCATGCCATGAACACATTACAGAACCAGTCGTGGCCGGGGAACGTGAGGGAGCTGGAACACGCGATCGAGAGGGCCGTCATCACGAGCCCCGGTCCAATATTGCAGCTTTCAGACGGGCTCGAAACGCAGGCCTTCGAAGAGAGAGAGGGTCCCTCCAGGGGACTTGAAGCGATGGAGCGGGAGCACATCCTCAAGGTCCTCGGTCAATCCGGCTGGAAGATAGACGGCCGGGGGGGCGCTGCTTCCCTTCTCGGGCTTCACCCGAGCACGCTGCGTTTTCGTCTGAAGAAATTAGGTATCAAGCGTCCGTAAAAAGCAAACCCTCAACATGCAGCTCTCAACATGTTGCGGAAACCTCAATATGTTGAGAGCCCGCCTCTCACCGCCATCCATCGATGTTGAACAATATGTAAATCAAATCAAGACGTTGCCTGTGATATGACTGGCTCTGACCTTCCGGCACGCATATTGCCAAAGTGAACGGCGCACGATGAAGGCGACGTTTGTGAAGCTTACGGTCGAGATGAAGGCCAATCCGGGCAAGTTCCAGGAATTGCACCAGACACTCGAGGCGTTCCTCCCCATGATACGCGGGCAGAAGGGGTGCCGGGATTGCCGGATCAGCCGCGACATTGAAGACGGGGAGGTCCTCACCCTTGCGGTTGACTGGGGTGCCCGGGAGGACCTTGAACAATATGTGAGATCTGAAAGCGGAAGCGCGCTTCTCGGGGCCGTTGAGCTTCTCAGTGAAACATCGAGGGTCGCCATCGGCAGGGATCTGTCGTGGGAGGGAATTGAGACCCTGAAAAAAATGAGAAGGAAAGCGGAAGAGATCGAACGGTGAAGATGATGACGGATGTGTCCGCGCCGAGGGAGCCTCGAACCAGGCCTGGCGGCAAAAAAGGAGAATAAAGCGATGAAGATGACAGGTATTCTGGCGGTGGTATCGATGATATTCCTTGTATTCACGGCTTCCCTGAGCCCTTTGGCCTACGGGCAGACAGCTGCGCCCGGTACGGGCAAACCCGTTGAGGACGGCAGCGGTGAGAAATGGAACTTCACCGTAGCGCCTTACATGTGGGCCGTCAGCATGCACGGCAAGGTCACCGTCGGCGATTACAGCACGTCATCTTCCATGTCCTTCTCGGACATCATGAAGAACCTTGAGGTCGGCGGATTGATGCACATGGAGGCGCGAAAGGGCAGGTTCGGGTTCTTTGCCGATCCCATATACCTGAAGATGAAGGAGGACAAGACGCTAACAGGGGTAGGGAGCGGCGCGACGCCGCCTCCCACGAGGGATATCACGGCTACCGTCGAGACCTGGCTCGTCGAATTCGGGGTCATCTACCAGGCTGGCAAATGGAAGCTTGACGGCAGTGATGGTGCCCGCTCGGCCTCTCTTGACATATACGGGGGCGGCCGCTACTGGTACATGCACAGCAGCCTCGACACGAGCGGGCCTGAAAACCCCACCAGTTCCGTGGATTTTGTGGATCCGATGGTAGGCCTGTCCTTCAACACGAACCTGACTGAGAAGATGGTCCTCAACCTGAGGGGCGATGTCGGGGGTTTCGGTGTCGGTTCCGATTTCAGCTGGAGCGCCGCGGCCCTCGTCGGGTACCGTTTCACCCCGGGAATAACCGGCTTTCTGGGCTACAGGGCGCTCTACCTCGATTACAAGACCGTTCATTCCCCGAGATTCAACGTAACGATGCAGGGCCCGATAACGGGAATCCAATTCGCCTTTTGACACGCGACCGGATGGCGAGCGGAGGATCGGCCCCGTCATGGGGACGGGCAAAGAATAGAGAAGGAGGGTAAAGGAATCATGGAAAAGAAGGAACGTGTACGACAGATGGCAAAAGCGCGGGGCGGCGGTGCCCTGGCGGCAGTCAGCTCCGTGGTGGCGCTGGGGACATTGTTCGGCGGTATCGCGTCATCACAGGAAGTGCTGCCCTCACCGCCTGCGCAGTTCAAGGGCCAGATAGGGCTCACCGCGAAGGATTCGAAATCCGATTTCCCGATACCGGTCCATGCACCGAAGGGGGCGCCGAACGTCGTCCTCATTATCCTCGACGATGTGGGTTTCGGGGCATCGAGCACCTTCGGCGGACCATGCGACACACCCACCCTTGACCGGCTGGCGAAGAACGGCCTGCGCTACACGCAGTTCCATACCACAGCGCTCTCATCACCCACGCGCGCGTCGCTGCTCACCGGCCGTAACCACCATTCGGTCCATACCGGGACCATCATGGAAATGGCAACGGGTTTCCCGGGCTACGACAGCCTGATGGGCAGGGACACCGCGACGATCGCCGAGGTCCTCAAGCAAAAGGGCTGGAACACCTCCTGGTTCGGGAAGAACCACAACGTGCCTGACTGGCAGACGAGCCAGGCCGGGCCCTTCGACCTCTGGCCCACGGGCCTCGGGTTCGAGCATTTTTACGGGTTCATAGGCGCTGAGACAGATCAGTGGAGACCGGCGGCCTTTGAAGGCACCCGGCCCATCGAGCCCTACATCGGCAAACCGGACTACAACTTCGATTATGACATGGCGGACCAGGCCATAAAATGGGTGCGCAACCAGAAGGCGGTTGCACCGGACAAACCGTTCTTCCTCTACTATGCCCCCGGGGCCACCCACTCGCCGCATCACCCGAAAAAAGAGTGGATAGCGAAGTACAAGGGGAGGTTCGACCAGGGCTGGGACAGGGTACGTGAGGAGACCCTGGCGCGGCAGAAGAAACTGGGCATCGTCCCTGCCGACACCCAGCTCACGAAACGCCACGCCGAATTGCCGGCCTGGGATACGCTCAGCGCCGAGCAGAAGCAGCTTTTTGCCTACATGATGGAGGTGTACGCGGGCTTTCTCTCGCAAACAGACTACAATATCGGCCGTGTCCTCGACGCCATTGAGCGGATGGGGCAGCTCGATAACACTCTGGTCATCTATATTTGCGGCGACAACGGCGCCAGTGTTGAAGGCAATATCGGGGGTTCGTTCAACGAGATAGCCTCTCTGAATGGTATCCCGGAGAGCCTGAAACAGATGCAGGAGCAGAAGGGCGACCTGGGCACGTGGAAGACGCATAATCACTACCCGGTGGCCTGGGCGCATGCCATGAACGCACCGTTCCAGTACGCAAAGCAATACGCCTCGCATTACGGCGGCACCGCCAACGGCATGGTCATTTCCTGGCCCGCGCGCATCAGGGAGAAGGGCGGCATCCGGTCTCAGTGGCACCACGTCATCGACATCGTACCGACGATACTGGAGGCAACCCGCGTCGAGCAGCCTTCCGCGGTCAACGGAGTGGCGCAGAAACCCATTGAAGGCGTAAGCATGCTCTATTCCTTCAACAACGCCGGAGCGCCTTCCGCGCGCCGGACCCAGTATTTCGAAATGTTCGGTATGCGCGGCATTTACCATGACGGCTGGGTGGCCTGCACGACCCCGGTAACACCGCTCGGTGATCCAACGGACCCGAAACAGGACGTTATTAACGGCTATACCTGGGAGCTCTATAACGTGGCGAAGGATTTCAGCCAGGCGGTCAACGTTGCCGGCAAATATCCGGAAAAACTTCACGACCTTCAGTTGCTGTTCTACGCGGAAGCCGCCAGATACAACGTCCTGCCACTGGACAACAGCAGAATAACACGGACGGACGTATCCATCCGCCCCAGTCTGACCCGTGGACACAAGGAGTTCACCTATTCGGGAACGATCACGCGCATCCCGGAAGGGGCAGCGCCGGACCTGAAGAACAAGTCATTTCGTATCACAGCCGACGTCGTTCTCCACAAGGGCGGCGAAAAGGGCGTCATCGTCACTCATGGCGGCATCAGCGCGGGGTACGCGTTGATGTTCGAGTCCGGCAAACCGGTGTTTCACTACAACTTCGCCAACATAGAGCACTACAACATCAGCGCCGGGGAAGCCCTGAAGCCGGGCAAACACACCGTCGTCTTCGACTTCCGGCATGACGGCGGCGGCCTCGGCAAGGGCGGCACCGGAACGCTCAGCGTGGACGGTAAAGAGGTTGCCCGGGGGCGTATCGGGAAGACCGTTCCCTTCCGTCTGTCCCTGGACGAGACCTTCGACGTGGGC
>MVQP01000194.1 GCA_002067235.1 Syntrophorhabdus sp. PtaB.Bin047
AAACCGGTCCCTGTCATCGGGGTGCACCCTGTCAAGAATGAGGGAGGCATCGCGCATCAGGTCCTCCGGGGAGAGGCCCGTGATGCTCGACACGTTCTCGTTGATATAGGGGAAGGAGAAAGACCCGTCGGGGTGCATCAGGAACTGGTACACCACTCCGGGCCCGTTCTCGGCAAGTCTCCTGTACCTCGCCTCGCTTGCCCGCAAGGCATCCTCGGCACGCCGCCTGTCCTTCTCCAACCGCTCGAGATCTTTTATTCTTTCTTTCAGAGCGACGATCTCGTCGCGCAGATCCTCAGGTGTTCTTGATGTATAGTCCATTGTGCTTTCCCTTCGTTGCCTGTTGTATACATCAAAAATCAACAACATCCCGAGCCTTCCACACCCGACGGATGGCGTCAGTGGGAATGGTCGCGGCGACCGGACGATGCAGGACCATCCCTTACGGCGGTGTCCTCATCTTTATGGTTATCGCACAATCCTATCAAGATTTAAAGACATTCGTCCTGCCGGCGCGTCAAGCGCCACGAACGCAAGGCGGGTCTTAATGCGGGCGGATGATATCGACGGGGAATGAGGGTCTCCGACAATACGAAAGCAAACGACGATGAAGAATGCGTCCCCAGGGGGATTCGAACCGCGCAACCATAGTCTAGACCGTTGGCATTCCTATGTCCGATTTTTCAAAGTAACACAGCCAAAACACACGGCCATGAACGCTTAATTAATTGTAGAGGTGTGCCATGTCAAGAACCGCATCTTCCAAGCCAGGGAAAATGAACCACCGCAATCTTACCCAGGGCGAGCATAAACTGGAGTTCGCCTTCAGCCAGGATCGCACTAAATACTATTACAAAACAAAATCCGGGGTATGGTGCAACATCGGCGATATTAACCCGTATGGGCTGCGCTACATCCTGGATAGGCTCGAAAAAGAAGGACATCAATCCTGGGAGATATATCAGATTGTGAGCCGTGAATTAGCAGCCCGAGAAGCCGCGAGGTCTATGAGGAGGACGGGATGATAGCACTTTCCATTCAGTAGCCTTGGGCGTGGGCGATCATCCATGGCGGTAAGGACGTAGAAAACAGAACCTGGCCTACGAAGATGCGGGGGAGGTTTCTCGTGCATGCGTCCAGAAAATTCGACTGGGAAGGTTTCAGGTGGTTGGACGCCAGGCAGCATATCTTCAACTTCGCTGTGCCGATCCGTGATCTCCTGGCGAAAGGGGAATTTCGACGTGGAGGCATTGTCGGCAGTGTGGAACTGACCGGCTGCGTCCAGCGCCATAATTCTCCCTGGTTCTATGGACCGTATGGCTATCTGTTGAGCCATCCAGAGCCCGAGGCGTTCAGAGCATTTCCGGGTCGCCTGGGGTTCTTCGAGATCCCGGCGCAACCCGTACTCGAGAGTATGACGGGGGTAGCTCAGAGGTAGAAGCGGGCGGCGCCCCGTAATAACCGGACACCAGGGCGCAGGTTCGATTCCTGCCCCCTGCCACACACCAAAGGAGGACACGATGGGACAGAAAAGCCCGGAAGGGGAGTTGCAAGAGCTTTTTGAAGCGTATGAGAAATGTCTTACAGGCCAGCGATCGGTGAGGGTAGCTACCTGCAAGGGTGTCGTGACGTTTGAACCGGTCGACCACGATAGTGCGATTCGAAACCACCTCGATGTTTCCGCGGAGACAAAGAGCAGGACCGTGTTCGTGCGAATCAGGGAGAAGTGACGTGGAACGGTTTTTCGAACTCATCAAGCTAGTTCACCAGGAAGCCATGAACGCGTATTGGGCAAATCACTGTCACTGCGGAGGCCAATTTCGTCCTGAATGCAGCGAGCTTCCGGGTTGCTCATCTGCCCGCCAGTGTCATTTGCAGGCCACGATAGACGATGCTGTCAAGGAAATGGAGGCTCGCGATGATTCGCACCGGCCGCTATTGAGACCGCCCCTGGTCCCTCGTCGATGGTTGCACGCCCTGCTCGCCAGGGTGCGAGCACTGCTGGTCAATGGCAATAGGTAAGAGGTTCCACAAGTGGCCTGAGTCGGCGACGGTAAGGCCCGATCGTCTCGACATGGTCGCTGATGAGACTAAATATCAATGCAAAACAATTGACGGAACTATCATGTGTCGTGTCGGTTCCAAACGCGCCGGGCGTCTCCTCGACGGACGGGAACACAATGAATCACCATGGGCAGGAGGCAGAGCAAATTGAGGGCCCGGAATATCAAGCCAGGGTTTTACAAAGATGACCTTCTGGCGGAGTGTGAACCTCTAGCCAGAATATTGCTCACGGGTTTATGGTGCCTTGCCGACCGGGAAGGGCGCCTTGAATATCGCCCGAGACGTATCAAGGCCGAAGTGTTGCCCTATGATGATATCGATATATGCAGGCTCCTGGACCAGTTGAATACTCGAGGTTTCATAGTAGTGTACAAATATGGTGATGAAATATTCTTGGAAATTCCGGGATTTGCACAAGAACAAAGTCCTAACGTGAAGGAAGGTGCGAGCACCATACCAGCACCGTGCGAGCATGATACTTGTATGGTGCTAGTTTCCCCCCTTCCCCCTTCCCCCTTCCCCCTTCCTGATAACCCCCTTCCCCCTAGCACGCCCAAGCGGGCGAGGGTGCAGGGCACACTGAGGAGATTTGGGGAGTTCTGGAATGCCTATCCCAAGAAGAAGGCGAAGGGAGATGCCGAAAAGGCATGGACCAGGATCAATCCGAGCGAGCTCCTGATAGAGCAGATTCTATCAGCCGTACAGCGGGCCAAGACCTCGGAAGACTGGATCAAGGAAAGCGGAAGATACATTCCTCATCCGGCAACCTGGCTAAACCGTAAGGGGTGGGAAGACGAATACCAGCAAGGAGGATCAAGTGAAAATGGCAATGGGAATGCCGAGAGCGCAGCAGCAAGCCATCAACACCCCGTCGACCTGTCCGAATAACATCCTGGATGAGCTCAACGGGATCCTGAAGCGTGTAAACACGGAGGATCTCAAGGCCCAGGGAGCGACCCCCGATGCTGAAGCGGCTGGGAAGGAATTTCCGGAACAGCCCAAGAGAAACCCGGAACCGATTCTGCGCTCGATAGGCGTAGGACGCAGGTACGTTACCTGCTCGTTCGACAGTTACGAGGGCAAACCACAAATCGTTGCAGCGTGCAGATCCTGTGGAGCGGATCCGTTGGATCTGGTCCTCACAGGTGACACGGGAACGGGGAAAACGCATCTGGCGGTAGGTGTTCTGCGCGAGCTGGTGAGGAACGGACACATCCGCGACGCGGACGACGCCCGCTTTGTTCCGGTACCCGAGCTTCTGGCTGACATTCGCGCCTGTTACAGGCCTGGAGGCCCGGACGAACGAGATATCATGGACAGGTATTCGCGTCTCAAATACCTCGTTTTGGATGACCTCGGTGCAGAAAAGACCAGCGAGTGGTCGATCTCCACCCTGTATCTCATTATCGACCGAAGGTACAGGGACATGAGGCCAACAATTGTCACCACCAACCTGTCGATGAACGAGATCCCTGTCATCCTGGGTCAGAGGATATCATCCAGGCTCACCGGTGGCAAGATCATCGAAATCAAAGCAGGAGACTATCGGGCCAGGAGGTTTGAAACATGATCGACATCGAGTTGAAAGGCGTGAAAGAAGCCCTGGAGATGTTCGACCCTCAGAAGGTCATAGCGGCTGCCAGGAGATCCGTAGACCGAATAGCGAACTCGGGAATCACCCATGCCTCGAAAGAGATCCGGAAAGAGTACAACATCAAGGCCAAGGACCTCAGGAAGTTCCTCAGGCTGTCCGTGCGGCCCAAAGGTTATTCGATCGAGGCAGTCATTACCGGAACCGGCCTCGGCCTTGCCCTTGCGAGTTTTGACGCAAAGCAGGCGGGAGTCAGCACCGCAAAGGGTTCGTTTCGGTACACGAAAAGGGCCGTACGAAGCGGTGGACGCCAGTTCGGCGGGGATGTGACGGTCCGCGTAAAGACCAGTTCCGGCCGGAAGGTTGTAACAGGGAAGCACGGGAACAAGCCCTTTATTGCTCGGATGAAGTCGGGCCACCTGGGAGTATGGGTCAGGCAGGATGAAGCTCGGTTGCCGATTGAGCAGCTCTTCGGTCCCGGTGTCGGAGGCCTTTTCGGGACAAAGCAGATCATGGACAGTACCCAGAAACACATCAATGATACGTTCCCCAAGGAATTCCGCCACAACCTGGATTATTACCTCGGGAGGAAGTCATGAAAAGAGCGGGTCCTTCCCGGGATCGGGGTACTCACGACTGCCAAGAACGCGAGGATTCGCTACTTTTGAAGAAATTCCATGATGGAAAAATGGAAGAGCCCGAAAGGATTGCAGGAAACACAGGGCTCAGGCTCGAAGATGTGGTGAAGGAGTTTGATGCGGTCCTCCTGGATGAAGGACGTTGCCGCGGCTGGTTCATGAGGAAGCTCTACACAGCCGACGCTGCCTGTCCATCCTGTGGTCGCGTTCTCACGAAGAAACAGCAGGACCTGTTCTTCCTGGGCAAGAGGGTAACGTGCAAAGAGTGCGGCCGGTGGTTCAATGAGAGGACCGGGACAATATTCTCCGGAACACATGCAACCTACGGAGAAGCGATGCTCCTCATGTTTCTCCTGGGCCTCGGGCAGCCGGCGCGGATCATCGCGGGCATACTGGGTTACGACGAGGAGACGGTGAGGATCTGG
>MVQP01000195.1 GCA_002067235.1 Syntrophorhabdus sp. PtaB.Bin047
TCTTCCGCCTCGATGGCCCGATACAGCCTCCTCATCCTCTTTCCATTGTTCCATATGACGCACACCTTCTGGGGGAGAACGGAGAAGAAACGCCGGGCGTTCTGGAACTCGCTGTCCGAAGCGGGACCCAGGGTCACGACGATCTCCTTGATATACTGCACCTTTTTCAGCTCTTCAACGATCCGGGAGAGCGCCGTGCCGGCAAGTTCGCTGTAGAGCGACGGAAGAACGAGCGCGATCGGCCTGTCCTGCGCGTATCGCGTAAGCCTCGATTCGATCTCTTCCAGATTGTCCTTTCCGAGTCTGTGCAGCGTGGGAACGACGCCTGTCTGGTAAAAGTCGGGCATGCTCACCTCCTGGAATGTAGTTTAGCACTCTATCCGAGAAGCGAACCAAAATCTGTAAACTATTTTACACTCTCCTGAAACCGCCATATGGTAGCATATCATAAGTATGGTGATACGTCACAGGAAAGGATCGCGGACCGCGACCGGTCAGCCGCCGTCGACCGGGGTGCCGGAAGGGTGGTGAACCGGTGAAAAGAACGGTTGTCTTCACGGATCTCGACGGAACCCTCCTCGACGCGCGGACCTATTCCTTCGATGCGGCCCTGCCCGCGCTCGGTATGCTCGGGGAGCGGCATGTCCCCGTAGTGGTCTGTTCCAGCAAGACACGGGCCGAGATTGAGTATTACCGTGCGAGACTCCATAGCAGCGACCCTTTCATTGTGGAGAACGGAGGCGCGGTCTTCGTACCCCGCGGATACTTCGCGGCGGACGGGGGGTTATCGGGCCTGGCCGGCGATGACGACGACAGCCGGTATCTCGTGCTTCGGCTTGGCGCCAGGTATCAGGAGTTGCGCGGGGTTCTCACGCAGATTCGCGAAGAGGGATTTGATGTCCGCGGCTTCGGAGACATGACCGCCGAAGAGATTGCCGCCGTGACCGGCCTGCCGCTCACCGAGGCGGTCATGGCGGGAAAGAGGGAATTCGACGAGCCCTTCCTGTTTGGCGGCGGCCCGAAGATGCGGGAGGAACTGGTGGCCTCCATAGAAAGGAAGGGCTTCAGGGTCACACAGGGGCTCTTCTATCACATCCTGGGGGAGAGCGACAAAGGGAAGGCCGTTTCAATCGTTACCGGCATGTTCCGGAGGGAGTACGGCGAGATCATGACGGTGGCGCTCGGCGACAGCCCCAACGACCTGCCCATGCTCCGGTCTGTTGACCGCCCGATCATCGTCGAAAAGCACGGCGGAGGCTATGACCGGGTCCTTGCGGCGGAGGATTTCGAACGGGCCGGGGGAGAGGGACCGGAGGGCTGGAACCAGGCGGTGATGCGACTTCTCGAAGAGGTTGACCGATAAGCAGATCAAGGAAGAACAACCGATGGCCACACACCCACGCCTGTCCAAAACAGATCTACGGCAACGAAGATGCTGACTCTCCTGAGCAATCCCGGGAGAGAGGAATGACCAATTGACCAAATTCCAATGACCAATGAATAATGATAATGACCAATTCACCAATACCCAATTGAACAAACAAAAGGGCAGAACGGACCGCCTGTATCATTTTGGTTATTGGTCATTGTCTGTTTATCCGGTTATTGGAATTTGGTGCATTGGTCACTAGTTGGTGAACTGAGATTTGGTTATTCTTTCTCTCTATTGTAAAAAGAACATCACTATCCGTGGAAAAGCGAGGATGAGAGTGAGGGTGAAGAGATTGCAGGTGATGAAGGGGATGGCGGCCCTGTAAATATCCATCATGCTGATATCATCCGAGGCTATGCCTTTCATCACGAAAAGGAGCAGTCCGAAGGGCGGCGAGGTGAAGCCGATATCGAGGGCGATGAGCATCATGATCCCGAACCAGAGGGGGTCGATGTTCGCCTGGTAGACAATGGGCATGAAGAGGGGGACCGTCACCATCATCATGGCTATCTGGTCCATGAAGCAGCCGAGCAAGAGAAGCGTGGACAGCATGATCGTGATGAGAATGGCATCCGGCAGGTTAAGGGAGACAACGGCGGAGATCAGCCCCGCCCCTGCGCCACTGAAGGAGATGATCTGGCTGTAACCGACGGAGCCGGCTATTATGAGGAAGATCATCGAGCTTGTTCTCAGCGTGGCCGCAAGGGCTTCTAAAAATGTGGAAAAGTTGAGCTTTCTGTACACGATCGAAAGCGTCAGGGCGCCCACGCAGCCAAGGGAAGCTGCCTCGGTCGGCGTCGCGATCCCCATATATATCGGGCCCAGGACGAGGGCCATGACGCTCGTCAGGGGCATGACGTAGACGAGGAATTCTTTTGCGATGCTCACGGGGTCCGACCTCGGGACCTCGTAATCCGGGGCCATGGAGGGCTCAAGGAAGGTCCTCCCGATTATATAAGCGGCGTAGAGAAAGGCCATGATGAGTCCCGGGAATATGCCGCCCACCAGTATTCCCGATATGGATATCTGGGCCACGGAACCGAGGACGACGGCAAGCGCGCTTGGCGGGATCATCATGGCAAGCCCTCCGGTCCCTATTATGGGGCCGATCATGAGTGGCTTGCCGTAGCCCCTTTGGCGCATCTCCGGCATGAGTGAGGAGCCCAGAAGGGCCGTGTTGCTGATGGCGGAACCGGTGAGACCGGAGAAGAACGTGGAGGCGGCGACGGCCAGGATGCCGAGCCTGCCCGGGATCCGGCCGAAGAACTTGTCGAAGATGTTGAGGACGTTGCGCGCGATGCCGCATCTGAACAGTATCTCCCCCATGAAAATGAACAGAGGTATCGGAGTCAGGGTGAAGTTGGCGAGGGAGCTGTACATGTTAAGGACGAGCTGCTTGATGCCTTCCGTTCCTCCCATGAAGAAATAAGCCCCGGCGATATTGATGAGAAAGAAGGCGAAGGCGACGGGGAGACCGGTCACGAGAAGGCCGATAAAGCCGCCGAAGAAGACGAGGAGCACGACCCACCACTCCACGTCAGCCCCCGCCGCGCAGGTCGTCGATGAGCTTGACGAAGGATTCCGCCGTAACAAGGAACATGCCCAGAGGTATGGGCGCAATGACGATCCATTTCGGCACTTCCAGCGACTTGATGACGGGTGTCCCGAGAAGGAACTGTTCGCGTGCGACGATGGCCCCGAAGAGGCACAGTGTTGCGGCAACGACCACGGAAAGTATGCCCGTTGCTATCCTGAAAGCCCTCCTGCCCCCCGGGCCGAGCCGGTCGACCACGATATCCAGGCCGACATGTCCCTTCTTCCTCAGGACCCAGGCGGCACTGAGAAAGGAAAAGTAGATCTGCAGGTATTCCGATATCTCGACGGTCCACCTGAGGGGCCGGTGCAGGAAATATCTGGCTATGACTTCGCAGGATATGGAAAGGGCGATGAACGCTATGCAGGCGGCGGAGAACACAGCCGCGGCATCGAGGGTCCTGGAAAGGAAGCGCCTCACATCATCGCTCCATCAGCTTCCTGAGGCGCCCCCCGATGACGGGACTTTTCGCAATGACCTTCTCCCAGCCCGCCCGGTAGGCCGTGTCGAGGTAAAACTCTTTTTCGCTGTCCTTGAACTCTATCACCTCAATGCCCCGGGAGATCAGAAGCTGCCTCTCCTGCCGTGCCAGTTTCCTGGAAAGGTCGTAGGTTTCGCGCTCTGCTCTCTCGAGGGCTCCTGCGATGAGCTTCCTTTCGCTGGCAGGAAGACCATCCCAGGTTTTCCTGTTCATCAGGACGCAGACATCGGTCTGGTAGAAACCGGGGTCGATGACATAGCGGACCACCTCTTCCCATCCCATCTCGTGAACGCCTATGGAGGGCCAGCCGAAACCGTCGACAATGGCCCTTTCGAGGGCGACGTAGACCTCTCCCGGGGCCGTTGTGACGCCAACTCCCCCAAGGGCCCTGACGAAAGGTTCATAGATGGGGGTCACTCTCACCTTGAGTCCCTTGAGATCGGGTCCTTGCAAGGGTTTCCTCAGGTAGAGATGGTATTTGATCCCGCCCGCTATCTTCCCGAGATAGACGACATTGAGATGCTTCTCCATCAATTCCCTGTAGAACGCGAAGATCCCCCTTTTTCGTTCTTCCATGGGAGAATGGTGGGAAAGCTTCATGGCATCGGCTTCGGGCATCTGGGCCACGAAATAGGCCGCCGGCAGAAGGGCGACATCCACAACGCCCTTCTTTATCGCCTCGATCTGTTCAAAGGGCGGGATCGCCTCGGGCCCCCCCACGAACTGAAAACGGGTCTCTCCCTTGCTGTCACGTTGCACCGCCTCGGTAAAGAGATGGAACTGTCTCACCCAAACCGTGTTTGTAGCCGCGAAAGTTACCGCTTTCAGGCGGGTGCAATGCGCCGGCGTGGCAGGAAGAAGACAGGCGGCCGCCAGGGCAAGGCAATATAACATGTTCCGGAACATGAGAGGCATTCCGTTCATTTCGACCGAACAAAGGACTCGAGCCTGGCGCGATCGATGATCGTGTACTTCAGACGTCCTTTCGTGATGAGCTTCAGTCTGTCCAGGTAGTTAAGAACATTCGTCACCGTCACCCGCGAGAGCCCCGTGATGTTGGCAAGGTCTTCGTGGGTGATCCTCTTCTTTATCAGGATCCCGCCGGCCGTGGGTTCCCCGACCTCGTGCATGAGCTTCAAGAGAATGCTGGCCACACG
>MVQP01000196.1 GCA_002067235.1 Syntrophorhabdus sp. PtaB.Bin047
GTGGCACATGGTCACCGTGGCGTTGGCGTTCGCCTCCTTCTGGACGAGCATCATGGAGATGGGCTTGCCGACGAGGTTGCTCCTTCCGACGACGACGACCTCGGCACCCTTCGTCTCTACACCTGCCATAGCAAGAAGCTCCCTGATGCCGAAGGGCGTGCAGGGATAGAAGCGCGCCTCGCCTATCATGAGCCTGCCAAGGTTCATGGGGTGCAGGCCGTCAACGTCCTTGTCGGGGTCTATGGCGTTCAAGATCCTCGTCTCGTTGATATGCTTCGGCAGGGGCAGCTGCACGAGGATGCCGTGGATGGCGGGGTCGTTGTTGTACTTCCCGATGAGGTCGAGGAGCTGCTCCTCCGATACGTCTGCTGGCTGATCTTCCTGTACAGAGTGAAAGCCAAGCTCCCTGGCGGTTCTCTGTTTTCCCGTGACATAGCTCACCGACGCGGGGTTGTCACCGACGAGGATGGTCACGAGACCCGGCGTGACGCCCGTCCTTTCACGGAGAACAACCACCTCCCGGGCTATCCGCTCCCGGACCTGTTTCGCCACCTCGGTGCCACTCAAGATCCTTGCCGTCATACATGCTCCTTCGTCACAGACCAGCGCTCCCGTCGGGACCCATCGTCCCTTCAAAGATCGCCCAGGCGTCCACGAGCGAACCCGACGAAGGCGGGAGCTCGAAAACGCTCTTTCCCTCTGCGTCGGCCCGCACAAGATCATCATCGTTCCTGACGATGCCGCCGATGGCGACGCCCTTCTGCCGGGCAGCCTTCTCCAGCATGCCTCCGTCCTTCCCGCTCACACGGTTGACTATGACAACGGTCTTCCTGATGTGAAGACCCAGTTCGCCTATGATCGACAGGATCCGTGAAACCGTGAGGATGCCGCGCGGCGTCGGGTCCGATATCACGTACAGGATGTCCACGTCCTGCGTCACGAGGCGGCTCATGTGCTCCATGCCCGCCTCGTTGTCAACCACCACGAAGGCGTAGTTGCCCTTCAGGGCATCGATATATTTCTTCGCCATGCTGTTCGCCGCACAATAGCACCCGGGGCCTTCCGGTCTACCCATGACGAGAAGATCGAAACCCTTCGCCTCAATCACCGCCTCCTGGACCTTGTACTCCAACCAGCTGTCCTTGCTCATTCCTGTGGGGACGTCTTCCTTGAGTTTCTCACGGGCCTCACCTATGGTGGCGTGGACGCTGACGCCCAGTACCTCGTTGAGATTGGAGTTGGGATCGGCATCCACGGCAAGCACCGGCCCCTTCTTCACCTTTTCCACGAGATACCTGACGAGCATTCCGCCTATGGTCGTCTTCCCAACGCCACCCTTACCCGCCACCGCAATCACTCTAGGCATAAGGGCCTCCTGCGCCTCCTGCGGAGGCAGGTGATGGGTTATGGGTGATGGGTGATGGGAGAAAGCTTTCTCCAACTCCCGCTTGGCGCGTATGCTGTAGCCCATTGTCTGTCTTCATCTTCCTTCCTATTACCTATTACCCATAACCTATTACCTGTTCTCTAGAGCCTTCATCGTCTCCGGAAAGGCCCTGCCGTCCGTGTGAGGGAGGAACATTGCCGCCATGAACTCATCCATGAACTGCGCATTGTTCGACAATTCGATGTTTGTCATCGACCGGGCCACCCGGCCTGCCTTCTCGAAAAACCCGCGGGAGACTGCCGATATCCTGGCGCCTCCCAGGGACGCGTTCCCCATGAACCGGAAACGTTCTGCCGGCAGTTCGGGCAAGAGTCCCATAACGATCGCTTTTTCGACGTCTATGGAGTGACCGAAGCCCCCGGCAATAATAACCATATCGAGATCGCCAAATGCAAGGCCTCCATTCTCGAGGAGCACCGAGCAACCCGCGTAAACCGCGGCCTTTGTCCGCAGGATATTGTCAAGGTCTATCTCGGTGATGACAATGTCCCGCTCGATATTCGTTTCCGAGGCGAAACACAGGACGTACTCCCGGCCGTTCGAGCCGTCCCTTACCCTCTTCGTCTTTCTTTCAGCCGAGAACTTCCCGTTGCGGTCGATAACACCTGCGAGAAGAAGCTCCGCTACGATGTCGATGAGTCCGGAACCGCAGATGCCGAGCGGCTTCTTCCTGCCTACGGTGAGGATCATGGGCTCCAGGGTAGCGGGGTTGATGCGCACCTTTTCGATGGCACCCGGGGCCGCCCGCGTGCCGAACTGAATGCCTCCACCCTCGAAAGCCGGGCCGGCCGAACAGGAGGCGCACAGGAGCCACTGCCTGTTCCCGAGAACGATCTCCCCGTTCGTACCGATATCCATGAACAGGGAAACACCGTCCCTTTCCGTCATCCCCGAGAGCGCCACGCCGGATACGATGTCCCCCCCAACGTAGGACGACACACCGGGAACGGAAAAAAGATGCGTATGGGACGCGGTCTCGAGGCCGACCTCGCCGCAGCCGATGGGAGGGAAGGCCGTCGCGAGCGGGGTATAGGGGGCAAGCATGATGTACTTTGGCTCCATCCCGTAGAAGAGGTGCATCATTGTCGTGTTCCCGGCCACGACGACGTGACTTATGTCTGCCCTGTGGACACCCGCCTCTCCAAGGAGCTCGCCGATGAGGAGGTTCACCGTGGACACGACGACCTCCTGAAGCTTCCTAAGCCCGCCGCGCTTTCCTGCGTACATGATCCTGCTGATGACGTCCTCGCCAAAACTGATCTGCCTGTTGTAGTCCGAAGAGGATGCCAGGACGATCCGCTTCCCTTCACCACCGTCGCAGGCGAGGAGTTGGGCAGCAACGGTTGTCGTCCCGATGTCGACAGCAATCGCGTAATGTGCCTTGTCGGGCCTGCCCCCGGTGATGGCTGTGATCTCTTTCTGTCCGCTCATCGCCACATTGACGGTGATATTCCAGTCCGCGTCCCTGAGCCTGGTCGCGAGGCCGCGCATCACCCTCACGGGCAGAACGACAGACTCACCGCATCCCGACCTCGACGCCAGCGCCCGTGCTATCCTCGCCGCATCCGATACATTGTCCTGTATATCGGGACGAGGGACCTCAAGATCGTGCCTTTCCACCAACGGCTCTCTGCCGTATTCGCCGAGGAGTGCCTCATCGATGGCCCCAGCGTCCACGTCGCTCATGACCGTCGACCTTCTCAGGACGCTTCTATCCACCTGCGATTCCAGCGGTACCTCGATCTCGGCATCGCCATTGATACTGGAGGCGCAGGCAAGACGGACACCCGCGGCATACTCGTTATCACCGACAGAAGGGTGGAGGGAGGAGGCCAGGGTACCTCCGGAAACACGCACCCTGCATTTTCCGCAGACTCCCCTCCCCCCGCAGGAGGCATTGATATGCACCCCCGCCTTCATGGCGATTTCAAGTAAGTTCTCTCCTGCTTCCGCCGGTACACTTCGGTCTATCGGCAGAAACCTTATTCTGTATTCTGGCGGCATGGTCTTTAGACTCACCATTGTACCAAATTCTCCCACCTTTGAACATACCCTAATTTCCGGAGCAGCGGTTCTTCCTTCGGCTTCCTGAGAGCCTCGCGTTCACTATCATAAATGCATACCCGCCCCGTGGTTGCCACCCTTTTTAAAGCAGTATTATCAATAAATTAACATTGACAAGAGTCTCTCGATATTATATAGTGTTCACTATCCTGAATTATGTACAGCGCGCCCGTCATAAAGAAGACCTTTGAAGTCCTTTCGCTCATCGTGGACAGCAAGAGACCGCTGGGCGTCACGGAGGTCGCACGGACCCTCGCCCTCAGCAAAAGCACCGTATTCGGGATACTCAAGGCCCTGCAGGAGGAGAACCTCATCGTGAAGAGCAAGTCCACGAAGCGCTACACGATAGGTGAGGAGCTCTTCAAGATCGCGAAGAGGGTCCTTCAGGGCGGTGAGCTCAGCTCGATCGCCCGCCCCTTCCTCGAGAAACTCGTCGAGGACGTCGACGAAACGGTCTTTCTCTGTGTCCGCGAGGATAGCGTCGTCAAGGTCATCGACACCATAGAGACGCGGAAGAAGCTCAAGATATCCTCCCCCGTCGGAACGCGGCTGCCGATCACGGCATCGGTGTTCTGCAAGGCCTTTCTCGCCCCCATGGAGGACGCCGATATCCGCGGCTTTCTCAAGGAGAAAGGCCTGCCCAGGTACACTCCCAACAGCATCACCGACCTTGACCGCTTCATCGATGAGATACGGGTAACACGGAAACGCCACTACAGCCTGGACCTCGAGGAGTATCTCATGGGCGTCAGGGCGATAGCCACCCTCGTCTACGCCAACGATTATCCCGTCGGGGCCATCTGCATCCTCGGCTTCACCGGCTCCATGCCCACGGACAAACTTCCCGACATGGCACAACACCTCGTCAACACCGCCCGCAGGATATCTGACAGGCTCTCACAGTAGGGACGGTTTCAGGTCTCAAGTTCCAGGTTCCAGGCTAAAAACAAAGACAGTAAAGATGGTTTCAGGTTCCAGCAACTGTGTTGAATGTCAATTGATTTCTTTTTCATGAACGGGCCTCCGCCCATGTTGCTTTGTTCTTCATCA
>MVQP01000197.1 GCA_002067235.1 Syntrophorhabdus sp. PtaB.Bin047
TTCATGGGAACTGCCGTACCCACGCTTTCAACGGTGCCGGAGATCGTCTCCACCTTTGCGGGGTCGTACATCCTGCTGTAGGGTGTCCCCGGACCCCAGCCGCCGCTTCCCTTCCATTTCATGGCACCCCTCTGTGCGAAAGATTCTGCAGAAAGACCGAGGGTGACGATGGAGAGAACTACAAGAACGATTACGGTTTTCTTCATGGCTGTTTCCTCCTTTTATTTTGACAACTCACCGAGCCCTTCATAATCAATTATACCCTTGCCTTAATTGCCACAGTAAAAGACATGGTGTGACACCTGGGGCCTTCAATATACTCTTGCCCGATTCCCCGTTAAGAACGCGCGGGAATCCGTTTCTTTTAAGAATAACTGGATTGCGCTGCAAAAAGACTAACAGCGAAGGACTGGAGATCGCAGGACGGACGTTGAAACCGCAACAGCCTCCTGATTGGCTGACTGCCTGAGGACGGCGGCTGATGCCTGAAGGTCGCCCAAAGTCGACATGGATACCGCGACGGCGTGATCGCCTGTTTCGGTCAGCGAGACCACGGTGTGATATATGCAGGGACCGCACTTCGGAATTGTCTTGCTCTGATTCAACAGGCAGCCTGCCGAAAGCTTCTGAACGAACCTCATGGAGGGAAGCCCGATCAGCACCACCACCAGCACCATTGTGACGACAAGTATCAGTGTTCTCCGTTTCCTGTTCATCTGACATCTTCCACGGGTTGATTACAAGCAATATTCATACCGTTAAGGGTGAGAGATCTTCCTGTCCTGGACCACATTGCCGTGAATTGCTGCCGAAAGGGACAGGCATGCCTCTCCGATGGACAAACCTCCCGAACATTGTGGCCCGGGAAGGGTCTGTTCGGTATCAATGCTCCACTTTCGCAGGACCTTACAGTCCAAAGGCGGGATGCGCATTCGACAAATCTTACCCGGACGTCGTGAGTAGCTCGACATAATTGTCGGAGCATTTTGAAACGGGCACCGCCTGGTGCGTCCGGACCGCACTTACTCTCTTCTCGGCGGAGTGACCAGGGGTAATCCGGCCGCCTTCCAGCCTTCAATGTCGCCTGCAACCTGTATGATCCTCCTGAAACCGAGTGCTGTCATGATGTCTATGGCCCCGGCGGTGCGCCTGCCCGTCCTGCAGTAAACAAGATACGTTCTCGACCTGTCGAGCCTGCCTATCTCTCGGGCGAACGCTCCTGAACGGTAGTCCATGTTGATGGCGCCCTTGATATGTCCTGCGGCAAATTCTCCGGGGGTGCGTATATCGAGTATGACAAGGTCGCGCGCCCTGCTGCTCAGCAATTCATAGGCCTGTCCCGGTGTGAGAAGGGTCACCGCGGGGTTGTGCCCGGCGAATGAAAGGCCCTGCCCCCGGGAGTACGGGGAACACAGGAAGATAATGGCCAGAACCGCCAGCGCGGGAATAAGCCCTTCTCCCAGGATCTGTCTTATGCGTAAGAGGTGCGGTTCCATTCTGTTAGGTCGCCAGGACGCCGGGATTGAAAAGAGACCGCTATTTCGCGGTGCCCTTCAACTGGTTGAGGGCGCTTATGATATCACCGGCCCCGACGTACTTGTTCTTCTTTCCATCCTTTTCAATGATACATGAAGGTGTCGCATCTATCTGGTCTTCCTTGAGGTGGTTCGTGAGAGCCGTGAAAACCGGTTTGGGATCGAAAGGTTTCAGCTTGATGCCTTTTTCCTTAAGTGCAGCCTCTATTCTCTCGGCGCTGTCCACCCTGTTCTTTGCGGCCTCGATGAGGGCCCGTCGGACAAAAAGGGCGTATTCCAGTTCCTTCTTCTCATTGACGGCATACAGGAAATACCGTGCGTAGAGAGCGGAGTGCTTGTAGAACGGTGTATCGGCAAAGATCAGGTTCACGATCTTGCTCCTGATCAACTCGCCAATGACCGGTTCAAGGCCCGGTTCCATCTCCCTGCAGGGGGGGCAGAAGTAATCCGTGTAGAGCCTCACCTTCACTTTCCCTTCGCCAAAGGACGGGATAGGGCCTTCTGTCGAATGGCCCGTGCACGGTGCGAAGATAAAGATGGCAATGAAGGCGCAGAACGCGACACCCGAAGCGATGAGTTTCTCATTTATGTTGGCAATTGTTGAACGTCCCATTGTACTGCCCTCCTCGTAATGTCTTTCCTTCATATCAGGGGCTATTATCGCGAGACAACAAAACGTCTAACATCGCAGAGGAGACGGTAAGACTGGGGGACCTTCAGGAATGCTGGCCCACAGGACGATTCTGAGAGGCGGAAACGTGGCCGATTCCGGCGAGGTCAAGAGAGAAGGGGTTTCAGCTATCGCGATACCGTATGCGGGTCTGTTGATGGAATTGAACGGGCAGGGATTGCAGCGGCCAAGTTCCCTCGCCTTTGGAGCCGGATACTGACCTGTAAATTTCTTCGCCAGAACGAGCGGTACCGAGATCAGCAGCGCACCGGCCACGACGAATGCTATCGCGCACCACAGAGTGTTGTGGCTGCGTCTCGCACCTGCTATGCTGTAAAGGTTTCCAGCGATTTGCAAAGAGACCTCTCTATGGGGTTGATCTGAAGCGTATAGGAGTACGTGGGGGCAAGAGAACCCTTGAAGAAGATGGAAAAGAAGATGAGGGCAGCCACCGTTGAAACAACACAGAGCATCGTCCTGTCCCGCTTGAAATTCATCACAAAGAGGATGAAAACGATCGCCGCAAAGGCGAGGCAGTACGGGCAATATGTATTGTGCCACACCTGGAACCCTATGAGATAGAACTCGATCCCCACTCCGGCGGAAAGAAGCACGAGCAGAAGTGTGTCCTTCTTCAGGATACTCAGCAGGATGATACACGCCATGTATCCGATGCCGACATACTCCAGACCGATGCCGAAAATGGTTCCTTTGAGGTACGAACATGCGCCGGCGCAGATGCTGTAGTATATCTCCAGTGCGACGGCGATACAGGCGAGAACGATGCTCATGAAAGTCCTTCGATGCCGTGACCAGACCGAGCCCTGCCGCGCAAAGTCTTTTTCCCGCAGCACGTTCATCTCTGTGGCGTCTCCCATGACAGCCTCGCGCCCTACTTTTGTGAGCCGTCAACGTGTGCCATGTTTGACGAGTATGTTCTCGGCACAGAGGGCGGCACGGGACAGGAAGCACAAGCATACAGAGACAAACCTGTCATTACTACGATGATCAATAGAAGAAGTCGTTTCATTCGGCCTCACAATGTGGTGGAATAGACTACACCATAAACTCATAGTTTTTCCAGTACGGCTTTCAGGGCAACGTCTGTCTCTTCCGGCAGTTTATCGAAGTTGTGGGCCTTCGTTACGCCGAGGTCGGTGACGACAAAATACAGCGACGGCTCGATGCCATACTTCTCGAAGACCTTTTTCGCACACCCGGTTGGGCACCCGTCGACGACGACCGTTCGGGCCGCCTTCGCGCTTTCGATGAAACCCGAAAGGGCGGCTCCGATGCCGGCAAGGCAGTAGGCATTGCCCAGCCCCTTTCTGTCAAGTTCGATCATGATGCCGTTCGACACCTGGCCCGCGTTCGATCCACCCGAGCAGGCGACGATGAGGGTGGGAGCTCCCGACCCGCAGCAGGTGTCGCCTGCAGCGGCACCTGTGGTGCAACATCCTTCCTTTTGTTCCGACATACCGTTACCTCCTCTTTCTACAGGAATTTCTTGATCTCTTCCACGGAGAGGACCTTTCCGACGCTCTTCACCACGCCATCAACGGCCAGAGCCGGCGTTATCATAACGCCGTAGTTCATGATATCGTTAATGTTCTGGACCTTTTCGATCTCGAACTCCACACCGGCATCCCTGGCTGCTTTCTCGGCGTTCTCCGTGAGTTTCATGCACTTGGCACAGCCTGTGCCGAGAATCTGAATTTTCTTCATTTCCTTCACCTCCTTTTCATTCGATGATCCACCCGTACAGCATGCCCGCGAAGGTGGAGAGCAATACGACGTACACTATGAAGACGACGGTCTTCTTCGTGCCAAGGATGGTCCTGATGACGATCATGCTCGGGAGAGAAAGGGCGGGCCCTGCGAGAAGCAAGGAGAGGGCGGGGCCCTGACCCATGCCGGAACCCAAAAGCCCCTGAACGATTGGTACCTCCGTCAGCGTTGCGAAGTACATGAAGGCACCCACGATCGACGCGAAGAGGTTGGCGAGAAAACCATTGCCCCCTACCAATGCGGCAATCCATCGTGACGGAATGATCCCGTTGTCCGTCCCCGGCATGCCGAGGAGAAATCCTGCAACCACAACTCCGCCCAATAGCAGGGGTGCTATCATGAGAGCATACGTCCATGTTGAGTCAATCCAGCTTTTGGTCTCGTCCGACGAGGTCTTCGTTACCCACACGACCCCGGCGATACCTGCCGAGAAGGGAAGAAGAGGCCACTTGGGGAAGAGAAGGGCAAGGATGAGAACGACGGCTCCGGTTATCACGGTGGGGAGGGGTTTTGCTCCGAACCACCTC
>MVQP01000198.1 GCA_002067235.1 Syntrophorhabdus sp. PtaB.Bin047
ACGAACCCCAAGGTGACCTTTTCCGACGGCAAGAGAAAACCCTACGTCTTCAGGGCCTGTTTCATCGACCCCTTCCAGGGTGTCGTAGCCGCGAATTTCGCCCTCAAGGACCTCAAGGCGAAGACGGCCGCCGTCCTCTACGACGTCAGCAATGATTATTCCAAGGGACTGGGTGAGTATTTCAGGACCACCTTCACGAAGGGAAAGGGAACGATCGTCGCCTTCGAGTCCTACCAGAAGGATGACGTTGACTTCTCGGCCATCATCACCAAGGTCGCCCTCAAGAAACCGGACCTCATCTTCCTGCCCGACTACTACAACAAGGTGGCCCTTATCGCCAGGCAGATACGCGAAAAAGGCATAAGATCGACCCTTCTCGGCGGTGACGGCTGGGATTCGCCCGACCTCCTCAAGATAGGCGGGAGCGCCATCACGGGCGGGTATTTCGTGAACCATTATTCGCCCGATCGCAGGGACGCCGTCGCGGACGCCTTCATCAAAAGGTACAAGGCCCGCCACGGCATCATCCCTGACGCCTTCGCGGCCCTGGCTTACGACGCGGCAGGAATCCTCCTGAAGGCCCTCGACGCGGCTAAGAAACCGATTTCAGATGAGATCCTGAAAACCCTCGCCGCAACGAAGAACTACAAGGGCGTCACGGGCCTCATCAGCTTCGACGCGAAGGGGGACGCCATCAAATCGGCGGTCATCCTCAAGGTGGACAAAACCGGCTTCACCTACGTGACGACGGTGAATCCGTAGAGATAAGGGACGCCCGGGGCCCGTCCCGGGCCCTTTTCATCTGCTCCCCGGCGCCTTGAAGCCACGGGGGCACAGTGTCGCACAATGGAACAGGCGAGCTACATAATCTCCCAGGTCATCAACGGCCTCCAGCTGGGCGCCGTGTACGCCCTCATCGCCCTCGGCTACACCATGGTCTACGGTATATTGCGGCTCATCAATTTTGCCCACGGAGACATCTTCATGCTCGGCGCCTTCTTCGCCTACTTCCTCATCTCCCGTTTCGGCACGCCCATCTATCTCGTCTTCTTCGCCACCATGGCCATGTGTGCGCTGGCCGGATACCTCATGGAGAAGATAGCCTACAAACCCCTCCGGAACGCACCGAAGATATCCCTTCTGATCACCGCCGTCGGCGTCTCACTCTTTCTCGAGTACTTCTGCAGCCTCAAGGCCATCTTCACGCCGGACTACATCGGCTTCCCCCGACCCTTCGAAGTGTCGGCCTGGAATATTTCCCTGGGGGGGATCGATTTCTCCTTCACCAACGTGCAGGTAATCATTTTCGCCATCACCTTCTTCACCCTGGCGCTCCTGTACCTTCTCGTTTACAGAACAAAACAGGGCACGGCCATGAGGGCCGTATCCCACGATCAAGAGGCGGCGGCGCTCATGGGGATCAACATCGATCACACCGTTTCCCTGACCTTCATGGTGGGAGCCGCGCTAGCCGGTGTCGGAGGCATCCTTTACGGGATAGCCTATCCCCAGATCAACGTCTTCATGGGGATCATGCCGGGGATAAAGTCCTTCATCGCTGCCGTACTGGGGGGCATCGGCATCATCCATGGGGCCGTCATCGGAGGCCTCATCGTCGGCGTCTCCGAGGTTGTCGTCTCGGCCTTTCTCTCCTCGACGTACCGGGACGGGGTCATCTTCGTGATCCTCCTTATCGTCCTCCTCGTCAAACCGAGCGGTCTCTTCGGGAAAAGGATCGACAAGGTATGAGATTCTTCCTCGATTCCCGGAAGCTGATCCTTCTTGCCGCGGGCATCTATATCGTCCTCAAGCTTCTCTTCAGCTCCGGCATCGTTTCCGAGTACATCCAGCAGATCACGATCTATGTCTTCATCGTGGTGCTTGCGGCGACGGGCCTGAACGTCATCTACGGCTACACCGGTCAGTTCTCCCTGGGTCACGCGGCATTCTACGGGATCGGGGCCTATACCTCCGCCTATCTCGTCAAGACCCTGGGGCTTAACAGCGTCTTCGCCCTTCCCGCCACCCTCCTTGCCGGGGGTATCATGGCCGGACTTATTGCCTGCATCATCGGGATACCGATCCTGAGGCTTCGCGATGATTTCCTCGGGATCGCCACCCTGGGGTTCGGGATACTGGTGCGGGTCTTCTTCGACAACTCCGACAGGATCTCGGAGACTCTGGGGGGCTCACGGGGTTTCACAGGCATCGCAAAGCTCACAAACCTGGAGATCACCTTTGTCGTCACCGTGTTCCTTCTCATTGTCACGAGGAACATCATCTCCTCGCGGTACGGGCTTTTCTGGCGGTGTATAAAGGACGACGAGACGGCGAGCGCCTCCATCGGAATCGACACCACGCGCATGAAGCTCATGGCGTTCTCCTACGGCTGTTTCCTCGCCGGCGTCGCCGGGGCCCTCTATGCCCATCTCTACACCTTTCTCCACCCCTCCAATTTCGATTTCCTGAAGTCCATTGATTTCCTGATCATCGTCATCCTCGGGGGCATGGGGAACATAGCGGGTACGATCTACGCGGGACTCCTCTGGGTGGGTTTCATTGAGGGCCTGAGGATAGCACTCCCCTCGAACATCCTCGATCTCAGGTGGGTGTTCATTCCCCTTCTCCTCATCGTGCTGATGATGTGGAGGCCATACGGCCTGATGAGCAAGAAGAAGGGCGATGGGTGACAGGTCATGGGTCATGGGGAGAAGAAGGGATGACGGCAATGCTTGAGGTGGAAAGGCTCGAGAAGAGCTTCGGCGGGGTCCGGGCTGTGGACGGGTTCTCTTTTCATGTCGACAAAGGGGAAACACTGGGTATCATCGGTCCCAACGGGGCGGGAAAGACGACGGTCTTCAACCTCATCACGCGGTTCTATACACCCGATGGCGGCCGCATGCGCTTCATGGGAAAATCCATCACACACCTTCCCCCCTACAGGCTGGCACGCCTGGGGATCGCCCGGACCTTTCAGAATCTCAGGCTTTTCAAGGACCTCACCGTCCTCGAAAACATCACATCCGCCCACCTGACCGGGCACAGCTACAGTCCCTTCGCCGGCATTTTCAGGACCCGAAGGCACCTCCGTATCGAAAGAGAGGCGCGCGACAATGCGATGATGCTTCTTGACTTCCTCGGCCTCGGGGGAAAGGAGCAGGCCCCCGCCGGCAGCCTGCCCTACGGCGAGCAGCGCAGACTGGAGATAGCGAGGGCCCTGGCCATACGGCCGAGGCTCCTGCTCATAGACGAACCCGGCGCGGGCATGAACCCCCGGGAGATACAGGACCTCGTCGCCACGTTGCGGGAGGTGAAGGCGAGGTTCGATCTCACCATCGTCATGATCGAGCACCAGATGGGCCTTGTCATGAACATATCCGACAGGATCCTCGTCATGGACTTCGGAGAGAAAATCATGGAAGGGACCCCCTCGGAGGTCAGGAAGGACCGGCGCGTCATAGAGGCCTACCTGGGGGAGGAGCCGGTATGACAGGAACCTCACGCGAAAACGGGCCCGCACTTCTCTCGATCCGGGGTCTCAGCGTCTCCTACGGCATCATCGGAGCCCTCGATGGCGTGAACATCGAGGTGCGCCGGGGCGAGATCCTATCCATCATCGGGGCCAACGGCGCCGGAAAATCGACGCTCCTCAAGAGCATCACCGGCCTTGTCCGGCCCGCGTCGGGCGCGATCGGCCTCGAAGGCACGGAGATAACGCGCGTAAGGACGGACATGATCGTGAGGATGGGGGTAACGATGGTACCCGAAGGCAGAAGGATCTTCCCCGATCTCACGGTGAGGGAGAACCTGGAGCTCGGAGGCTTCTGTGTTTCCGACAGTCAGGTGCGGGGGCGTCTGTTCGACCTCATCGTGGCCACCTTCCCCCGGCTGAAGGAGAGGATGAAACAGCACGCCGGGACCCTGTCGGGAGGGGAACAGCAGATGCTGGCAATGGGCAGGGCGCTCATGTCCCACCCGAAGCTGCTCCTTCTCGACGAGCCGTCGATGGGACTCTCCCCCATAATCACACGGGAGATCTTCTCCCTCATAGAGAGGATCAACAGCGAAGAGAACATCTCCATCATGCTCGTCGAACAGAACGCCCACATGGCCCTCGAGCATTCCCACCGTTCCTGTGTCCTCGAGAACGGCAGGATCACCCTGGAGGGCCGTTCCGACGAGATCAAGCACGACCCGCGCATCGTCGAGGCATACCTGGGGGTGTAGCTGAAGACTGTTCCAAGGTTTCAAGTTCCAGGTTTCAGGTAAAAGACAAAGACAGCGTTTGAGTGTTCCCCCTGAAACCTGAGACCCGAGACTTGAAACGGTCTTTTTCTTGAAACCTGGAACTTGAAACCTTGTATGTTACTCCCAATGGAATATCACAGGCAGTCCATGATAAGAAGAATGAAAGTAAGGTTACCGGCGT
>MVQP01000199.1 GCA_002067235.1 Syntrophorhabdus sp. PtaB.Bin047
AAGAGTCCCTCCATCGGCGGCATGATGGCGCGCCTCGACAAGACCTTCCCCACCGTCGACTGCTCCATCTGTATCCTTGGTCCTAAAATGGTCGACGTGGCGCAGCACGACCTCATCAAACTTCACGCATACAGCGAGATAGCCGAGATAAAAGGCTATGTCGGAAACTACCAGGTAAAGATAAAGAAGAAACCGCCTTACGTGGACTGGACGAAGTGTACGGGTTGCGGACTCTGCATGGAGAAGTGTCCCACCAAGAACGCCTATGACCATTTCAACTTCGGTGCGGCGCCGACGCGGGCCATCAACATCCCCTTCCCGCAGGCGATCCCGAAGAAAGCAACGATAGACCCCAACTATTGCCGGCAGTTCACGAAAGGCAAATGCGGGGTTTGCGCGAAGGTCTGTCCCACGGGTGCGATCAACTACGAAATGCAGGATGAGTTCATTACGGAAGAGGTCGGTGCCATCATTACGGCGACAGGATATGGCCTCATGGATATCGAGAGGCTGACCGAATATGGCGGAGGACGGTATCCCGACGTCATCACAGGTATCCAGTACGAGCGGTTCCTCAATGCCTCAGGTCCGACATCGGGCCACATCATCAGGCCGTCGGACCACGAAGAGCCGAAGACGATCGTTTTTATTGCCTGTGCCGGCTCCCGGGACAAATCCCTGGGCGTTCCCTACTGTTCGAATTTCTGTTGCATGTACATAGCCAAGCAGGCCATTCTAACGAAAGACCACATCCCCGATTCCCAGTCCTACGTCTTCTACATGGACGTCAGGTCGCCGGGCAAGGGTTATGATGAATTCACGCGCCGCGCCCAGGAAGAATACGGGGCCAAGTATATCCGCGGCAGGGTATCGCGGATCTACCCTAAGGGCAAGAAGATGGTCGTGAGGGGTGCCGATACGCTCCTCGGGACCCAGGTTGAGATCGAAGCCGACCTCGTCGTCCTCGGGACCGCGGTTGTCGCCGCGCCGGGTGCCGCACAGATGGCCGAGAAGCTGCATATCTCCTACGATACCTTCGGATTCTATGTTGAGTCGCACCCGAAACTGCGGCCCGTCGAGACGAACACCTCGGGCGTGTTTCTTGCTGGTGCCTGCCAGGGGCCCAAGGACATCCCGGCATCCGTCGGTCAGGGATCGGCAGCAGCGGCCAAGGTGCTCTCGCTCTTCTCGAAAGACATGCTTGAATCCGACCCGGCTATTGCTCAGGTCAATCAGAATACATGTGTGGGCTGTCTCAAGTGCCTCAAGACATGTCCCTTCCAGGCCATCGTTGAAGATACTTTAAGGAATGGCAAGAAGGTAGCCAAGGTGATCGAGACGGTCTGTGCCGGATGCGGCGTTTGCACATCCACCTGTCCCTGCGGTGCTATCCAGCTGCAGCATTTCACGGACAACCAGCTCTTAGCGGAGGTTAATGCAATATGTCAGAAGTAGCACCGAAAGAACTGCGGATTGTTGGATTTCTCTGTAACTGGTGTTCCTACGGCGGTGCCGATACCGCGGGTGTGGGGCGGTTCAAGCAGCCCACGGACCTTCGGATCATCAGGGTTCCCTGCTCGGGCCGTGTCGACCCCATGTTTGTCGTGCGTGCTCTCATCACGGGCGCCGATGGTGTTCTCGTCTCCGGGTGCCACCCCAGGGATTGCCATTACTCCGACGGCAACTTCTACGCGCGGCGCAGGTTGGAAATGCTCAAAAGGCTCCTGCCCTTCCTGGGCATCGACGACAAGAGATTCCACTATACATGGGTTTCGGCCTCTGAAGGCGCGAAATGGCAACAGGTAGTAACGGACTTCACGAAGCAGGTCCACGCGCTCGGCCCCATGCACCAAAAGTAAGGAGAAGGCAGATTGAGTACTCAGAAGCTTAAAGAGATCATCAAGCAGGTCCTCCCCGATGTGGAGACCGTCATATGCTGGCAGGAGGGTTTTGACAAGCTCAATGTGACGCCGATCTTCATAACGTCCCCTGAGCAAGCCGACAAGGTCGTGTGGAACGCCCTGTGCGCTCAGAACCTGGCGAGCTACCTCCCATCGCAGAAAAAGAAGGTGGCGGTCGCGGTGAAGGGCTGCGACTCGAGGACCATCGTCCAGTACATGCAGGAAGGCCTCATCGACAGGAACAACGTCGTCATCATCGGCATCCCCTGCAAGGGCGTCATCAGCAAGAAGAAGGTCCAGAAGGCGATAGGGAACGAGCCCGTGGAAGACGTGACCTTCACGGACGGTTCGGTAAAGGTGAAGACGCCGTCTGGCGAGAAGACCTTCGCCATAGCCGATGTCTGCCCGAGCAAGTGCACATCGTGCCAGTTCCCGACCCCCATCGTGTACGATCAGCTCACGGCGGATGCCATTCAGTCCGACAAGCCGGCGGAGAGCGTTTACGCCGACGTGGCCGAACTGGAAGGCAAGACACTGGAAGAGCGCAGGGCGTATTTCCTGAGTCAGTTCGACAAGTGCATCCGTTGCTACGCGTGCCGGAACGCGTGCCCGATGTGCGTGTGCCAGGACAGCTGCATCGCGGAGACGCGTGACCCGCACTGGATCACCCAGAAGCTCAGCCTCGACGAGAAGCTCATGTTCCACATGATCCATGCCCTCCATCTTGCCGGGCGCTGCGTGGAGTGCGGGGAATGCGAGCGGGTCTGCCCCATGGAGATCCCCGTGGCGAAGCTGAAGAAGAAGATCAACAAAGAGATGAAGGAACTCTTCGACTATACCCCGGGAGTCAACCCCGAGGACAAGCCGCCGATGTACACCTTTAATGTTGACGAAGCTAAGATCAAGGAGCATAAACTCTAATGGCCGACAAAGGATACCTTCCGAAAGAGAAGATAAAGGAATTCGTCGAGGCCCTCGGTAAAGACGCAGCCGTCTTCGCTCCGTGCCTCGAAGGGGACACGATCATCTTCCGTCAGTACTCCCCCGACAAGGAGATCTCCCTCGACCGGCCGGCGAACACGCCGCCGAAAGGGGCGATCTATCCCCAGTGCGAAACGCTGCTTTCCTTCGAGTTCAAGAAGGAAGCCGACAATCCTCAGAAGATGGACGTCGAGCTCAAGGTGAACACCGACTTCCCGAAGGCGGTGGTCTTCGGCGGCCGTCCCTGCGATGCCAGGGGCTTCACGGTCATCGACAGGGTGTTCGTCAACACCGATACCGCCGACCCTTACTATAAGAAGCGCCGTGAGAACACCACCATCGTGACCAAATGCTGCAACGCTCCGGTGGCAGGCTGCTTCTGCGTGGGCGTGGGCGGTGGACCGGCCGTGACGGAAGGGTCCGACGTGGTCATGACCGAGGTTGATGGCGGATATTACATGGAGGCGGTAACGGACAAGGGCAAGGCCGTCATGTCGCTGCCCATGATTCAGGACGGGGCTTCTTACGAGGCGAAGGCGAAGGCTGCCAACGAGAAGGCGACTGCCGCCGTGAGAAATCCCTTCCCGGCAGGCGCGGACAAGATATCATCCGAGCTCTTCGACAGCGGGGATTTCTGGGGCAACGTGATCGAGAAGTGTCTCAGTTGCGGTGCCTGCACGTTCCTGTGCCCCACCTGTTATTGCTTCAACATAACCGACGAGCAGGCGATCACCACGGGCGAGCGTGTAAGGTCTTGGGATTCCTGCATGTTCCAGCATTTCACTCTTGAGACCAGCGGCCACAACCCGAGGCCGGTGAAGAACAAGAGGTTCAGGAACCGCGTCGGGCATAAATTCTACTACTACCCGGAGAAGTACGACGGCGCCATAGCCTGCACGGGCTGTGGACGGTGCATCAGGTACTGTCCGGTGTCCGTGGATATCAGCGAGATCGTAGGGTACCTGAGAGACCCGAAGGCGGATCCGAAGGCTTGGGCCGCGGAAAAAAAAGACGCAAAGAATTAGGAGTGCGTGATGACAGGGAATGAGAATCCATACCTTCCTGAATTAGCGACAGTTACGAAGGTAATTGAAGAGACGCCGAACATCAAATCCTTCCGGGTCGTTCTCAACGACGCCGAGAAGATGAAGAATTTCACCTTCGAGCCGGGCCAGGTCGGGCAGCTCTCGGTTTTTGGTGTGGGCGAATCGACCTTCGTCATCAATTCCCCGCCGACGCGTATGGAATACCTCCAGTTCAGCGTCATGAAGGCCGGTGAGGTTACTACGGCGCTTCACGGGATCTATGAAGGTGACGTGATCGGCGTGAGAGCCCCGCTGGGCAACTGGTTCCCTTACAATGACATGAAAGGTAAGAACATCCTCTTCATCGGCGGCGGCATCGGGCTTGCTCCGCTTCGGACCCTTATCCTTTACATGCTTGATAATAGGGCGGATTACAAGGATATAACCATTATCTATGGATCGAGGACGCCCCCTGATCTGTGCTACAAGGACGAATTG
>MVQP01000200.1 GCA_002067235.1 Syntrophorhabdus sp. PtaB.Bin047
ACGCCGGTAACCTTACTTTCATTCTTCTTATCATGGACTGCCTGTGATATTCCATTGGGAGTAACATACAAGGTTTCAGGGCCACAAACAGATACCGACGGTTACTGACCAGCATATTATACCTTCAAGTGATACCGGTTATGCGCAGGATACCGGGTTTCTCTTGATCTCGTTACGTGAGCGTTCAGTTTCACCCCTTCGATAATGTCGAACCGCCCCTGGACTTTCTTCGTCTCATAAAGGCAGAAAGACAGATCTGCGGCCAGCATCGGCCCGACCGGTTCCCATGTGAAACCCGCCAGACAATCCGCGACCTCAGCCGTATCGAATGCGTCCCTATACAGGCCCAGGGTGATATGAGGCTCGTATCGGACAGGGGTATCTTCCGCGGAGATCATCGCGAGACGGTCTCGAATCCGGCTGATCGTCCCCGCCGGATCTTCGACGGCCAGGTACGGCCCCGTGGTGAAACTGTTCAACGGACCGGCCACCAGGTGAAATGGGGATATCCTCATTTCGCTCAGGGCCGCCTTTTGCCGGTTGAGCTGCTCGGCGGAGAAATGGTTCCCGTCGAACAACCCGCACGCGATGACCGTAATATGCGGCGCACGCTGATAGCCCGGATGCACGAACGCTTTCACGTGTTCGCGCGCCCCGTCACACAGCGCGATCCAGGCGGGATCCTTGACCACAACGGCCCAGAACCCGTAATGCGAAATACCATTATGCCATTCGACAAAATCGCCATCACGGCACGGGACGGTCTTCGGGATTGAGAGAAAGGCTCTGTACATTGTGGGGCGGTCCATCCTGGTAACAAACCGGATGACCTTATGGATGGTATCAGACGCTAACGAAACATGCAATCAGGATCTGTCTCGACAGGCCCTTTCGGTTCTCACATTCTCTTTCCTACCAGGCGCGGCCGGGCAACGATGGCCGCTGGATGCTGTTGGCCCGATGCTCCTGCGTTTCATCCCCAAATGATACGCAATGATACTGAACTCCTTGAAGTCTGATCGGAACCGAACAATAATGCCCGCATGTGGAACGTGAAGAGACAGGGACACCCTCCGAAACCAGGCTATTCTTCATAACACCCCAACATCGCGCCAGGGAAAGGTGAATAGTCTCGCAGTTTCGGAAGAACCCCTCCTCCCCTTGGGTTCTTCGACAGTGAACAACGCAAAGAAGGGGATGTAGAATGGGCAAAGACAAGTTGTCAGGCGGCATGCGGTCCTGGCAGATGATGATCAAAGCAACCCGGTGGCCAACCCGAGACCAACCATGATCAGCATTACGCCGACGACGACCTGTATCATTCGCAGGGTAACCTTCTTCAGCAGCCGTGCTCCCGCAAAGGATCCGATGAAGGCGGACAGCGCCGCGGCGAAGATCAGGCCGCCCGTGTCGGCCATCCGGGAGAAACTGGCGGTGTAGAAACCGATTCCATAGACCAGAAGCCTTGCCAGATCCACAATGACCGCGGATACCGTATTGGTGCCGACAAACGCGTCCTTGTTGAGCCCCGCCTTCATAAGAAAGGCGGAACGCAGAGCACCCTGCACTCCCGATATCCCACCCGAAAAGCCGGACAGCGCTCCGCCTGCAACCAGGTACTTCCGGTCGAAAGTGACACTTCGGAAACGCGGAAGAAGGTCAAACACTGCAAAGACGGTGATCAACCCGCCGATGACGATGTCAACGGGATCGGCTTCGCAGGAGCGCCCGAGGAGATGGTACCGAAAGACCGGCGGGAGTTGAGAGAGCTTGTTCAGCAGCGACGCACCGGCCATGGCTGCAACTGCCCCGGGAAGGGCAAACCTGAGCACCACCGACCAATCGGCTCTGCGGCCCACGAGCGCAGTCTTGAAGAGGTTGTTGGCGAGATGGACGACAGCGGTCACAGCGACCGCAACGGACAGAGGGAAGAACAGGGCGATGGCCGGCATAAGAAGGGTTCCCAGCCCGAAACCGGAGAACAGGGTGAGTCCGGATACGAAAAACGCGACGCCGCACACCACCACATATTCCACCGTATCCTCTCTTTGTATCTCCTGTATAAGAAAGAGCGGGCCCGACAGGTTTTTTGTGTCACGACTCTTGCCAGCCGATGGATAGGAGCATCGCAACAACCTATAACGGACATATCGCTCAGAATCAACTGTATATCCCCGTGCTGATCCTGTCAACATAAAGGAAGGCAACGACGGTTCCAGAGAGCAAAAACCCTTTCAGATTGCGGGACTGCTAAGAGATACGGACGGTTTCTGACCGGGAGCATGATAGAGGACGCGGTAAATGAAAATGGGAAAAACGTTCCCAAAGCAAGTGAAACAGGATATGCTCTACAAACGGGAGAGCGATCCAATGGGTTTGAAGGATGAATTCAAGAGGATGGTCGGGCAGCTGGAGAACAGTTTTTCCATCCCCCCATAGAGGCCGTTTTCCTTCCCCCTTTTTATAGAGGCGGACAACCGAAGGATTCGCAGTTCATGGTGCTTGTCCTGAAGGGCGGGGCCACCGGCATCAGCTACATTCTTCTCCCCGACAGTGAGGAAGGAGCGTACAATGCCCTGCAGCCGGGTCAGCTGACAGGGAGATATCCGCAGGAATTCGCCTTTGAATTCGGCGGTGACGATCCTGTGAGGGAAATGATCGGCATGGCCTCGATCAATGCCATCTGTCAGTATGCTATGAAAGAGACCAATTTCCCGCTCGATCATACCACCAATCCGTTGGGACTGATCTCGGTCAACAAAGAGGACAGGATTGGCATGGTCGGCCTTTTTTCCGGGCTCGTCAGCACTATAAGAAAGGCCGGCGCCAAACTGGTCATCATCGAGAAACGGGAGCGCCTGATTGAGAAATACCCCGACATCCCGATCACGACGGACATAACGCGCCTCGCCGGGTGCAACAAGATACTGTGCACCGGGACCACAGTGCTGAACAATTCGCTGGATGACATTCTCCAGCACTGCTCGCCGGCCGCCTTCATATCCGTTGTCGGCCCTACCGCCGGATATTTCCCCGACCCGCTTTTTGCGTGCGGCGTTCACGTGGTGGGCGGCAGGGTGGTAAAGGACAGCACTGATTTCCTGCGGCGGCTCTCGGAGAGAGAACGCTGGGAAGACAGCACCCTGAAAACCTGCTTCCAGAGGAACACCTACAGAACCATTCTCAATAACCGGTAAGTACCGGGTGTCCGCAACAACGCTCTTCGCCTTTCTGCCGGGCCTGACCCGGCGATGATGACCGCGCTCCCCCGCCCCGAACCGAGGGCGCATCACAATGATTGACACATCTGGAGGAAGGGGATACTATTCACCTGGTAGGGTTCACTGTCACCATTGCCCGGTCTGACCTGGCGGAAGGGGGAGGGTGAGAATGCGGAGGGTGCCTTCACAGTGTTTTCCCGTCATCATCGTTGCGGTTGTGTGCACGCTCTTCTCGTGTCTCTTCGCGGATGCCGCGACGCTGACGGACCTTCAGATGCTGGGGCGTTACAGGGACCTGGAGAAAGCGGCGGAGCAGAAGCTTGCGGCGTCGCAGAAGGAGCCCGACGCGTCGCTGCTGGGTTATCTGTGCGTTGCGTACTCCAGGCTGAAAAGGTACAACAAGCTCTTTGACTGCCTCGACAAGCTGGAGAGACGCATTAAGTCGGGTGACTACGTCCTGGAAACGGACAAGCTCTTCGTGGCGAACTCTGACGGGACACCTCTGCCCAACATGCTTCGGGCCGAGGCGCTCATAGAGCTCGGGCAGTACAAGGAGGCCGTCAGGGAGGCAAAGACAGCCCTCGGCAAGGTGCGCGACCACATGACGACGGGGATATGGTCCCCCAGGATCTACCGCCTGTCGCTCATGGGCACCCTGGGATTGGCACACGCCCTGGGTGGAGACACGAAGAGCGCCAGGACCCAGATCGAGGAACTGGAGAACTTCTCCCTGGGCTTCATGGGCATCGCCTTCACAACCACGTTTCGCGCCAACGCGCTGGCAAGGGTCAACATGGCGCTCGGCCAATACAACAGGGCCTTCGAATACGTCAGGGACGAGGACAGCATCCTCGCAAGGTCGGTATGGTTCATCAACAACGTAGCCTGGGGGTACTCGGGAGACGATGCCGTGGAGACAGTCTATCTCACACTGCCGAAACTGATGATCCGCGGCAAATGCCTCTCGGAACTCGGCAACCTCGAGGAGGCCGGGAAAACCCTTGACGTCATGCTGCGAAACGCCCGGATCGCCGATAACGGCGAGATCTACTGG
>MVQP01000201.1 GCA_002067235.1 Syntrophorhabdus sp. PtaB.Bin047
AAAGCTGATGGCTTCGAGGAAACGGGAAAAATTGCCGATGTTCCGGACAAGGCCCTCCATCTGGACCTCTTCCCTGAGATACAGGGCGGCGTAGGAGCGCAGTACCGCCTCCGGTTCCCCCGCTGCGACCACGAGGGGGAGCGTACCGTACCGAAGCGCCTCCTCAAGACGGAACCGTTTCCCCAGCTCGACGGCCATGAAGGGATGCATCTCACACAGGAGCGCCCTTCCCGCCAGAAGATCCACCCCCGCCCGCTTGAGCTTCCGTGCGCTGGAGCCCGTCAGAACGAAGGTCACGGTTTTCATGCTCTCGATCAGGCCGTGCACCACCGTAAGGAGTTCCGGTATCTTCTGTATCTCGTCTATCAGCACGGTCGTGGTCCCCTGACGGCCGCCGACCATTTCCTTGAGCATCTCGGGCCGGGCCGAAAGCGCCCTCGACCTTTCAGGGTCGAGAAGATCAACGACCAGGGCATCTCCAAAAAAACCTTTGGCAAAGGTCGATTTGCCCGTTCCGCGGGGTCCGAAGAGAAAGAAACTGCTTGCAGGTGGGTTGAATAATCTACCTATTACTTCCATTCTGCGCCTCATTATGGAATTATAATACCCATTCTGCGCCCGTACGGATGATTAGTCAAGAGAATTCCGAATCACAGTGGACTCCAGGGGCATCCTGGGGGAAACTTCGGGGCCCTTCGGATTCTCGCATCTTTGCTCGAAGATCGCCGGCTTCAGTGTGACCGGGACAGCTTCGGGTTCAAAAAGAGTCTCAGGAGGAAGTCACCTATGAACAGGGGTGGGTGTATGGGGTAGCCAAGGGACGTTTCCAAGAAACCAAGAAACCAGATTTCCCAGTACCCTTCTCGTTGTTTCATGCGGTTATGCGCGGGCGGTTTCATCCTCGACACGGGGCTCTCGTGATAAGAAGAAGTGGAAGAAGAAAGACATGGGCGCACAATCTGGATACCGGCCTTCGCCGGTATGACGTACAAGAGGGCTTTATCGACAGACTGTCAAGCAGCGCAAGCCATTCAAGCCATTCAAGCGATTCAAGCCGCCTTTAGTCCAGTACCTCCTCCTTCACATCCAACCTCTTCCCGCAGATGCGGCAGTAATATGTCTCAACCCATATCCTCACGCCATCTCGGTTGATCTTCTGACCGCCGTCGTAGCGGACGTGTTCGTGGCAGTTGTGTTCCTCGATCTTCTTGCCGTCTTTGTCTTCCATGCTGGTACCTCCTTTATTACTGTCGGGCATCCAGGACCGTAACCGGGTTCTCGGGGGAATCCGGCGGCGGGCCGGGGCGTTGGAGAAGGGGCAGGGGGTTCAGGGTCCCAGAGCGGTAGAAGGACTCCGTCAGCTCGATACAGACCCAATCCTGCGTGTCACAGTCGATGAGGCGGCGGGCGATGGGTTGGATGAGCTTGCGCTCGATGAGGCGGGCCATGTCGCGCGCGCCGGCCCAGGGTCTTGCGGTGCCTGCGAGAAGGTGGTCGAGGAGACGGTCCTCGTCATAGATGAGGAAGATCCCTCTTTCCTTGAGGCGGGCGAGGGCCTCTCGCAGCTTCTGGGCCATGATCCTCCTCAGGACGGGCGCCGGCGGCGTCCTGAAGATGATGATCTCGTCGAGCCTTCCCAGGAACTCCTCGGGGAAGTGTTTCGCGAGGAGTGTGTAGGGGTCTGACGGGGCATCGCTGGCGGAGAATCCCAGTTTCACGCGGTCGATGTCACGGTGTGCGAGGACGTTCGTGGTGAGGATGACGACGCAGCGGCGGATGTCGAAGCGCTCTCCCATACCCGAGGTCACCCTTCCTTCGTCCAGCATTCCCAGGAGGAGCCGGTGGACATCGGGGTGTGCCTTTTCGATCTCGTCGAAGAGGATAACGCCGCTCGACCTCTCCTCGAGCCACCGGGTGAGAAGGCCATCGGCCGTCCCGAAGGCGGAGCCGTAGGGCATTCCGATGAGCTTGTGCACGCCGTCCTGCCCCGGGTACTCGGCGAGGTCGATGTGGAGGAAGTCCTTCTGACTCCCGAAATACTCCCGCGCCAGGGTCCGGGCAAGCTCCGTCTTGCCGACACCGGTGGCGCCACAGAAGAGAAAGGTCCCCAGAGGCCGCCCGGGGGCAGTCTCCCCGTACCTTCTGGAGACGAGGGTCGAGACGACCCTCTGCACCGCATCTTCCTGGCCGATCACCTGCCTGTTCAGGGATTCCTCCAGGCCCGTCAGGTCCCTCGTGCTGCCCTCTCCCAGGGCGCTCATCATCCTTCCTGTCTGGCGGGAGAGGACGCGGTAGAGGTCCTCGGTTCTCATCTCGCGCCTGCCTTCCCTTTCGACGAGACCCGCGGCGCTGTCGAGAAGGTCCACACTCTTGTCGGGCTGGGTCCGGTTCGACAGGTGGCGCTGTGTGGCGTGCCAGGCCTCGGAGAGGACATCGGCCCCGATCCGGATCCCGTGGTGGCCCTCGAGACCTTGCGCGTGGCGCGCGAGGATGGCGAGCGTCGCCTCCCTTCCCGGCTCTTCGATCTTTATCTGCTGAAAGCGCCTTGCCAGGGCCGGGTCGCGGGCGATGTAGCGGTGATATTCGCCTGTTGTCGTGGCGCCGATGACGGATACCTTCGACCCGGCAAGGATGGGCTTCAGCATGTTCGCCGCATCCATGGGCGCTCCTTCCGCCCTGCCCGCGCCCCAGACGAGATGGGCCTCGTCGATAAAGAGGATCGCCGGCTGACAGGCCTGAAGGGCCTCTATCACTTTTGATACCCGCTCTTCGAACATGCCGCGGAGCGTTGTCCCCGCGAGGAGGCTCCCCATGCTGATCTCGTACACTATGGTCCGAAAGAGCCGTGCCGGCGCGAGGTGCCGGGCGATGCGCCGCGACAGGAGCTCGACAAGGGCGGTCTTGCCGACGCCCGCCGGGCCGGTGAGCATGGCGTTGCGCTTCCTCTTTCTCAGGAGGACTTCAAAGAGACGGTCGATCTCGTCGGGCCGGTCGGAGAGGTCGTCGAAATCCCCGTTTTCAGCAAGCTTCGTCAGGTCCCTGCCGTACTGGAGCAGGACACCGTCGTTGCGCAGGGCGCGTTGCTCACCGAGGAGGGTTTTTCTGTGTGCCACATAGCCGGCGTGCTTGGCGCATATCGCAAGGATCGTCATGTCGATGCCTGCGGACTTGAGGGCCCGGTATATGCGGTGGTCTGGGCTGTCGCAGAGAATGGAGAGGACGTCGTATGCCGTCACGGGTTTCCTGCGCGTCTCGATAACGGTCCGGGTGAGGAGGCGCCGGTCCTCCTCCACGCGGTCCTCTATGAAGCCTTCGACGGCAAGGGAGAAGACGCTCACTTTTGTCTTCGCCTGGGACAGGAGCAGGGCGAGGCTTCCATCCTCGTCGTGCATTGCCCAGACGAAGAGGATCCGGGGAAGGGTCTTTTCGCCGTCCGGATAGTACCGCTCGACGAGCTCGCAGAGGTCGCTCAGGGTCATCGCGGCTCTCCTTCCCGGTCGAAAAGGGCGTTGAAGGCCTGCTCCAGGCGTTCGGCGCCGCGTCTTATATCCTCCGTGCGTGCCGCAAGGTCGGCCCTCACTCTGTCGTGACCCGCCGTGTCGTTGAGGATGGCACGCTCCCTCACCCTGTCCTCATCCTCGAATAACGCCTGCAGTTCGGCCTTCGCGGCGAGCAGCTCATCCTCGAGCATCCTCACTTCCCTTTGCAGCCATGAGAGCTTTTCCGGCAGGGTTTCGCCCTGGATGGCGAGGCGCTCGTCGACCTCGACCCCCGGGTTGCCGAGGATGGCCTCGACGCGTGTGAGAGCACTCTTCAAACCCTCGAGGGAGCGCATGTCGTGGAGCATGTACCCCTCGGGATAGCCGAGTTCCTCGGGCCGGACCTCGAGGGCGGCGAGCAGTATCTCCTCAAGGCGCTCCTTCTGGCCTTCCGTGAGATGCCCGTAGGAAGGGTGGTGCATGAGCCTGTCGGGATGCAGCAGTCTGCGTATCTGCCGGAGCACCGTCTTGCACTCTTTCAGGTACCGGTCGGCCGTCACCGCGTCCCCTTCCGTCGCCGTTTCAGCGGGC
>MVQP01000202.1 GCA_002067235.1 Syntrophorhabdus sp. PtaB.Bin047
GCCAGGAGTCTTCCAATGCCGGCGCGAACATCACGGCCTGGTTCTGGGACTTCGGCGACGGCACGACAAGCACCACGCGCAATCCCAGGCATACCTACTCGAGCCCGGGCATATACACGGTGAGTTTGACGGTTACCGATACAGCAGGGGCACAGGACACGGAGATCAAGACGGGCCTCATCGCGGTGGACCGGACGGCCACCTTGAGCGCCCAGTTTGCGGCAAAGAACCGCATCGTCACCGGCTGGACACCGCTCGAATTCATCGATCAGAGTTCGGGGAACCCCACGAGCTGGTTCTGGAACTTCGGCGACGGCACGACAAGCACCCAGCAGAATCCTGTCCACTCCTTCCTGGCGGCGGGCATGTACCCGGTGACGCTCACGGTCACATCCGCCAGCGGCAGCAGCGCAAAGACGAAATCCGACTATGTCCAGAGCTTCTCCATGGACGCCATCGTCATGGCGGACAACGTGTACCGCTACAAGCCTCACTTTTCGGGCTTCGGCGGATTCTACGACAAGACCATCCTGTACGGGAACACCGCGGTAGCCTCGAGCGATCTCAAGTACGCCCGTCTCTTCTACGGTTCCTGCAACTCCTGCAACTACTACGCGGGCATCTTCAACCGCGGCATCCTGACCTGCACCACGAGCGACACGGACCTCTACACGGCCCTCAACTACTTCCAGGACTACCTGAGCGGGATGAAGGATGACGAGATCCTGACGCATCTCAATACGATCCAGGACACCCACGAGATGATCAACTTCAACCTCAAGCCGCCCTCGCTGAGATGATAGACATACTGAGGTCCATCCATCACTATTCATCGCATTTCGCGCAGTTCCCGAGACTCCTCAGGGGGATCGCGCCGCCCTGTCGTGGCAACGGCGGTCCCCCGGGGAAGTCCCGGTTCACCATCGTCCTCGACCACCTGTACCTCTTCTTCGTGCTCAAGGTCATACCCGTCAACTATTACCTCTTCCAACTCCAATCGAAAAGCCGGGAGGATTTCAAGGAATATATGGATGAGCCCGTGGCACCGCTTCTGAAACACAGGCTCTACAAGAGACTGTGGAATGACAGCTACAGCTCCCTCGTGAACGACAAGCACCTTTTCCACTGCCTCTGCCGGTATCACGGCATAGCCGTCCCCGACATCTACGGGATATGCTGCGGGGGGCCGCCTGCCGGCAACGATCCGCACCTCACGAAGATCATGGATGAGAGGGGCATCGACAGAGCGATCCTGAAACCCCGGCACGGCGTGCAGGGCAAAGGGATCTACTTCGCGCACCGCAACGGCCGGGGGATCGAGGTGAGACCCGCGGCGCCGCGGAAAGCCTCTTCCCGTGGCGCCGGGAGCACCCCCCGGGGGGATTTCATCGTCCAGGAAGTGATCGGGCAGCACCCGCTCATGGAGATTGTGAACCCCTTTTGCCTGAACACCATACGCCTCATCACGCTTCTCACCCGCGACAACGAGGTGGAGTTCCTCGCCGCGATGCTGCGGACGAGTTCGGACCGGACCGCCGTCGACAACTTCTCGCTGGGAGGGATCGTGGTCGGGGTCGACATCGATACGGGAAAACTCAGAGACCGGGGTTTTCAGAAGACGTCGCAGGTGGCGGAATTCAGGAGACATCCCCTCACGGGTGCCGTCTTCGGGGATCTTGAGGTCCCTTACTGGAAAGAGGTGAAGGAAACGGCGGCAAAGGCCCAGAAGGTCTTTGGCGAGCTCAAGGCCATCGGGTGGGATCTTGCGGTCTCCCCTTCCGGCGCGGTAATGATCGAGGGGAACATAGAGTGGGGGACGGCGGGCATCCAGGCCACGAATGGAGGGCTCCTGACGCCTCGGAACAGGTCCCTCTTCGCACAGTACGGTCTTACCTTCTACGAGTAGATGGGGGCCGGGAGGGGCACATGACAGGTTTGCTGTCAAAGATCGGGCGGCACATGCTCTCACTGACGACGATGGTCCTTTACGAAAGATCGATCGAGGACGTGGCCTCTCTTGTCATCGGCTCCGCGGAGGGCCTCGTGTGCAGGGAGCTTTCAGCCCGGGACCGCGCTACACTCGAAAGACTTCTCGCCGTCCAGAGAATGCGGGAGACCACCTTTCAGCCGACCTTCGGCATCGAGGACGTGGACGAGCGCCTGCAAAGCGGGGAGCGCTGCTTCGTCTGCGAGGACGGAGACTCGATCGCCGGGTACATATGGTTCACCACCAAGGGGAAGTACATCAGGGAGATAGACGCGACGGTGCAGCTGAAAGAAGGTGACGTGTACGCTTACAACGCCTATGTGGACCAGGAATACAGAGGGAGGAACATCACCCCGTCCATTCTGGTGGCGGCGAGCAGGGCGTTTCTGGCGGGGGGTTTCAGAAGGCTCTTCCTGGTGACGATGAGCTGGAACGAGAACACTCACAGAACACTGAGAAAAGCTGATTTCCTGCGCGTGGGGAACCTCAGGGCCGGATACTTCGCCACTTTGAGGTTCGCAGCCAACACCTGCGGGGATGTCACCGTCTCCCCGAACGCGGGCACTTTCGAGTTCTACGGAAAGCTCTTCAGGAAGATCGCGGCGGCCCTTTCAACGAGCACCGCGCATGGAAGGATGGTGTAAGCGATGATCGATTGCATCTTCACAGGCGACATAATGCCCGGGGCGAAGGCCGTGACGGCCCGGCCCGACCCGGAACTCATCGGGGAGTTCAGGGGAGCCGACCTGGTTGTCGGCAACCTGGAGTGCCCCATCGTCCGGGAGCCGCCCGCGGTCATAGACACGAGAAAGATCCCCCTGTGGTCGGACGCGGCGAACCTGCCGATAATCGGGAGCTTCGGGTTCACCCACGTGAGCCTCAACAACAATCACATCTTCGACCTCTTTGAGAAAGGTCTGGATGAAACGCAGGGTTTTCTCAATAATGCCGGGATCGGCGCCTTCGGCATCGACCGCGGCGCGCTGTCCCAGTATCGCCGCGTGAGCGTAAAAGGGATCGCCCTGGGGATGGTCGCCGTCAACTGGGTGGAGAGACAGTTCTGCGGCCACCTGTCCAGGGACCTCGGCGACCTTGACGTGGGCTCCCTGAAAAGGGACTGCGACTTTCTCATCATGTTCCTCCACTGGGGTGACGACCACAACATCTTCATCAACAGGGACCAGCAGGAGGCGGCAAGGAGACTCATCGACCAGGGTGTCGACCTCGTCATCGGCCATCACCCCCACGTGACCCAGGGCTACGAGACCTACAGGGGAAAGCACATATTCTACTCCCTGGGGAACTTCATCTTCACGCCCCGGGAAGAGTACGAGAGCCTGCCCTACGGCATACGCTACGAAGACTGCAGGGAGAACGTCCTCTTCCAGCGCCCCGAGTGCAAGATCGGTCTGTACGTCAAGGTGACCTTCGACAGGGCGGGTTACGAGGTCACCGGGGTGTGCCCCGTATACCGGGAGGAGACGTTGCCCGCCGCGCTCCCCGATCGGCTCGTCCCCTTCTTTGACAACATGCTGGAGCGGATGAACGGCCAGGTGGAGGCGTCGGCGTACGAACTCAACGAGGCGGGCAGGAGGATGATCCTCACCCGGTACACACTGCCGCTTATCCTCACGCACCCCCTGTACTGGCCTGTCTTCTTCAGAAAGCTCAGCGTGGGGAAGGCCGTAAGCTTCGTCAAGCAAGGGAGGATGAAAAGGCCATGGAAAAAGTGATCGTTCTGACGGCTCGGGAACTGGGATACCAGGTCGTGAAAGCCCTCGCCGCGGAGGGCATCGGCAGCATCGTGATCTACGGGCACGAGCCCGACGAGATTGCCCAGTTCTCGAAGCACGTCGTCGAGACCCACGAGATACCCGGCTACTTTGACAGGCAAGGCGTCCTGACCGACTTC
>MVQP01000203.1 GCA_002067235.1 Syntrophorhabdus sp. PtaB.Bin047
GTACTTCTCGAGCGCCTGCTTCAGCTCGTCCTCGGTGACGATGAGGGGCTCTATCTCCATCTTGACCATTCTCGCCACGTTGTCCATGGCATCGATGTCGAGGGGGTCGACCATGGCGAGCTTGAGGACGTTATGTCTTCGCATCACAGGGATCACCATGGAATTCTTGGCGACATCCGTGGTGATGAGCGTAACGACGTCCTCGGGGATCTCCAGTTCCTTGAGATCGATGATGGGGATGTTGAGCTGCTTGCTGACGGTATCGATGATCTCCTTCTCGGAAAGCATCCCCAGCTTGACGATGACCTTGCCGAGTTTGTCGCCATATTTCTTCTGCTCCGTGAGGGCACGAAGGAGGTCCTTCTCCGTCAGCTTCTTCGCATCAAGGAGCAACTCACCAAGTCTCTTACGCATCCGAGCCATTCATAAACCCCTGTAACTGATAATGATCAATAACCAAATTCCAATGACCAAGGAAACTGATAATGATCAATAACCAAATCTCAATAATCAAATGAACTGACAACAATCAAACCAACTACGAAATAAGATAGCAGGTATCATTGGTCGATGCCAACAGCTTGTTTCAAGCGGGACGATCTGTCAACTATTGCTGAGAATATTCTTTTCAACTCTATTGACTCCATTCTGAGACTATCGATCTCGAACTCAAATCCCGGATTTGCCTCCTTCAGCAATTCAAGCCAGTATTCGGTTTCCTTCGCTTCCTTTCGGACGATCTTGATTCTATGGTTGAAGTCTTTCTTGCTTAGAGCATCATTGGCTTCACGATAATTTGCACCCACCGATCCACTCGATCGAACCAATTGAGATATTATCTCCCTGTTGATGACATCCTTTGGTATCTTCCTGCAAAACCGCAATACTTCCTTCGCAAACAACAGGGTTCTTTGCTCAAGATCAAATACATTCGCCATCACATCTCCAGATCATCCGACATTGCGGTTACGCGCTTCATTGGAATCTGATGATTGGTCATTATCCTTCTCAATCGATGATCGCTTTCTTTCTTGGTTATTGAAATCTGGTTATTGATCTTTATCTTCACTTTGGTCATTGTCAGTTTATCTGGTTATTGGAATTTGGTTAATTGGTCATTATTCTTCTCATTTGTCATTATCCTTCTCATCGGTCTCTTTACTTCTTGCCTTCCAGATATTTCAGTCTTTCCAGGACTCCATTTCTCTGTGCGTCCGATGGCTTTGCCAGGCTGAGATACTGTCTGTAGTACTTCACGGCTTCCCCGGTCTGGCCCAGGTTGTCCTTGATGACGGCGTAGGAGAGAAGGAGAAGCGGGTCTTTCGGGTTCTTCCTTATCGGCGCCTCCATGGCCTTCTCCGCGTCCTGAAATCTTCCCTGTGCCCGCAGGACCGCGCAGAGATTCATGTAGGGCTCGAGACCGTTCGGATCGAGGGAGATGGCCTTGCAGAAATACTCCTCCGCCAATTGGGCCTGCCCCTCGGACATCATGACAAGGCCCAGGTTGTTGTACGCCTTCGGGTAATTGGCGTTGTATTCGAGGACCCTTTTGAAATACGAGACGGCCTCCTTCCTGTTGCCCTGCGAAGCCGCGATGACCCCGAGATTGTTGAGGGATTCCACGTGGCCCGGTCTTCTCGCGAGGATATCGTTGAATATCCTCCGGGCATCACCCGTCTGACCGGAGCTTATCGCCCTGAGGGCCTCGTTGTATTGAGCGTCTATCCTTTCATCGTCAGTCCTTCGTACCCTCGTCCGCCGGATCGGCTCCTCTCCGGGATCATCTTTATCTTTCTGGTAGGCGCCGGCAACTACCCGCGGACTCCGGACTGTTCCCACCTCCTGCCGGTCTGCCGGAGACTGCGGCGCTGTTGTCTTGCCGCCTGCAGCAGGTTTCAAAGCGGATGGCGCCTTTGCGGCACCAGATCTGGGTATCTCTTTTTTCGCCGAAAGAACCTGCTGTTCGGATGGACCTGCCTCTTTCTTTTCCGTCGCGGATCGTGGCTCTGACGCGGCCGCTCCCGTTCGGGTCGCCTGCGGTTTCGCCTCCGGCCCCGAAACGCTCTCAGCCGGACCGGGTGCCTTTGCGACACCGGGCGGTGAGGACACCGGGGCCTTCGGCTGCTGAGGGGGCAGAGCTCTCCCCTTATGGAACGCCGGGATGTAAAGATAGGCGATAACCGCAACGGCGAGGGCCAGAACAACCGCGATCAGTGTGACAGACGGTTTTTTTTTAGCCCCCGGCTGGTTGCCGCCGACGGGAATGCCGGACGCATCCCCTTTTCTCTGTTCCTGTGCCTTCTTCAGGGCGTCATGGATTACACTCATCTATGCGTACCCTCACCTGACGTAGATGATCTTCGGGGTCAGAAACACGACAAGTTCGGTGTTTCGCTTTTCTTCCGTATCCATCCTGAAAAGCTGGCCCAGGATCGGGACGGAGCTGAGGCCCTTTATCCCCGTCCTGTCCTTGAACTTTCTCTCCTGGATCAGGCCGGCTATCACCACGGTTTCACCGTCCTTTATCCGGACGATCGTGTCGGCTTCCCGAGTCGTGATGACAGGCACCCTGCCCTCCGAGTCCGGATTGGGAGAATTGACATAGCTTGAGATCGTCGAGTACACGGGGTGCACGCTCAGTATGATGTTGCCGTTCTCATCGATCTGCGGGGTCACGTCGAGAACGATGCCTACGTTCATGAATTTCGGGGTGTACGTGGCGACAGGAGTGGCGCTTCCACTGGTGTAGGCCAGGGATTCATCGAAGTAGACCTCCTGCGTCGTCGCCTTGATAACGGCCCTCTGGTTGTTGAGCGTCGATATCTTCGGACTCGAGAGCACCTGCGTCTCGTATTCGGATTGCAGCGCCTCGACGTAGGAATTGGAGATATCGAGTTCTCCCGAGGAAGGGGATCCGACAAAGAAACGGAACACCGGCTGCGTGATGCTGAAATCGGCAGGCGTGGTGAAGTTCTGCGTGACGCTGATGTTCGCGAGACTTCCAACCCTTGCGTTCACAAGCTTCCAGTTGACACCCTGCCGCGATCCGACGTTCAGTATCACCTCGACTATCTTCGCTTCGATGAGGATCTGCCTGTGCATCGGTTTTTCAAGACCGTCAAGGAGCATGGAGACGCTCTTCAGGTTCTTCGGGTAGTCAGCTACCATGATGGTGAACGCCTGCCTGTTTATCGCAACCTTTCCGTCCTTGGACAGCATCGGTTTCAAATTGTCTTCAAGGCTTTTCCACAGATCCGATTCCGTCTCGCTCTTTATTTCGAGGGTCTTGTCTTCGCTGCTAGTGGTGCCGGAAGTGGTCGTGGTGCTGGATGAACCCCCCTCCTTCCACGTCACCTTGCTTGTCGCCGTCTTTTTCAGGGAAAGATAGTTGATCGTGAATATCTTCGTTTCCACTTTGGGCTTCGAGACGTAGACAGTCCTGTCCTCGATCTTGTACGCGTAATTGAGCGGCTCAAGTATGTATTCGAGCGCCTTCGGCAGGGTGACCTGTTTGAGATCGACGGTGGTGAGACCCTTCACGTCAGGTTCAACGACAACATTATAGTCTGTCTGTTTTGCAATGGCGCGAAGGATGTCCTTCACGTCCGCCTCGCGAAGCGAAAAGGAATAGAGGTCTTCGGCCTGCTTTGCCGCCGCTTTTGGTTCCTTGTCGACCTGGAACGAAACCGGGCTCGGTATATCAGGTGGTTTCGTCGCGGTCTTCTGCACCGCTTTCTCGGAATGCGCACAGGAAAGAAGGAAACAGAGCAAGACTAAAGGGATCCATCTCATCTTCATTTGGCCCTCTCAGTAGCTTTTGGTTTTGTCGTGAGTGCCTCCTCGGTGGTGACGGCATCGGGATCGGCAAGCGTCAGGGTGCGCCTGACG
>MVQP01000204.1 GCA_002067235.1 Syntrophorhabdus sp. PtaB.Bin047
GGCGCCCTGAACTCTATCAGAACGCCATTGTTATATTCACATCACTGTGACTGCTCGATTCGGTGAGCAGCGATACTATAGTGAAGTAAGAAACCGCAGCAAGTGGTAACCCCTGCCCTTCATCACGGCATCATCATCGGCCCCGACGGAAGCACGAGGCGGGCGAGGACGTTGATCAGCAGGGAGACCACGATGCTGACGATGATAACCACAACGAAGTATCCCAGCGTCTTCTCCTTCGGTGTCTCCATCAGCACGGGCAGGCCCGTATAGAGAAGATACAGCCCGTAGAGGGAGGCAAGGAAGGTGATCATGCCGAGCGCCGGAATGATCATGAAGATGCCGCCTATCTAGGCGGGAGTGAAGGAAAAGACGGCCAGCTTCGCCGCCGAGAGGATGTCCTTGCGTGAATTGAAGGAAGGCGCGAGGGCATCGATGATGAAGGCGACGACATAGACGCCGACGAGCGTCAGGACGTAGGAGATGATGGCATGAAAGAGGCCCGATATGAAGGGGATACGGAAGTGGATCCCGAGCATCGAAGTGCCTATGAGGGACATCCCTATGAACCCGGCGGCGGCGGGGATGATGGCCAGGATCACTGCATAGGAGGTGAAGAGCTCCTTGATGGTCGTCTGTTCGGCCTTGACAGTCTCCCACGTGGCCGCGGGTTTGAACATAATGTCTTTTGCCCGTTCAACAAGATTCATAGATCCTCCTCATCGTGCAAGTTTTTGCTTCTCTTCCGGATTTGCCTGTGTATGCTGTCATTATTACCATAGACCCGAAAAAGTGTACAGGCATTTAATCGCCGCCGGTTTTACCTTCGCGGGTCAAAAGACCGATCCCCATCACGATGGCAACGTAGACGGTAACGGGCCACAGGGGGTGGATCGTCCTCTGAAACCCCGCGATGAAAGAAAGGGCCATGATGATGATGGTGCCGAACAGCGCCGCGAAGGCAAAGGCACTCTTTATGCCCCGCGCGAACCACCCGGCAAAAACGATGTAAACTATGACACTCAGAAAGACCGCGAGCCAGGTCACCTCGCGCAGTATCTCCCTCACGAAGAACCCCAGGGCGAGGGACAACCCCCCGATGAGAAGCGTCGTCACGCGCGACGCGAGAAGTGTCTTCCTGTCGCTCTGAATGCTGAACAGGGGCGCCACATAGCCCTTCACGGCAAGGGTCGTGGCCCCCATCAGGAAGGGAGAACCGGAGCTCATGAGAGGCGCCCACATGCTGACGAGGAAGAAAACGGCCACCCAGGGAGGCACGATGGCAATGAGCGCCGGGAGGGCGGCAAGGGAGTTTGTCTCCGGAAAACGGTACTTCGCTATTATCCCGCAAAGGGCCGCCATGATGACGACGGGGATGGCGATCAGGTTCCCGATGACTATCCCTTTCCTCCCTTCGGCGAAGGTCCTCGCCGAGGACGCCGTGTTTATGACGGGCTGTGCGAGGACCCCCAGGGTAAAATTGATGAATGCCCAGCTCAGCGCCTGGAAAACGCCGAGATCCCCGAAAAGGGTATAGTAATGGCCGCCCTCGCCGGCCATAGCCTGTAAACCGCCTGTCGAGAATATCACGTACAGACCGCCGAGAAAGATGCCGAACACGATGGCGCAGATGTGGATGAGGTTCGTATACGCGGTGGCGACAAACCCGCCCATGACGTTGTAGAGGGTGAAAACGACGGCGGTAAGGACCATGCCCCCGTTGAAGGGGATGGTCCCCTTCGTGAGGACGGACAGTATGGCACCGCCGCCCACGATCTGCATCGTCACGATCCAGATGGAAAAGACAAGCTGGAGCAAACCGGCAAGCCGCGTCGTTCTCCTGTCGTAGAGGCCCCCCACGACGTCGAGGATGGAATAGGTCTTTCTGCCCGAAAGGACCCTGGGCAGGATCATGGCGGTAACGAACATGGCCACCCAGATGCCGGCCTGGAACCACAGGGCGGACAGACCGTGGATGAAGGAACCCTGGGCCATGCCCACAATGGAAACCCCCCCTATCCACGTGCCGGCGATAAGGACGGCGATGAAGGGCACCGACAGTCCCCGCGAGGCCACGAGATAGGCATCCGCCGACCGGGACCTCCTTGTCACGAAGGCCCCGGTGATCCAGAGAACACAGATGTAGGCCGCTATCGCGAAAAGATAGAGGCCTTTCACGTCCTATTTTCTCCGAAAGAACTCATCGAGCCTCTGCTTGAAGAGCGGTTTCGCGGCAAGGTCCGCCACATAGCGGCGCTCGAGGTCGAGATGCGTCTCCAGGCCGAAGAACAGGCATCGGTTCACCAGATCCTTGTACTTGCCCATCGTCTCCATGGGGAGCGCCCTCAGGGAACGGATGAGCTCGTCGAGCCTGTCGTCCGCTTCGCCCTCATCGCATACGATATTGACGAGCCCCAACTCCTTCGCCTCGTCCATGGTGACGTTCCGGGACAGGAGGTAGAGCTCGTTGAAGAGCTTCGCCCCGATGATGCGCGGCAAAAGGATGCTGCCCCCTCCGTCCGGGGTGAGTCCGATCCTGCGGTATCCCATGTTCATGATGGTCTTCTTCGTCGCTATCGAAAGGTCACAGGCAAGGGCCAGACCTACCCCCGCCCCGACGGCCACGCCCTCGATGACGGCAATGACGATGGCGGGGATGTTCCGGATCATCTTTATGCTCTCGTTAAGGACGCCCGCCTCGGCGTCGATGAGCGCCTCGGCGTCCCCGGACTCCCTGAAGGCCATTATGTCGCCCCCCGAGCAGAACGCCCCGCCCGAACCCCGTACAACGACAAAAGGGGCCTTCTCGCGGGCGGCATTCTTCATCGCCTCATAAAGCCCCTTGAGAAGGTCGTAATCCATGGCGTTCTTCTTGTCCGGCCTGTTAAGCGTGATGGTAAAAACGTCATCCTGAAGAGATTCCAGCACAACCGACATACATTCCTCCTTGGGATATATGCACCAGTGCCCTGAGAACCCGGGGGCCCCGCGGGCACCGGCATCATTACCTGTGCTCCTTTCCGATAAACGGCCCGGAGCGCGACGTGCATCAGAAACAGCCTGATTCTGAGAGATTTTCCAGTCTTTTCAATGATTAAACATATCCCGGGTTTTTTCAAGCTAAAAACGCCCTCGATCTCCCCTCTCGGGGCACACAAAACACCATTTTTGAACCCAGGTTGACAGCACCTTGTGAAAAGCCGGAACACCCTTAATATCAAGACTTTTTATCTTGACATAGCTCCCGCCTGAAAGATAATATTAAGTTTATAAAAATTTTCACAAATAAAGCTGCAGCACCTTTTGAAGTTGGAAAACAGTAGTTAGAAAACGACGAAAAGGAGAGGGCCGTTATGAAGTTAGAGGGTAAGAACGCAATTGTAACGGGTGGCGGTAGGGGTGTGGGGAGAGCCATCAGCCTGGCTTTCGCTCAGGAAGGCGCGAACGTGGTCATCAACTATGCCGGAAACCAGAAGGCAGCCGACGAGGTTGTCGAGATGATCAAGGGGATGGGCAGGAAGGCCGTTGCCGTGAAGGGTGACGTCGGCCAGGAGGCGGATGCGCAGAAGATCGTAGAGACCTGCGCCGAGGCCTTTGGACCCGTCCACATCATCATCAACAACGCGGGCATCTCCAAGCCTTCGATGATGCACAAGATGAGCGTGGAGACCTGGGACGAGGTCGTGAACGTTCAAATGAGAGGCCCCTGGCTCATGGCCAAGGCCGCTTCGAAGTATTTCATGCAGCAGAACTACGGCAGGATCGTCAACGTGACCTCCGTTGCCGGCGTGGTCGGCACCATCGGTCAGATCAACTACAGCGCCGCCAAGGGCGGGGTGATCTCCATGACCAAGTC
>MVQP01000205.1 GCA_002067235.1 Syntrophorhabdus sp. PtaB.Bin047
AAGGCCGCCGATGTCACCGCTCAGCTGGCGAAGATACGCAACATGAACCCGCAGGCCATATTTTCCTTCGTCACCGGTGAACCGGCAGCCCTCATAGGCAGGAACATGGACCAGCTCAGCTTCAAGGTCCCCCTCCTCGTCTCGCATGGAAACGCGAACCCGGGGTTCCTGAAGCTTGTCTCCAACGTGCGCACGCAGATGCTCGTCCCATCGGGAAAGGTCATGAAGCCCGAGGCGCTGCCCGGTAGCGACCCCACCAAAAAGGTCATCGTTGAGTTCAACAAGAAACATATCGCGAAGTATAAGGAACCGGCAAACTACTTCTCCGCCGAACTGGCCGACGCTATCGATCTCATCGCCGAGGGGCTGCGCAGCTCCGGCAACACCGATCCCGTGAAGCTTCGCGACGCCATCGAAAATATCAAGAACTTCGTCGCAATGCAGGGTGTTTACACGTTCACTCCCAAGGACCATCACGGTACCAGGCCGGACGACATGATCCTTCTCACCGTTAAGGCCGGCAAATGGGAAGTGCCTAAGTAACTGAAAGAGGAAACCGGCACGGACCGGTAAGGAGAGACCCGTGAGCGACATATCGCACCTTGTCCAGTTCCTCTTCAGCGGCATAACCGTGGGCAGCGTCTACGCGTTGATCGCCGTGAGCCTGGTCATCGTCTACAAGGTGTCCCAGCTCATCTGTTTCGCGCAGGGAGAGTTCTTCGTCTTCGGAGCACTCACTATGACCACCCTCGTTTCGAAGGGGGTCCCGGTCCCTCTCGCCTTCTTCCTCTCGATCATCATAGCAATGGTCCTGGGGGCACTCATCCAGCAGGTCCTGATCCGACCGATGAAGAACACCTCGGTCGGCGCGCTCATCGTCATGACCATTGCCATATCCCTGGCCCTCAGGGGTCTCGCGCTGCTCATATGGGGGAGGGAATCACATGTCCTCCCCCCTTTTTCCCGGGGAGAGCCCATCCAGATCCTCGGCGCCGCCCTGCAGCTGCAGATACTCTGGATCGTCGGAATAACAGCGGTGGTCCTTCTCCTCATATGGTTCTTCTTTGAGAAGACCCCTGCGGGCATAGCCATGCGCGCCTGCGCGGAGAACCCTTACGGCGCGAGCCTGATGGGCATCAACACCCAGAGGACCACCCTGTTCGCCTGGGCCTGGGGTTCCGGCATCGGGGCGCTCGCGGGAATGGCCGTCGCCCCCATGCTGTTCACCCAGTACACCAGCGGGATCATGCCGATGGTGAAGGGTTTTATCGCCATGTCCATCGGCGGCCTGGGAAGCATCGTCGGCTCCGTCATAGCGGGATTGCTCCTCGGCCTCGTAGAGTCTTACACAATAGGCCTGATATCGTCGAAGTTCTCCGACACCATCGTCTTCGCCCTGCTCATGGCGGTGCTGGTGTTCAGACCCAACGGCCTTTTCAGCAGGTCCTAGGAAGGTGTGATGAACACGTTGAAACGTTACTGGTGGCTGATACTGCTGGCTGCGATAGCCGTCTATCCCGTCATCGGAAAGCCGTCGCCCTACAGGAGCGGGCTCCTCATCTTCGCGGGGATCTACATCATCCTCGCCGTCGGTCTCGATCTGCTCATGGGTTACACGGGACAGATATCGGTGGGCCACGCGGCCTTCTTCGCTGTAGGCGCCTACACCTCGGGGATCCTCACGGCAAAATACGGCTTCTCACCCTCGGCCGCGATGGGCGTCGGTGTAGTCTTCAGCGCGACGCTCGCGTTCCTTACGGGCCGTCCTGTGCTCGCTCTGAAAGAATACTATCTCGCGATGGCCACCCTCGCCTTCAACGAGATCGTGGTCACCCTCATCATCGGTTTTGAAGGGTTAACCGGTGGCGCATCGGGTCTTCGGGACATACCTCCCTTCACCATATTCGGCTTCTCGCTCCTCAACCATCTTCATTATTACTATTTTGTCTGGACCGTCGTGGTCCTCGTCATCGCGAGCGCCCTGGCCGTGGTCCGGTCTCCCTTCGGGCGGGCCCTCATCGCCATCCACTCCGATGAGCAGGCCGCGCGTTCCTTCGGTGTGAACTGCGCGAAGTACAAGACCCGCGCCTACATGCTCGCCGCAGTCTACGCTTCGATAGCCGGGTCCCTCTTCGCCCATTACATGGGCTTTATCGCCCCCGACGACTTCGGCATACTGACCTCGATAAACCTCCTTGTCATGCTCTTTCTCGGCGGCATCGGCACGATATTCGGCCCCGCCCTGGGGGCCCTCTTCCTCAAGCTTCTCCCGGAGATCACCTATCAATTCCAGGATTACGAGCTCCTCATCAACGGCATCATCCTTATCGTGGTGCTCGTGTTCTTTCCCAGGGGCCTTTTCGGAATATTCACGGCCCTCAGGAACAAGATCGTTCCACGGATGGGTAAATAATGGAAAAGAACGGACACATACTGACCATCAGCGGCGTAACCAAGACCTTCGACGGGGTCAGGGCCCTCGATGACGTGAGTTTCAGCATAAGATCAGGCGATATCAAGGCTCTCATCGGCCCCAACGGCGCCGGCAAGACAACCCTCCTCAATGCCGTCAGCGGGCTCAACCCCCCGACGAACGGCTCCGTCCTTCTTGAAGGCCGTGATGTCGTTGGATTGAGGACCGACCAGATCGCCTCGCTGGGCATGTCCCGCACCTTCCAGCTCATCCGTCTCTTCACGATCAACAATGCCACCGTTCTCGATAACGTCCTTTTGGGGGCCCACATGCACTTGAAGCCGACGCTCTTCGGGACGATCTTCCTGAGAAGGAAGATAAAGAGGCAGGAGAGGGAAATCACACAGAAGGCGATGGACCTCCTGAAACTCGTCGGTCTTGAAAAAGATGCGCATGCGTTCCCCGGGGAGTTGTCCTTCGGCAACCAGCGTCTCCTGGAGCTCGCCCGGGCGTTGATGACGGACCCGAAAATGCTTCTCCTCGATGAGCCCGCGTCGGGACTCAACGACACCGAGGTCGAGGAGTTCACACGCCTTCTTATGACGATCAAGCAACAGGGCATCACCATCCTCATCGTCGAACACAATATGAAACTGGTCATGAATATCGCCGACGACATCGTCGTCCTCGATTTCGGAAGGAAACTGGCGGAAGGGCCTCCTTCAGCCATCTGCGCAAACCCCGACGTCATTCAGGCGTACCTGGGTGTGCAGAGCACAGAGTGCGGGGTGCCGCTATGATCCTCAAGGCCGTCAACCTTTCAGCCGGATATGCCCGCGTACAGGTCCTCAAGGCAATAGACCTGGAGGTGAACAAGGGCGAGATCGTCTGTCTCGTGGGGGCCAACGGGGCCGGAAAATCGACCCTTCTTAAGGTCCTGTCCGGGGTAATACCCCCGACGGCGGGTGCGTTCACCTTTGATGCGCAGGACGTGACGGGCCGCAAGTCCAACCAGCTCGTGAGGATCGGGCTCTGCCATGTCCCCGAGGGACGCCAGATCTTCGGCTCCCTTACGGTCAAACAGAACCTTTTCCTCGGCGCCTACGTCAACCCGGCAAAGAAGGAGCGCCTCGACGACCTTCTTGAATCCGTGTTTGTCCTCTTCCCCAAACTCAAGGAACGCCTTGCCCAGAAGGCAGGAACGATGAGCGGCGGGGAACAGCAGATGCTTGCCATAGGAAGGGGGCTCATGTCCCAGCCGAAGCTCCTCCTGCTCGACGAACCTTCCCTGGGGCTCGCCCCGCTGGTTGTCGAGGCCATTCTCGGTACCATCAGCGAGCTTCGCAGCCGGGGCATCTCCATTCTTCTCGTCGAACAGAACGTGAACGCCGCCCTCCACATATCGGACCGCGCTTACGTCCTCGAAACCGGCAGG
>MVQP01000206.1 GCA_002067235.1 Syntrophorhabdus sp. PtaB.Bin047
CGGAGCCATCCTCTACATCATCAGCATCGGGTTGTCGCTGACCTTCGGGACGATGAGGATAGTCAACTTCGCCCATGGCTTCGTCTACACCATCGGGGCGTACCTGCTCATCTCCTCTTTGCCCTTCGTGCGTGACAATTTCTTCCTCGGCGCCGTCATTGCCGTGGCCGCGGTGATCCCCATCAGCTACGTGGTGGAGCGCTTCGTCATCCGCAAGCTCTACGGGGTCTCCATCGACTACGCCATCATCGCCACCTACGCCGTCGTCCTCATCGGCGTCGACAGCATCAAGTGGATCTGGGGCGCCTCTCCGATCCCCCTGTCCGACCCCATCGGCAGGGACATAAGCATCTTTTCCGTGGTCCTTCCCATGTACCGGGTGCTCATCATCATCCTCGCCCTCGTCATCTTCGGCGTCCTCACGGTGTTCTTCAAGAAAACGATCATCGGCAAGATCGTGACGGCATCCCTCGAGGACAAGGACGCCGTGAAGAGCTTGGGCATCAACGTCGACAAGTACTTCTCCATAGTCTTCGTCATCGGCAGCTGCCTCGCCGCCTTGGGCGGGGTGCTTTACGCGCCCATCACCTCCGTGCACCCCTACATGGGCATGATGGTCCTCCTCATCAGCTTCGCCGTCGTCCTCGTTGGCGGCCTGGGGAACATCAAGGGCACCTTCGTGTCAGCCTTCGTCCTCGGCCTCGTCATGGCGATCACCGGCCGCTACTGGGGCCCGGCGGCGGAGACGATGGTCTTCGTCGTGATGGGCATCGTCCTCATATTCAAACCCGTGGAGGTATGAGCACGCAAAGATACCTCCAATCTCCATAGCAACACTACCCCCCCCTTCCGCTGGTCATGGGGAACACGCAAGTCAAAACTATCTAAACCCCGTCCCGTGGCCAGCGGACCCCTCCTTGAAGACGGTCAGAACCCCTTGAGCCGTCAGAACCGTTTTCATTGACGTCATCCCGGCTTTAGGCCGGGATCCAGGAAGGATGTGCGAATAGAGCTTGTTGCGCGCATCAGTCTGCAAGCGGCCGGAACGCACCGGCGGGGTTCCTCTTGTCTTCCGCTTGCTCGCGGGAGGAGCCCTGGGTGACGGGCGGGTGTCGTCTGTTGCGGGGTGGGCGTGAGATAGTCTTTGAACTTGTTCCTTTACGGGGTATACTAGTTACTATGATGCCGGAAAAGAGAAGAGACGCGATCGTTGATATATTCAGTGCCGGGCTGCGCGCGGTTGACCCGGCCCGGTCGGTGCGGCAGTACATGCCCCGGGTGCTCGATGTTTGCCGCCAGAGGGGTGTGACGGAGGTGGAGGTGATCGCCTTCGGGAAGGGTGCCGCCACCATGGCGAAGGCGGCCATGGACGAGCTCAACCACAAGGTCCACGCGAGAGGGATCGTCCTCACCAAGTACAGCCACGCGCATGGCGTCGCCTTTCAGGGCGACGTGGAGGTCTTCGAAGCGGGGCATCCCATCCCGGACGAAGCAGGCCACGGGGCGGCGCAGAAGATCCTGAGGGTCCTTGAGGACGCCGACGAAACGATGCTCGTCCTCTTCCTCATCTCCGGCGGCGGCTCCGCACTCCTCGCGTCCCCCGTGGAGGGGATGACGCTTGCCGACAAGCAGGCCGTGACGGACCTCCTGCTCAAGTCCGGCGCCACGATAGAGGAGCTCAACAGGGTCCGCAAGCACCTCTCCCGCGTGAAAGGCGGCAGGCTCGCCAGGGCCGCCTACCCCGCCCACGGCATTTCGCTCATCCTCTCCGACGTGATAGGCGACCGCCTGGACGTCATCGCCTCGGGCCCCACGGCCCCCGACCCGTCGACCTACGCCGACGCCCTCGCCGTCCTCGGGAAATACGCCCTCATGGACAAGGTCCCCGCCAACGTCCTGAAAATACTCCACGACGGTGCCACCGGCTCGATCCCCGAAACCCCGAAGAAGGACGACCCCGTCTTCGCGAACTTCGAGAACATCATCATAGCCGGCAACCAGAAGGCGACTGCCGCCTGCGAGCAGCGCGCCGCCGAACTCGGCTTCAACCCCGTCGCCCCCGCCAACAACATTGAGGGCGAAGCAAGCAAACTGGGCACCCGCTACGCCCGCGCCGTCAGGTCCACCCAGAGCTGGCTCGCAGGCAGCCCCGAACGCCAGAGCATGTGCTTCATCTACGGCGGAGAGCCCACGGTGACGGTAAAGGGAGACGGCAAAGGGGGGCGGAACACGGAGCTGGCCCTCGCGTTCGCAATCGCAGCGGACGGTATGGAGGGCGTCACGTTCCTCTCGGCGGGTACCGACGGAACGGACGGCCCGACGGATGCCGCCGGGGCGATAGTGGATGGGGGGACGGTGAAGAGGGGGAGAGAGAAGGGGCTGGAAGCAAAAGAGTTCTTGGAGAGGAATGATTCGTACAGCTTCTTCAAGGAAACGGGGGAATTACTGATAACGGGGCCGACGGGGACGAATGTGATGGATCTCCAGATCGTCCTTATCGAGAGGCCGTGAAAGACGAAAAGGCTTTATCTCTCGCCCGCTTCGCTCGAGTCCGCAGAGGGCGCGGAGAAATGCAGAAAAGATTGCGGCCAGATCGCGGAGCCTCCCACGATCTGGCCGCCTTCGCATCCCGCTGCGCGGGAGGGAGAGACAGGCTGCGGTTCTCCACGCGCGTCATCCCGGCGGAGGCCGGGATCCAGGAGACAGGGCCGGGATGGAGCCATCTGACTGGAGAAGCTCTTCCCCCTCATTCAGCACTCCTGACGTCTCGCTTTGCATCCCGTCTGCGACGGGAGGCAAAATATAGGGTCTTTTCTCTGCGATCTCTGCGGACTCGAGCGAAGCGGGCGAGAGGCAAGTCTTTGATACTCTGCATTCCGTTTGCGACGTGAGGGAGAGACATCACACAGAGGCCCCGCCCAGGGCATCCTTTTGAACCTCAGGGTTGGATTGTTTCTGCTTGCTTCATAATACTTAACGGTATTATAATGCAATCATCCGATGGTAATGGAGGATGTGATGGGGGTCAGGTCGTTCGACGAGGGCAGGATCAAGTCCGCTGAGGTTATCCAGCTCATCACGCTCTACAACCTTTTTTCCAGAAAGGAAAGCAGGAATATCATCTTCCAGGGCGGCACCGCGTTGCGATGGTTCCATGGGAACGAAAGGTTTTCCAAGAGACTGGACTTCGTGACTTCCCTTGGCATGACGGACCTTGTCGGTCTGCTTAATTCCCTCGCGGTCAGTATCGAAACCGGCATCAAGGCCCAATTCGGTCCCGGGGCCTTCGCGCTGAGGCAGAAGGACAGGGGGAGAGAGGGGTCCGTCACGGCTTTTGTCGAGTATGCTTCGGAAGGGCAGCGCGGAAAGACCATGGTAAAACTGGAGTTCGAGAGGCTGAAGGCGGGCGCCTCCCCCGGGCAGGAACAGGTGATCCTTTCCTCAGCGCCGGCGGTGTCCTATTTCATCAGGACCGGTCAGGTCATGCTCCCGCCCGGACGCGTCGTCAACGTCGAAACGGTGGAGGAGATCTTCTCCGACAAGATCCGGGCCCTCCTGGAGCGCCGCTATCTGAAGGGGAGGGACCTCTACGACGTCTGGTTCATGATGAAGACGCTGGGCATGACACCCGATATCGGGCTGGTGAAGAGGAAACTGGGGATGTACGAGCACCCCTTTGCGCTTACGAGGGAACCGGGCTATTTCCCTCAGCTGGCACAGCACCCCGAAAGCGACGAAGCGGCAAGGGCTCGCAGGGAGATCGACAGGGATCTCAGCCGGTTCATCCACGAAGACGTGATGAAGGTCCTGAGGAAGGACAACTTCCAGCCGATCCTCGCCGCAACA
>MVQP01000207.1 GCA_002067235.1 Syntrophorhabdus sp. PtaB.Bin047
TGATGAAGAACAAAGCAACATGGGCGGAGGCCCGTTCATGAAAAAGAAATCAATTGACATTCAACACAGTTGCTGGAACAGTCTTTTCCCTTGGCTGACTTTTTTCGGGGTTTCGTGCTATAACATTTATCACCTGTTCATGAAAAGAGATATCCCCGACATTCACGAATTCGCCGCATCGAAGAAAACCTCCCTCTCACGCGTCATGGACTTCACTTCCACCGTCAACCCCGTGGGACCGTCGGCAAAGGCCAGGAACGCCATCAGGAAGAGCCTCAAGATCCTCAGCTCCCGTCCCGACCCTGAAGCCAGATACCTGGTCCGGGCCATCGCACGCGCGGAAGGCGTGCCGGAGGATAGCATCCTCGTCGGCGAAAGCCTCGAGACACTGGTCGCGGCTGTGCTGCATGCCTTCAGTGCCCGGACGGTCCTCATCGAAGCGCCTTACCCGGCGTACCAGCGGGACCTGCTGGAGGGCCCGGAGGAACCCCGCTTCTTTCCCCTCGATGGCAAGGACGGCTTCCGCCTCGACGCATCCCGCTTTGCCGGGGAAATGCAACACTGTGATGCGGCCATTCTCGCGTCGCCCTCTTTTCTGTCCGCGGGGACGCTGTCCCGGGACGCGATTCAGGGGATCATTTCCGCGGCCGGGGAACACAACACCCTTCTCATCATCGATGAAACTTTGAAAGGGTACTCAGGCACACCCTCGCTCACGGCCGACATCCTGCAGAGGGAGGGATGCGTCATCATGGGGTCTCTGGGCGAGTTCTACGGCCTCGCCGGTCTGCCCGTCGCCTACATCATCGGCACGCCCGCCGTTATCAAGGACATGAAGCGCCGCAGAGCGGTGGCTCCCCCCAACACGCTCGCCGCCGCGGCGGCGGCGGCGGCGCTGCGAGACCCTGCGTACCAGGCGCGGACGAAGACATTCATGGAACGGGAGGGGTCCTTCGTCGCGGAAGGGCTTCGGGTCATCCCGGGGATAGCCTTCTCGACCACCGCCTGCGGCTCCTTCATCATCACCCTCGTCGACGGCCCGTCGAAACCCCTCGAGACGTTCCGTAACTACAGGATCATAGTCGACGATCTGGGGGACGCCCGGACCCTGTTCTTCCCCGTCAAGGACCACAAATGGAACGCACGCTATCTCAAAACCCTCAAAAATATCATGGGAGCACCGAAACAATGAAAAGAACGAAGATCTCGACAGTTGTCCTCCTCATATCCTTCATCATCTTTCTCTTCACCGCGCACCTCGCGCCTGCCTGCGCCGCTTCCCTGAGGATCCTCCACGTGAATGATTTCCATGGCTTCGCCGAGAGCCACAAGCGCCTGGGGTCCGACGACCTTCGCGGGGGGGCGGCCTGCCTCGCCACCCTGGTCGAGACCTTGAGGAAGGAGAAGCCTTCTCTCCTGCTTGCCGCCGGTGATATGGTCCAGGGAAACACTTGGTCGAACCTCTTCGAGGGAAAGCCCGTCATAGAGGTCATGAACGCCATGCGTTTCGATGCCATGGTCGTTGGCAACCACGAGTTCGATTTCGGCAAGACGGTGCTCACGGAACGGATCCGAGAGGCAAATTTCCCCGTCCTCGGGGCCAACGTGACCGGCCTCGACGCGCTCAGGCCTTACACCGTCAAAGTGGTGGACGGCATCAGGGTGGGGATCATCGGAGTCGTCACGGAGGAAACCCCCACGGCCACGCACCCCCGGAATGTCGACGGGCTGACCTTCATGCCCGTGGCTAAGACCGTCGAACGCTGCATAGCCGAACTGAAGGACAGGGCCGATGTGATCGTGGTCCTCTCCCATCTGGGCTACAACGCCGACATGGCCCTGGCGTCCACCGTCAAAGGCATCGATGTCATCGTCGGCGGGCATTCCCACACCAAGGGAGTCAAGCAGATCACGGTAGGGAACACGGTCATAGTCCAGGCCTGGGAACACGGTCTGGTGCTCGGTGTCCTCGACCTTAACGTGGAGTCAGGCAGGATCGTCGCCGCAAACGGGAGGCTCGAGGAGATCGTGCCCGCAAAGACGGGGAAGGACGAGAAGGTCGCCGCCATCGTCGAGAAGTGGGCTGCGAAGGTGAGCGAATCCATGGAAAAGGTCGTCGCCGAGGCCGAGGTCGAGCTCGACGGAGAGAACGTGCGCGTGAGGGAAACGAACCTCGGCAATTTCATCGCCGACATCCTTAAGAAAGAGTCGGGTGCCGATGCAGCGATCATCAACGGAGGCGGGCTCCGCACCTCCATAAAGAAGGGTCCCGTCACCGTCGGCAACATCTATTCCGTCCTGCCCTTCAACAATTATATAGTAGGGATCCGGCTGACAGGGAAACAGATCCGGGACGCCCTCGAATACGGGTTGTCGGGCATCGAGCAGAAGGAAGGGCGCTTCCCGCAGGTCGCCGGTCTCACCGTCACCTACTCCCCGGGAAAGGAGCCCGGCAAGAGGGTGGGGACCATCCTCGTCGGCCGCGAGCCCATCGACCCGTCACGGCAGTACATCGTGGCGACCGTGGACTTCCTGGCAGCGGGAGGGGACGGGTATCAGGTCTTCCGCGAGGCCATCAGGCAGTCACCGGATTTCGAGATCCTGGGCGGAACGATAAAGAGCGGGAACCTCGTTTACAACGATGCCGGCAGATGGGTGAGGGACGTGGTAGTATCCGAGGCCGGGCGGCAGAAGAAGCTGACTCCCGCGGTGGAGGGAAGGATACAGGTCGAAGGCGCGGGCAATGAAAGTACTCGTAAATGACAGGGAGGTCCACCTCGCCCCGGGAATGACGGTGCGCCACGCCCTCATCGGGGCGGGTCTCCTGCGCGACGTCGAGACCGGGAAGAAGGTCTTCGACGAATGGGACAACGAGACAGGACTTGACGGGGCGCTTTCCGAAAACGCCAGGATATATGTCAGAGAGAAGGGGCCAGCATGATCGATACCTTCCTCCTTTCCTTTATCCCTCTTTTCGTGGCCTTTGACGTCCTGGGGGTCCTGCCGATCTACATCCGGTTCACCGCTTCCATGGACGCCGCCAGAAAGACGCGGCACCTCAGAGACTCCCTGCTCACGGCATTCACCATATCCCTTATCTTCGTCATCGTCGGCAACAGGGTCATGACCTATCTCGGGATATCCATGCAGGACTTCCTCATCGCCGGGGGGATCGTCATCTTCATAACAGCCATCAGGGACCTTATCCAGGGCCGATCTGAGCTCACCGGGGAGAGCGAGTTCTTCGGCGTCGTGCCCCTGGGTATACCCCTTCTCGCCGGCCCGGCGGTCCTCGCCACCTCCATGATCATCTGGAACCAGTACCCCTTCTATTATTACCTCGTATCCCTCGTCCTCAATATCATAATTTGCTGGGCCGTCCTTTTCTTCTCCGGCCTCATCCTCAGGCTCCTCGGCAAACGCGTCGTCGAGGCCCTCTCCCGCGTCTTCAGCCTCATCATCGCATCCATCGCCATCATGTTCATACGGAAAGGGATACAGGGGTTCTGAAAGACCGTTCCAGGTTTCAGGCAAGAAGACGTCTTTCTTATCCTCCGGCCAACCATTCCGGAAACGGAGATCGATCAAAAATGTTTTGACAAAAATTGCAACTGATTTTAAACTGTACCGTCTGGACTGTATAGTTTAAAAACAGTTCAAAGTTTCAGGTTTCAGGTTTCAGGTTTCAGGTTTCAGGGTTGAGGCAAAGACAAATCCTGCTTTTTTTACCTTGAACTTTGAACCTTGTATGTTACTCCCAATGGAATATCACAGGCAGTCCATGATAAGAAGAATGAAAGTAAGGTTACCGGCGT
>MVQP01000208.1 GCA_002067235.1 Syntrophorhabdus sp. PtaB.Bin047
ATACCCTTTTCCTTCCCCACCTGCTCAATAACATAATTGAGATCGAAATACATCGTTACCCCTCAAAATCAAACTCCAAATGTGCCTTTTTTATAGCACATATCGGGATTGTAAACACACCTATTTTTTCCTCTATCGTCACTTCGTCTTCCGCCGTATCGACGATCCTTCCGAGGAACTCCCGCTTGCCTCCCACTTCCTCGCGGGTGATTATCCGGCACTTCTTCCCCCGTGACCTCACGAAGTCCTCGCGCCTCTTCAGCGGTCGTGTGAGACCGGGAGACGAAACCTCCAGGGTGTACGGGTGCTCGATGGGGTCCTCGACATCGAGGACCCTCGACAATTCGCGGCTCACATACTCGCAATCGTCGATGGTCACGCCCCCTTCCCTGTCGATGTAGATCCTCAGGAGCCACCTCTTGCCGGAAGGCCGGAATTCCACCTCAACCAGCTCCAGAAGGCGCTCGCCAAGGATGGGTACAACGATGCCTTCTATCTTTTCTATGGTTTCCGTGGCGGATATCATCCTGGCTATAAATTAAAAAAGCGGGCGGAACCCACTTGACGTTACTTTCTTATCACAATTTGCGGGGGAATGCAACGATAAATACCAGCATTTATATTGACTTTGCCCCGCCCGGCAGGGTAAAACCAGATTGACATTCCCCATCTGACAAGCACAGGCGGATCGCATGTACACCTATCACACCTACACAAGCCCCAGGCGCATCCTCGTTACCGGCGGGGCCGGTTTCATCGGCTCCCATCTGTGCGAGCGGCTCCTGACAGACGGGCATGAGGTCGTCTGTCTCGACAATTTCTTCACAGGCACGAGGGAGAACATCGCGCATCTCATCGGCCGCCCCGGCTTCGAGGTCATCCGTCATGACATCACCCAGCCCATCCTCCTCGAGGTGGACTGGATATTCAACCTTGCCTGCCCGGCGAGCCCGATTCATTACCAGTACAATCCCGTGAAGACCATCAAGGTGAACGTCCTCGGCACGCTCAACGTCCTCGGCCTCGCGAAACGGGTCCGGGCACGGATATTCCAGGCCTCGACAAGCGAGGTCTATGGAGACCCCGAGACCCATCCCCAGGTCGAGAGCTACTGGGGGAACGTCAATCCCATAGGAAAGAGGAGCTGCTACGATGAAGGCAAGAGGGTCGCCGAAACTCTCTTCTTCGACTACATGCGCCAGAACAGGGTGGACATCAAGGTCGCGCGGATCTTCAATACCTACGGGCCACGGATGCGGGCCGACGACGGTCGCGTCGTGAGCAACTTCATCGTCCAGGCCCTAAAGGGAAACCCGGTGACCATCTACGGTGACGGCTCCCAGACGCGGTCCTTCACGTACGTGGACGACATGGTCGAAGGCATCATCCGCATGATGGACCACCAGGCGGAAGGCTGGGCAAGGCCCGAGGACTACACGGAGCCCATGCTTTCCGGCTTTCCCGGACCGGTGAACCTCGGCAATCCCCAGGAAAGCTCCATCCTCGACATTGCCCGAGCCGTCATCAGGCTTACCGGGTCGTCATCGCCGATCGTCCACAGGGACCTTCCCGAGGATGACCCGAAACAGCGTTGCCCTGACATTTCCCTGGCGCGGAAGGCCCTTGAATGGGAGCCGACGACAGGACTCGTGGAAGGTCTCACGCGAACGATCGGCCACTTCAGGAAGGATGTGTCGTGAACCGGGAAGAGGAACTCGTAAATGCGGGATGGGAAAAGAGGTTCGCCGCCTGCGAGCCCAGGCTCTCCGAGATGGCCGACATGTACAGGGAGATCGGTTTCGAGGTCCTCCTGGAACCCCTCCCGGCACGAGAGGACATCAGCACGGAGGAGGCGTCCTCATGCGAGGAAAAGGGATGCACCGCCTGCTTCGATGCCGACCCGGAGCGCTATCGCGTCATCTTCACCCGGCGCCCGGGTTAACAATCCCCTCCTCCTGCTGTCCGGGAAATCCCTTTTTTCCATTGCGTCATCGGGCGCAACATCGTTGCCGGACGGTCAGCTAATGACCAATGACCAAATTCCAATAACCAGATAAACAGACAATAACTAATAGCAAAAAAAACGATTCAGGCAGTCCCCTGTGCCCTTCCCCTTGTTCAATTGGTTATTGGTAAATTGGTCATTATCTTCTTCAATTGGTCATTGGAATTTGGTTATTGGCTATTACCCCTCCGGTAGACCACCTGCGTCACTTGAACAGTTCCTTCCACCGCCTCTCGGCCTCTTCCTTTGCAGATGTTTCAGCCTGTCTTTCGGTGAAACGGAAATATTCGCAGAAATTCGCCCTGTCCTTTTCCTTCACGAACTCCGCCCTGTCCTCCCTGCAGGAATTGGCCTTCCCCGTATCATAGAAGAGGCAGTTGAGGCAAACGTGAAGGTCCTCGCCGCACACGGGGCATTCGTCCCGGAAAGAGATCTTCTCCGCGGTGATGGGGGTCTTGCACTTCCGGCATTTCATCTCAGAGAACCTCCAGGAGGTCCATAAGGCCCGATATGGTCCTGCGGGGCTGCCCCGCCTGCCAGTCATGGCCGTCTATGTGATAGGATTCGATCCCGAGACCTGAAGGTACGTCGTGATCGAAGAGGGCATGGTCTCCCACGTGCACGACCTCCTGCGGGAGGACACCAAGATCGGCGAGGAGCCTCAGGAAGAAGCCTTCCTGCTTCTTCACCATCCCGTAATCCGACGTGGCCGAGACCACACGGGAGAATGACCCCGCGAGGCCGGTCTCGCCAAGCTCCTTCTCGACGAATATCCGTGCCGCGTTGGAGGCGATGACAAGGGTGTACCGCTCCCCGAGGGTGTCCACCACCTCACGGGCACCCGGAAGGAGGGCGATGTGATCTGCGTACCGGTCGAGGAGCTCCTCCGGGGCCACATCGAGGGAGAACTTCTCCAGCCAGTGCTCTATCTCGTACCACGTGATGTCCCCGTCACCCACGGACTCGTACTCCCCCCGTATGAAGGCCCTGGCCTCGTCGAAGGGCAGGCCGTATCTCTTCGCGTATTCGGAAGGGATGCCAACGTTCCAGACCATGTCGCCATAGCGCGCGTCGACGAGGGTCCCGTCGAGATCGAAGGAGATGACTTTTTTCATCACAGCATTATAACAGATTCCGGTTCCTTTTTCCCCGGCCGGGCCGGTTTTCGAAAAACATTGCATTAAGCAGGCAAGTTTGTTTTAAATTTACACACGAAGACCGACGGGAGGAAGACAATGAAGACCATGCTCTGCGTTATGACAGCACTATGCCTGTTCCTTTGCATCGGCGGGAACGCCGGTGCGAAGGACACCGTGAAGATCGGCCTCATCACGCCGCTCACGGGTGACGTGAAGACCTATGGCGAATCCGTGAAGAACGCCTTCAACATCGCCGTCGAGGAGTATGGCAGGAAGGGGAAATACACCATCCAGACGGTCATGGCGGACGATCGCAACGACGCGACGGAAGGCGCCAACGCGGCCCTGAAGCTCATCACCCAGGACAAGGTGACGGCCATTGTCGGTCCCGTGACGTCCAAGGTGGCCATACCCGTCAGCGAGATAGCCACACAGCACAAGGTCCCCGCCGTGTCGGGCACCGCCACGAACCCCAAGGTGACCTTTTCCGACGGCAAGAGAAAACCCTACGTCTTCAGGGCCTGTTTCATCGACCCCTTC
>MVQP01000209.1 GCA_002067235.1 Syntrophorhabdus sp. PtaB.Bin047
CTTTTGTTAACCCCTCTCATCCTGTTGATAACACAGGGGCTTTTTTTGCTGCAGTATGTAATTCTCTTCACAAGGGTATTGTGAAAAAAATTTCTTGACAATCTCCAACACATGTTTAAAATAGTCGTATGAAACGCTTGTTTAATATGGATCGGTGGATCGGCGATGGAAGATAGGCCGAACACAAGGCAGCGGATCCTCGAGGCAGCCGGCGAGATCTTCGCCGACTCCGGGTTCCGGCAGACGACCGTCAGGCAGATCAGCGCCCGTGCCGGCGTGAACGTCGCCGCTATCAACTACCACTTTCAGAGCAAGGATAATCTCTACCTGGAGACCCTGCGGTACTGGAAGGATGTGGCATTCGCGAAATACCCCGCGGAACCCGGGACGTCCGAGGCCGATGAACCCGGGAAGCGACTCGAGGGCTTCATCCGCGCCTTTGTCTTCCGCATCCTCGACGGAGGGATCGAATCGCGGTTCGGAAGGCTCATGGCCCGAGAATTCGCCGAACCGACAGTTGCCCTCGATGCCATCGTGGAAGAGACGGCACGCCCCATCTTCCATCTCATTACAGGGCTTGTGGGCCGCATCACCGGACGCGACCCGGCAAGCGACACCGTGCTCTAGTGCTGCGCCAGCATCATCGGCCAATGCCTGTATTTCCTCTACGCCCGGCCGGTCCTCAGGAGACTGGTCGGACCCGAACGGGCAGACTCCATGGATATGGGCGACATAGCCGCCCATATCTGCCGCTTCTCACTCGCGGCGCTTGCCAGAATAGAACATGATCGGGAAGGAGCATCGTCATGACATGGATAGCACGCCTCTTCATAGTTTCGGCCCTCGCGGCCGTTGTCCTTGTCCCGGGGACCACCATGGCACAGGAGTCTTTTACCCTTCCCTCGCTCCTTGCCTATGCAGCGAAGCACAACCCGGCCCTCAGGATGGCACAGCGGAACGTGGAGATAGAGGGCGAGGGTATAAGGGCCGCACAGGCGGACAGGATGCCCCGGATCGACCTCACGGGAGGATACACGCGCTACCGCTACCCTGCCCCGCTCACACCCATTGTCATAACGAGCCTGCCCATGCTGGCAAGCGATCTGCCCGATTTCGAGAAGAACGTCTATGACGGCTTCGCTACCTTTTCCGTCCCCCTCTTCAAGGGCGGACGCCTCATGAGGGGCGTCGCCATCGCCGAGCTCAAGAGGTCCATGGCCCGCGACTTTCACACACGGAACCTTCACGAACTCATCTATAATGTTACCGCCGTCTATTACAAACTCGCCCAGCTCCACGAACTGCTCCGCGCCTCCGAAGCACAGGTGAAGGGTCTCGAGTCGCACCGGCGGGACGTAGAGCTGGCTCTGAAGGCGGGCACGGCACCAAAACTCGATCTCCTCAAGGCCGACACGGAACTCGGGGCGGCCATTGAAAGAAAGATACAGACCAGGAACGCCATCACGAACACCAGGGAACTTCTGAAGACCCTCATAGGCATGGACGACCCCGGTGACCCCATCATCGTCTTTGACGACAGCCCGCCCCCGGGCGGCTCCGTCGCGAAGGCAGACCTGGAAGGCGCCCTCGCCGCACGGCCGGACTACAGGGCGGCGCAAAGCAAGGTGAAAATGCTGGAAGAACGCGTCGCCTCGGCGCAGGGCAAAAGACTGCCCGATATTTACGGGGCCGGAGATTATGGGGGGAAAGCCGGTGACAGGATGTCCTTCAGGGAGAACTGGAGCGTCGGTGTGCGCCTCTTTCTGCCCATCTTCGATTTCGGGCGCATCGGGGCGGAGATCGACCGCGAGCGCCTGGAGCTTATGAAGGCGAAGGAGGAGCAAAGGGCCCTGCGTCTGACGATAGCCAGGGAGCTCAAGGAAGCCGAGACCTCTATCCTTGACGCCGACGAACGCATCGCCGTCTCGGAAAAGGCCGTTCTTTCGGCGAAGGAACAGGTGCGTGTCGAGGACCTGCGATACAGGTCGGGCGACAACACGAGCACCGACGTTATCAATGCTGAGACCGCCCTCATACGTTCCCGGGCCGACCTCTTCCAGGCGCGCTTCGACCGCCGCGTCGCCGTGGCGTCCATCAGCAAGGCGATGGGAACGATGGATTTGCCGACACAGGCGCAAGCCGGAGGCAAAGGTCCCGGGGCAGGCGGCGGCGCCCCCGGAAGACCCATGACGGAGGAAGTGAAATGATCCCCAAGAAGAGAGTCATCCCCCTGGCGGTCATAGCCGCCGCAGTGATCGTCGCCGTCATAGTCGTCACAAGCCATGTCCGCAACCGCAGTGACGGTACGATGAAGCTCTCCGGCAACGTGGAGGTGACGGAATGCAACGTAGGCTTCAAGGTCGCAGGCAAGATCGCGGCCCTCACGGTCGACGAAGGGGCGCGCGTGAAGGAAGGCGATCTGATCGCCGAGCTCTCGAGCGGCGACGTGAGGGCTCTCGTCGACCAGAACCGCGCCGCCCTCGAGGAGGCGAAGGTGAAGCTTGCCGAGCTGAAGGCAGGTTCGCGCCACCAGGAGATTGTGAAGGCCCGGGCGGATTCGGCGTCCCTCGAGGCAGAACTCGTGAGGGCCCGCAAGGATTTTGAGCGCGCAGAAACGCTTTATCAGAACGGGGCCATATCGGCGTCGCGCTTCGACGCGGCAAAAAGCACCTACGAGACGCGCCTCGGGCAGCTCAGGAGCGTGAGGCAGCAGCAGAGCCTCGTCGAGGAGGGCCCGCGCAGGGAAGATATCAGGGCCGCTGAGCTTCGGGTGAAGCAGCTTGAGGCCCTCGTCGCGAGCACGGAAGAGAAGCTCGCCGACACCCGGCTCTACGCGCCCATATCGGGCGTGGTCTTCAGGAAGAATGTCGAGCTCGGCGAGATCGTCCAGGCCGGCGCGGCCGTATTCACCGTCGGCGACCTGGACCGCCCCTGGGTCAAGGTGTACGTCAAGGAAGACAAGCTCGCCCTCGTAAAGCTGGGCCAGAAGGCGAAGATAACCGTCGATACATACAAGGACAGAGTCTATGAGGGCACGGTCACATTCATCTCCTCCGATGCCGAGTTCACCCCGAAGAACGTCCAGACACAGGAAGAGCGCGTCAAGCTTGTCTTCGGCGTCAAAGTCACCGTCACGAACAAGGACCAGGAGCTCAAACCCGGCATGCCCGCCGACGTAAGGGTCTCCCTCAAATGAACACGGAAAATGTCCTGGCGATACGCACGGAATCCCTCAGCAAGAGCTTCGGTGACCTCAAGGCACTTGACGGGATCACGCTCGAGGTCCGCAAGGGTGAACTATTCGGTCTCGTCGGCCCTGATGGAGCCGGGAAGTCGACACTCATGAGACTGCTCGCGGCGGTTATGGAACCCACGTCCGGTGACGCCTGGGTGGCCTCGCATGCCATACGCGAAGGCTCCGAGAGGATCAAGGAAAGGATAGCCTACATGCCCCAGCGCTTCGGACTGTACGAAGACCTCACGGTCATGGAGAACCTGGTCTTCTACGCCGACGTCTTCGACGTGCCGAAGACCGAGCGCCCGGCGCGCATGGACAGGCTCCTTGGATTCTCGGACCTTGCGCCTTTCACCGGCAGGCTGGCGGGACAGCTCTCGGGTGGAATGAAGCAGAAGCTCGGCCTCGCCTGCGCCCTCATC
>MVQP01000210.1 GCA_002067235.1 Syntrophorhabdus sp. PtaB.Bin047
CTGCGCGAAACACGCTCAACATGCTGCAGCGGTTGATGGGCGAGAACATCGAGCTTAACTGGGTGCCCGGAAGTGGTCTGTGGCCGGTCAGAATGGACCCCTCCCAGCTTGACCAGCTTCTGGCAAACCTGTGCGTGAACGCCCGGGACGCCATAACCGAGGTGGGAAAGGTGACCATAGAGACCGGGAACAGAGTTTTCGATGAGACCTCCCGCGGCCTGGATTCGGGTTTTGTCCCTGGAGAATATGTCATGCTGGCAGTGAGCGATGACGGAAATGGGATCGACAGAGGTGTTCTCGATCATATCTTTGAGCCCTTCTTTACCACCAAGGAAGCAGGAAAGGGCACCGGTCTGGGACTGTCCACGGTGTACGGGATCGTTAAGCAGAACGAGGGATTCATCAATGTTTACAGCGAACCGGGAAAGGGTTCGACCTTCAGGATCTATCTGCCCCGGTTTGAGGGAGAGACCGGCGAACCGGTGGCTGAGAATGCGGCGGAGGTTCCACAGGGCGGGGGCCAGACGGTGCTTCTGGTGGAGGACGAACCGACGATCCTGAACGTGGGCCGGGAGATGCTGGAATCCCTGGGCTACAAGGTGCTCACCGCTGAGACGCCGGGTGAGGCGCTCCACCAGGTCAGGGCCTACGCCGGCGAGATACAGCTCGTCCTCACCGATGTGGTCATGCCGGAAATGAACGGACGGGACCTGGCAAGACTGCTCCTTGACATCAGGCCCGGTCTCAGGTGCCTGTTCGCATCCGGCTACACGGCCGACATCATCGCTCACCAGGGCGAACTCGACGCAGGTGTTGTCTTCATCCAGAAACCATTCTCGATCCGAGACCTGGCGGCCAAGGTGCGCGAGGCATTGGAAGGCGAATAGGTATCACCGACAGATATTTGCGATGGAATGGATACATGGAAGGGGTGTGCCGACCGCTAGAAGGACAGTCTGGCGATGCCCTTGATGCCGTGCGCTATGTACTTGTCCGTTGTTATCTGGGCGTTGTATCCCAGGTGGAATGATGCGCCGTTCATCAGGAACATCGAGACGCCAGCGCCGCAGAGGAAGAAGTTCCTGTCCGGGGATTGGGTCTCGATGCTGAAGGGTGAGCTGCCCTGGGCGAGACGCGATGTGATACTCTGGCTGCCCCTTAAGAACTCATGCCCGTAGGACGCATGGATGCCGGGCATCACGGATGATCTGCCCGTGTCCCATGTGTAATAGAGTCTTCCCCCGATGTAGCCCTGGAGGGACTCGGTGTCCTGGCTGTCCACGTTGAGGTTCAAGGCGCCCGCCCCCGATTCCGTATAGCTGTCGATACCTACTCTGGCGTATTGCAGGGAGAGGGTGGGCACCATCATCCATCTGTTCGCGGCCAGCTCATAGCCGGTGCCGCCGTACAGGGTCAGCTGCCTTCCGCCGGGGCTGGAGGTTGCAGTGCGGTCGATGCCCGGGAAGACTATGCGGCGGGTGTTCCTGTAGTCCGACCATCCATAGCTGAACTGCCCGTCGATGAAAACTCCCCTGGAGTACCAGGTGCCGTAGGCGCCGACCGTGTAACTGTCCATCTTGACCTTGCTGCCGAAGTCATCCACATTCGCCCGGGAGCCGGTGTACCCCACCATGAGTCCGGCGGCCATGTTGGCCGTGAACCTGTAGTCCGCTCCGGCGGTAACGCCGGCGCTGGTGAAATCGTATCCCATCTGGTCGGGGGTGTCCTTCTGGCGCCCTGAGATTGCGTTGCCCTTTACGAAGACGCCCCATTTCTCATCGGTCTTCGATGGGAGCATCCCCGTGAGGTCCGATCCCGAATAGGCGAGCAGTACGGGCTTGTTCCTGCCCTCCCGTATGAAGTCGCTGTTCCTCAGGTACGACCCGTCGAGGCTTGCTCCGTGGACACCGCGCCGTGTGTCGCCCAGGCGGTCGGTGACGTTGCCTGCCTGGAATATTGCCGAACTGATACTCATGCTGAAGACCGCCTCGGTGCCCCTGGGCGCTATCTGGTCGTAGATGCCTGCCACCTGACCGTAGGAGGGGATGGCATCGATAGCGGCAAGAACGGTGTTGAGGTCGCCCACGGCCGAACCGGCAACACTGCTCAGCATGGCTCCCACCGCCGCCTGGTTGCTGGTGAGACAGGCGCGCAGGACCTCGTTCATGTAGTCACGCTCGACCACAAGGTACACCTGGTTGGGGATGTCGTATTTCGGCTTGAAGACCACCGTGGGGGTGATATTGGTAAGGAGGCTCGTGAACCGTCCCGTCACGCCCCCCGCGGCGGTCAGGAAGGCGCCGAACTTCGTGCCGATCGCCGGAGTGGCGCCGCCCTGCCAGGACGTTTGCAGGATGCCGCTCAGGGAGGCATCCCCGGTGATCGCGAGGACGTCGTTGCTTGTCGGCGAGGCGACTTCGATGAGGAGCTTCGCCTGGGGCTCCTGGTAATAATCCCCTGTTATGGTGAGGGTCCCTATGGAGTTGCCCGGCTTGATAGTGCCGGCCAGATGATAGAAGCCGTAGGGCGCGTCTATCGTGCCCGTTCCCGAGACGATACCGCCGTCAAGAACGAAGAAACCATCCTCGGGGTCCTCGTCGTCGGTGGATCTTGCCAGCTTCACGCTTCCGTTCACGTTGAGCTCTCCGGCGGAGACCTCCACCTTCTCGCTCACTTCCATGTCCAATCCGGCAGGGTTCACGAGGGTCACGTCTGCATTGAGGAGGCTTATTGATCTGGCCTTTATGTTCTCTGTCTGCGTGGTGGTGCCGCTGCCGCTTATCACTATGTTTCCCATGAGAAAGGTGACCTTGTAGCTGTTCCATGTGGCGACATCGTCGTCCACCACGTCGCCCATCGTTATGGTCCATTTCCCGCTCGTGTTCGCTGTCCCGCCCAGGGGGTCTTCCCCCCAGAAGGCGTTGGTGAGGAAGGTCCAGTTGAAATTGGTGACGCTTGCGGCATCCTGTTTGTCGGCGGCGAGGTCTTTTGTGGAATTGAACAACCGGCTTGTCGTCGCGTAAGGAGAGGTGATGGTGGCCGTGAGGTTACCGCGGTTCGTGTGCGTGAAGTTGAGGTCGACCTCCACGCCCTCCAGGGGCTGCCTCTGCGAAGAAGCGGTGGAGAACGCGACCGTCGTCAGGGTGAACTCCTTGCTCGTGCCCTTGTTGGCGCCGTTATCGAAGAACCCTATCTTCTCGTTGACATTCGTTGTGCCCGTCGTGTAGGAGGTCTGATTGGTCACGTAGAGGACGCTCTTGACCGTCTCGACGAACTTGCCCGCGTTTATGAGGCCGAAGCCGTAGTTCGGGTTGAACCAGTTGCCCGCCCCGTTCTTCACCCAACCGCCCGTGGCGCTCGCGTCGGAGGAGTCTATCCTGGTGCTCGTCCGCACGAGCACGTGTTTGGCCATGCGGACGTCCATCAGCTTGTTCGCCTCCATGCTAAGGGCCAGGATACCGGACACGAGCGGGGCGGAGGAGGATGTGCCTCCGAAGGTGCTCGTGTAGGCGGTATCGGGAAAGAAATCCGACTTGTCGCCATGCGTGTTCTCGGTGGAG
>MVQP01000211.1 GCA_002067235.1 Syntrophorhabdus sp. PtaB.Bin047
GTTCCCTTTTTCTAAGATTATATCAAATCGTAACTCAGCGCAATAAATAGTTTGTTCGATCTCGTAGAGCCCGAGAACGTCGTCACGAAGGGCTCCGGCCCACCCGATTTTTGCTCCGTCGATGATGATGTCGGCGCTCCGGCCGCGATCGAGAAAAGGTTCGGTGGTCGGGACGATCTCACAGCTTACCCCGAGCCTCTCCATCAAACCCTCGACGACCCCCTTGATATCGAAGAAATCGTAATCCGCATGTTTTTCCTTCCAGGAATATTCCTTTTCCCGGCCCGTCAGGGCGAAGCAGAGGGCGATGTGCTCGCGGATGCGCTCCTCCTCCCGGAAGAAGATCTTCCCTTTCTCGAAGAACCTGAGGTTCTTCGAGCCCCTGTTGAGGTTATAGGCCATGCATCTCAGGACGGAGGGCGTCATCATGGTCCTCATGACGCCCCAGTCGCGGGAGATGGGGTTCATGATGGAAACATACCTCGCGCGCTCGTCATCCTCGGGGATGCGGAAATTCTCGATGTCCTTCGTCGAGAAGAAGGAGAAATTGATGATCTCGTAGAAGCCCGTTCCCAGGCAATACTCCTTGACCATCGTGAGGAACCGCTCCTTCCGGGTGAACTTCTGGGGTTTGAGGACCGCCACGGGGCTCGTGTCGGGAATGTGTTCGAACCCGTGGATCCGTGATATCTCCTCGATGACATCGGCCGCCTCGCCGATGTCATGCCTGAAGTTGGGCACTGATATGACGAAGCCGTTCTCGTCCTCGCGCATGATGAGGAGGTCGATGGACTTGAGGGCCCGAGCGATGGCATCCCGGCTGATATGGGTACCCAGGAGCCCGTTGATGTTGCTGTAGGTGATGTAGATCGTCCGGGGTTCCCTCTTCTCGAAGACCTCTCTGGCGCCCCTTACCACCTCGCCGCCCGCCAGCTCGTGCATGAGGTACATTGCCCTCTCGGCGGCATACCCGACATTGTCGATATCGATGCCCTTCTCGAACCTGAGCGATGCCTCGGACCTGATCCCCAGTCTCCTGGCGGTAGCCCGGATGGAGTAAGGATTGAAATAGGCGGCTTCGAGGGCCATGTTTCTCGTCGCGTCCGTGATCTCCGAGTTCTCTCCGCCCATGATGCCCGCGACCGCCACGGGCCCCGAGCCGTCGCAGATGAGGATATCTCCGGCCTCTATGGGCCGGTCGATGCTGTCGAGGGTGCGGAACGTCGAGGGCCCCCCGGCTACCTTCACCTCTATCCTCGACTCGCCGAGGCGCTCGAAATCAAAGGCATGGAGCGGCTGACCAAGTTCAAGCATGACGTAGTTGGTTACGTCCACTATATTATTGATGGGCCTCATACCGCATCGCGTGATCCTTCGTCTCATCCAGAAAGGAGACGGGGCGATGGTTATCCCCTTGATGAGCTTGAGGACGTAACGGGGACAGGCCGTCGTGTCCCATATGTGAAGAGATATTTCGTCTTCCACGGAGCCCCCGGTGCCGGCCCTGAGCTCAAAACTGGGCAGCTTCGCCTTCTGCCTCAGTATGCTGGCAACCTCCCGTGCGATCCCGAGGACGCTCAGGCAATCGCCGCGGTTCGGAGGGACGCTGACGTCGAGTACTATGTCGTGAGAAATAGGGTGGTCGGCAAGGATACTCCCGGGTGCGATCTCATCGGGTAGGATGAAGATGCCGCTGTGGTCGTCGGAAAGGCCCAGCTCCTTCTCGGAACAAAGCATCCCGAAGGACTCGATGCCGCGAACCTTGCGCTTGCTGACGACGAAGTCCTTGCCCAGCGTGGCGCCTACGGTGGCCAGTGGAACCCTGTCGTTCACGGCGATGTTCGGTGCGCCGCACACTATGGTAAGCTCTTCGCTGCCCGTCTTCACGGAGCAGACGGAAAGGTTGTCCGCATTGGGGTGGGCTTCGATCCTCGTGATGGTGGCCGCCACGACCCCCGCAAACCCCGGCGTGAGCCTCTCGAGGCCTTCCACCTCCAACCCGCGCATCGTGAGCCGTTTGGCGAGATCCTCGGGTTCTATGTCAATGACAACGAATTCGTTCAGCCACTCGATGGGTACCTTCAATTGATCTCACCTCAGAACTGCGAAAGAAACCTGATGTCGTTATAGTAAAACTGACGGATATCGTCGATGCCGAACTTGATCATGGCTATGCGTTCGACCCCCATGCCGAAGGCAAAGCCTGTGATCTCCTCCTGGTCATAGCCGACATTGCGGAAGACCTGGGGGTGGACCATGCCGGAGCCCAGTATCTCGAGCCAGCCCGTGTCCTTGCACACGCGGCAGCCCGCGCCCCGGCATATCACGCAGCCTATGTCCACTTCGGCCGAAGGCTCCGTGAAGGGAAAATAGCTGGGCCGAAATCTCAAGGGAGTGTCGGGCCCGAACATCTCATGGATGAATATGCTGAGAATCCCCTTGAGGTCCGAGAAGCGCACGTTCTTGTCCACCATCAACCCTTCGACCTGGTGGAACATCGGCGTGTGGGAGATATCGTTGTCACAGCGGTAAACACAGCCGGGCGCGATGATCTTCACCGGTGGCAGCTGTGCTTCCATGGTGCGTATCTGCACGGGCGAGGTGTGTGTTCTCAGGACGACACCGGGCCTTATGTAGAACGTGTCCTGCATGTCCCGGGCCGGATGGTCCGAAGGGATATTGAGGGCCTCGAAATTGTAGTATTCCGCCTCGATGTCCGGGCCTTCCGCCACGGCGAAACCGAGGGAGCCGAAGATCCTTACGATCTCTTCGAGCGTGAGCGTGATGGGGTGTTTCTTCCCGAAAAGCGGGGTGGTGCCGGGCATGGTGATATCGATGAGCGAGGCCTGTTCCCTTTTTTGCCTTTCGATCTCGCTGAAATGTTTTTCCAGCTCACCGATCCTGAGGTCCGCCCACGTCTTGATCTCGTTGATGGCCCTGCCGGCATCGCGGCGCTGGTCCTTGTCGAGGGTTTTGAGCTTATCGAGGTAGTCGGCGATGACCCCTTTTCTCCCGAGAAGGGATACCTTCACCCGCTTGAGGTCCTCGATGTTCCCGATCCGGGATATTTCGCCTTCTATCTTCTCTTTCAGTCCGCTTATGTCCAAGCGCCACCCTAGTGCGTGACCACTGCCTTGACCTTCGCCACCACCTCGCCGAATCCCGCGGGGTCATTGACGGCCATGTCGGCGAGCGATTTCCGGTTGAGGGTGATGTTCGCGACCTTTAAACCGTTGATGAAGCGGTTATAGGGTATGCCGTAGGAGCGGCAGGCGGCGTTGATGCGGACGATCCACAGGGACCTGAAGTCCCGTTTGCGTTCCTTGCGCCCCACGTAAGCGTATTTGAGGGCCTTGAAGACGCTTCTTTTCGCCACGCTGTACACGTTCTTCCTGCGCTGCGTCATGCCCTTCGCAAGCTTGAATATCTTCTTTCTTCTCTGTCTTGCCTTGAATCCTCGTTTTGCCCTTGGCATGGTCTTGTACCTCTCTAGA
>MVQP01000212.1 GCA_002067235.1 Syntrophorhabdus sp. PtaB.Bin047
TGGCAGGGAACCTTCAGGTTGTCCGGCAACATCGAAATCTATGTACGAACTTTAAAAGCGTTCCATCCGTCCCGTACTGCATTTCGGGCATCGTTTGCCCGTCATTTCAAGCAGGGTCCTGATGTGCTCGGACTTGCAGTGGGGACAAACGAGGGCGTCTTTTCTGAGGTCGAGACCGAACTGGCCGAGGCAGTCGATGCACACACAGGCGGAGAGATAGCCCACACGCTCTTCCATGAGTTCGATCATCGCCTCCTGAGAGGCGGCAAGGACCTCGCAGTCGTGAAGAGCTTCCTCTTCCATGCGGAGCATCTGGGCGATTATCTCGCGCTCGCCGTGGTCCTTCAGCGGTATTCTGTCGCCCCTGTCATTCTGCAGATAGAGATACCCGCCGTTCGACTCGTCGAGGATATATCCGCAGGAATTGCAGCGGTATCCGTAGATCGTGGTCTGTTCGTAAAAATCAGCTTCAATTCTTTCCGGGTTCATGACCGTAACGCTCCTTTGATATGTAGTACCATTCAAACATCCGGGCAAGCTTTCCAATTTGCTCCTCCTGGAGTATATTGTCGATCCTTTCCCTCGCCGCTCCGATGAGCATGGCGTTCGCCTCATCGCAATTCCGCTTCGATACGAGGATGATGGGGACGTTGATGGCGTGGGCATAGCCGGCCTCGAAGGCCACCCCGGTGTCGCCGTCGTCGACGAGGGCAACGACGATGTCGCAGTCCTCCAGCATCCGAAGACAGGTTTCCTTGACGGTCCGGCTCAACTTGAGCTTCGTCTCCCTGTTCCCCTCGATATTGGGCGTGTCTTCGAAGGGGTCGACGATCCCGACCGCCTTTCCATAGTCAGTCTGTCCCAGGGCAGCCCTCAACTTCCCCAGGAACTCCTTCTTGAAGGCCTCCTGGGATTCGGTAAAACAGGGATGAGCGAAATAGATGTGCATGGTCACCTCATCACAACCTGAAGAAGAGCGTGAAATTTCCGTCGCTGGCGGTATCGTAATCCGAAGCGCCCTGTATGCTGCCCGTGTTCCAGATGCCATCGTCGTAAGCCTTGTCGAGGCCCCGGCATGCGTCGGAGGGAACACCTTCGAACGCCAGCCAGTGCCCGGCCCCCGCCTTTCCGGGAGCATTGTACGTGAGAGCCACGTTCCCGTTGAAGACGTGCCGGGGATTCGTAAACCCTGTCCCTCCGAGGAGATTCGCCTGCCTCAGCTCAAACCAGAGGTCACACTGCTCCGTTCCCGTCCCCGTGCAGCGGAAGTCAGGGGCCGTCACCGACGAACCCACACCTACACGCCCGTTCCCGTTGCCTTTCGTGGCACCGCTGTACCGCGAGGAAGCGTTGGGGTCGTCGCCGGCGAGATACGCGAAGCGGTCGTAGTATCCGGAGACGGCGGCGGCGATATCCTGTTTCTGCTTGACAAGCTGCTTCATCTGCCCTCTCACGACAAGGACCTGTCCTTTCACAACGAGGCCTATGATGATACCGATGATGATCACGACTATGGTAAGTTCGATGACGGTGAGACCGGCAGGTCTCCCTTCGATACCGGACATCCTGAAAGTTTCGTTCTTTTGGCCTCGTCTCATCATGTCTATACTCAATATAATTGGGATCGGGAAAACCCCGCAAGATGTAGGTTTAATTTACAGATAGGGCGGTTTTACAGGTAATTTTTGTTTACAGATACGGTGATTTTACAGGGAAACCCGGTCTATGGATAAAGGATGTTTACACCGGGAACAGAACAATGAAGGATATTAAGAGGTTTGATCCGGAGCAAGGGCGGCGGGCCGCGCGCCCTTCATGAGAGTGACGGTAAATTCGACGCCCCTGTCGGTGTTCGCCACCGTCATATTGCCCCCGAATTTTTTTACGACGTGCTTCGCCTGGAAGAGGCCGATGCCGAGCCCGGACTTCTTTGTCGTAAAGAAGGGCTCGAACATCCTGTCCATGTCCTTGATGGGGCTGCCCGTATCGTAGATGACGGTTGTGACCGTCTCGCCCTCTTCCCTGACGGAGGCATGGCACTCCAGTTCCGGCTCATTCGTTGATTTCTCGTGCATGTTCTTTATTATATTGTCGAACACGGTCACCAGCTTGTGCCTGTTGATGAAGACGCTGCCCTCACCCGTCGCTTCGCCTTTCATGCCGTAGAGCTCGAGAAGCTCGCGTATCATGGCGAGGACATCAACCTCTTCGGCCTCCCCTTCTTCGCTTTCCTTTTCCGAACCCATCTCCAGCGTGGCAAGTATCTTGTCCGTTCTCACGGAAAGGGCAGGCGCCGATTCCCGCAGGTACTCGACGAACCTGTGCTCCCTGTCCGCCCCGCCTATCCTTGCGATGTTGTAGAGAAGCCCCTTGATGAACTGGGTCACGTTCTTCACATCGTGGAGCAGGAACGTCTGAAGCTTCGAGAAGTTGTAGAGGGCGTCGTTGGCGACCTTTATCTTCATCAGGAGGTCCATCTCGATGAGGAGAAACAGGGTCTCAAAGAGGATCATGTAGATGTATCTCTGATAGCCCCGGGGGCTGACTGTCACGATGCCGAGACCTATGGAGTAGTCGGGCCGCGTGACCTTCCTGGTGATCACCCTTTTGTGTCTGGGCCCCGGTTTCGAAAGGGTTTTCTCCCCATAGGTTATATCGTAGAAGACGTCATCTATCTCGGCCTTCTTCATAAGCTCCCGGGCCCGTGGTAGGAAGAGGCCGATATCGTAGTTGCACTCGCTGTTCGCCTCCACCATCTTCAACTGGACCTTGAAGGCGCGGTTCGTAAGGTACCGCAGGTACAGGAGGATGACAAGGACCATCAGGCCCGACACGATGACGAGCATGTACATCGATTGGATAAGCCTAAGCGTTATCATCGATGTCCTCCCGGCGGAAGCCGAACTTCTTTATGAAGTAATAGACACTCTCCCTTTTGACGCCAAGCAGTTTGGCGGATTTGTACACGTTGAAGTTGGTGTCCTTGAGCACCTTCAGGATGATGTTCTTCTCCGCCTCCTCGCGGGCGGGCTGAAGCCCCTTGCCCACCTCGATGCCGAAGGTGATCTTCGCCAGGCCCTGCTCTTCCAGCTTGCGCTCCGTGTCGCGAAAGAGAATGGCCCGGTCTATGGAAAAGAGAACCTGCTCGATGGAAGCGGGCTTGACCAGGTAGTCGAAGGCCCCCGACTTGATGGCCTCCAGGGCGGCGCTTTCCGTCTTTTGCCCCGTGAGGATTATGACCTTTATGCCGAAGTTCTCGAGGATGTAATGGAGAAGCCTCAACCCCTCATCGGGCGTATTCTCGTGAGGAGGAAGCCCCAGGTCCAGGACGGCAAGCGTGACCTCGTGCTTGCCCAGAAGGTTGATGGCCTTCCGGACATCCCCGGCCTCGAGAACTTCAAACCGCTCCTCCAGCGCAAACCGCATCTGCGCCCTGAGAGCGACGTCATCCTCTGTGAGAAGAATGGTTTCCATA
>MVQP01000213.1 GCA_002067235.1 Syntrophorhabdus sp. PtaB.Bin047
GGAAGGGACCCTTCCCGGTTGGGTGATGAAGCACAACGCCCCGCTCATCATACCCAATTTCGACAGGGACGAAGAAGCCCTCGGCTACTACGGGGCCAATGAGGGGATCAAGTCCTTCATGGGTTATCCCATGGACACGAAGGGTGTCATCATTGTCGACAGCAAAAAGAAATACGTCTTCACCGACAAGGAGAAGAAGATACTGGGTTCATTCGCGGCCCTCATTCACGAGGAGATCGAGCAGGAGGGACGTGCACTTCGCACCGAAGAGACCATGGAAGAGCTCTATGCCGAAAGACGGATCCTCGGGCTCCTGTCCGCTCTCAACACGGCGAAGATCTCCACCGCCGATGTGCTCGAGGAGATACTGGGCCTCTCGGGAGGCACCTTCTGCTTCATCGGCATGGAGAAGAAAGGGCGTCTCGTCATCCACGATGTCGCCGGGATAGAGAACGGCGAAGCCATCAAGAAAGAATGTCACAGCGGGGAGAGCGTCGCCTCCGTTGTCCTCGAGGGAGGCAGGGAGCTTCTTCTGCCCCACGGCAGCGCGTACCTCAGGGAGAAGCCGCTCTTTTTTCCCAATGAACCTGTGAGGGCGCGGCAGTTCTTCGGCTTTCCCCTCATAACGGAGGATACGACCTTCGGCGTCATAGGCTTCGTGTCCCTCAACGAGGCGGAGCTCAAGGAAAGCGCCATAGGCGCGCTGAGAAACCTCTCAAGCCTTCTTTCACTGTATTTCACCGCCCGGTGGATGCGCGAGCACCTGGACAGGATACGCGATTTCGATCCCGTCACGGGGGCCGTGCAATTTCCCGTCTTCCTCGACGCCGTCGAGACGATGGCCAGAAAGAAGCAGCGGTTCTCCGTCCTCAGCGTGAAGCTGGGGAATATGGTCCTTTATAACAGGAAGATGGGCGCCGAAGGGACGAACGACCTTTTGAGGAAGGTCTGCCAGGTCATCCGGTACTGCGCCGGGGGGAATGCCTTTGTGGCCCGCAAGAGCGGAGGCCGGTTCTTCGTCCTTCTCAAGGGCGGTGAGACCTTTGAAACACGGAATATGATGAAGCTCCTTTACCACGCGGTGGGCAAGAGCCTTGCCGAGCAAGGGCTCTCGGCGGGAGCGGGCGTGGTGGAACTCGGAACGGTCAGCTTCCCCGATGATTCGCCTGACCTCTGGGAGCTTTTCGACAGGATAGAAGAGAAGAAGATACGAAAATTCATCGAATAAGGAGGAAGGGGGATGGGTTTCTTCAAGAATTTGTTCGGTATGTTCTCCACGCACCTTGCCATGGACCTGGGCACTGCCAACACCCTGATATACATGAAGGGGGAAGGTATTGTCCTCAACCAGCCTTCCGTCGTTGCCATAGACAACAACTCCGGAAAGGTCATCGCCGTCGGCAAGGAGGCGAAGGAATACATCGGCAGGACTCCTCCCAACATCAGCGCCATACGGCCCCTGAAGGACGGGGTCATCGCGGACTTCGATGTGGCCAAGGCGATGATCAAGTATTTCCTCAAGGTCGTGAGCAACGAGCGGAAGGTATCGAAGCCCCGGATGGTGGTCGGTGTCCCCTCTGGCATCACCCAGGTGGAGAAGAAGGCCGTCATCGACGCCTGCTTCCAGGTTGGCATCCGTGACGTCCATCTCATAGAGGAGCCCATGGCGGCATCGATCGGCGCGGGCATGCCCATAGAGCTGCCGCGGGGCAATATGATAATCGACATAGGCGGCGGCACGACGGAGGTGGCCATCATCAGCCTGTCCGCGGTGGCCTACAGCGAGTCCCTGCGGGTTGCCGGAGACGAGCTCGACGAGGCCATCGTCCGCTACCTCCAGAAGAAGCACCAGCTTGCCATAGGGGTCATCGCGGCGGAGAAGATCAAGATAGAAGGTGCCTCCGCGTTCCCCATAGATTCCCTGAGCGACTCCATAAACGTCGTGGGGAAGGACCTGCTCACGAGCATACCGCGGAGCTTGAAGATATCGAAGGAGGAGGTCCGCGAGGCCATCGAGGAGCCCATCTCGGCGATCATCGACTCCGTGAGAAGGGCGCTTGAAAAACTGCCCGCCGAGTTCGTCTCCGACCTCAACGAGACGGGCATGGTGCTCACCGGCGGCGGAGCGCTCCTCAGGGGGCTCGACCAGCGCATAGAGAACGAGACGGGGATAAACGTGATCGTCGCCGACGACCCCCTGGTCTCCGTCACCATGGGCTGCGGCAAGGCCCTGGAAGAGATGCCGAAGTACAAGAAAGTATTTATAAACTGACGTTCCAGCAACTGTGTTGAATGTCAATTGATTTCTTTTTCATGAACGGGCCTCCGCCCATGTTGCTTTGTTCTTCATCATGGTATTGAGGATGGTCAGGAGTTTCCTCATGCAGGCGGTGACGGCAAGTTTCTTGACCTTTCCGGCATCGACGAGCCTTTTGTAGAAAGCCCTGATGACAGGATTGAACCTGATCGCACTGAGGGTTCCCATGTACAGTACGGCCCTGACATGCGACCTGCCTCCCCAGATGGTCCTTTTGCCCCTGTGCTTTCCACTGTCCCGGTTGAAGGGGGCAACCCCGACGAGTGCCGCAATTTCTTTCCGGTTCAGCATCCCCAGTTCGGGAAGGGCTGCGATAAGGGTACAGGAGATGACGGGGCCGATGCCGGGCGTGCTTGTCAGGATCGTTTCCTTTTCCTTCCAGAGGGGGCTCTTCCTGATGGTCCGCGAGATGTCCCTGTCGATCTTCTTCAGGGCCTCGGTGAGATAGTATATGTGGTTCCTGATGTCCTTGCTTCCGGCAGGGGGTGATTTCTCGAGGCGGCTCTTCTCCATCGTCAGCATCTGGACGAGCTGCCGCCTGCGGGCTACGAGCGCACGGAACACCTGGGCCTCTTTCTCGGGGAGGGGCCGTATGTCAGGCTGAATGGCCTTCGCGAACTGCGCGAGGACATCCGCGTCAATGGTGTCGGTCTTTGCGAGCCTGCCCGTTGCCTTTGCAAAATCCCTCACCTGCCGGGGGTTGACGGCTACGATCGGGAGCAGGTTGTCTGCGAGGACCCGCACCACTCCCATCTCGTACCCCCCCGTCGCCTCAATGACGATCCGGCCGGGCTTAAGGGGAAGCATGAAGGCAGCGACAGCCTCCTGGCCTTCCTCGTCATTGGTGAACCTCTTCCGCGTCCCGTCCGGAATGACCGCCACGTCGCAATACTCCTTCGATACGTCGATGCCAATGAAAACGTCGTCCATGATATGGCCCCCTTTTCCCTTGTCCCGACCTTGTGCAATGCGGGATCTCCTGTGAGTCCCTGGCAACTGTCCGGGCTTGTACGGAGATGGCGTGGCGACCCGAGCTGGAACACGGGATAGGATCCCCTGGTTTAAACGGCCTGCCACGCCGGTAACCTTACTTTCATTCTTCTTATCATGGACTGCCTGTGATATTCCATTGGGAGTAACATACAAGG
>MVQP01000214.1 GCA_002067235.1 Syntrophorhabdus sp. PtaB.Bin047
ATGCCGGGACAGGGACAGACGGTGGCACAGGCACCGGCGGCTCCGCCTCCTCCGGGCGGCACCAGTGCGGCCCTGCCTCCTCCGCCTCCTCCGGGTCAGGCTGACGTCGCAAACATTCCCCCGCCTCCTCCGCCGGGTGTCATGACGGCATCCCTGGCAGGCGGCAAGGATATCACCCTGGAAGACGGCAACAAGACCAGCTATGCCGTCATCTCTCCGAAGAACGGCTGGAAACCCGAGCCGAAGGGCAGGAAGGACATCGTCCTTGAATCCCGCGGCGGAGAGAACTACGGGGTCGTGCCCGCGTCCTACATAGAGGACGGCAAGATCCTCACCCTCGAGATCAAACTCAACCACCGATAAGGAGAGCCTGATATATGAAAAAGGAACGCGTCAGACTGTTTGCCATCGCGCTCGTCGGGGTTTTTTTCCTCTATTCATGCGCATCCATGCTGCCCAATCCCGATGAGATCAAGACTGAAGAGGACCGCATCAGGGCGAGAAACCAGTGCATAGCCCTTCACACTGTCGGCGGCGCCCTGGGTGGCGCGCTTATCGGCGGCCTGATCGGCGGCGACTGGAAGGGAGCCGGTATTGGCGCAGCCATCGGCGGCGGCATCGGTTTCGCCTATGCCTGGGGCAAATGCCTCTCTCTGTACTCGACGCTGAAAAGCCAGCCCGCGGCGGGCTACCAGGAAACGGCCCAGAAGATCGGATACAACCAGTCCCAGGGAGACCTCGTCAAGATCCAGAGCTTCAACGCGAGCCCGGCATCCGTCACCCAGGGCGGTTCAGTCAAGCTTAACGGCTCCTATTATGTTATGGCACCTCCGGACCGCAAGGAGATAAAGGTCACGGAAACACGCATCGTCAAGTACTTCGATCCGTCGAAGAACGAATTCGTTGACCTGGGGCAGGTGGACCAGGAGGTCACGGCGGCTCCGGGAACCCGGGTTGCAGACGGCAACTTCGATATCCCCAAGGACGTGCCTGAGGGCCGGTACAAGATTGCTTTCGTCGTCAATGCCGAAGGCAAGTCCGATACGATGGAACGCGAGCTCACCGTCCGGAAGGCGTCGGCATTCGTGCCCGATACCAACAGCATCTACGGGTACCGCACCGAAACAGTGCTCTTTGTCGAAGAGGTCTCAATTCTTCAGAGAACGGCGGGCAGATCCGTCGTGAGGTAGGAAATATCATGAAACGGTGCAATTCACTCATACTGACCGCGTTTCTCCTCCTTTTTCTCCTGGGGGGAAACTGCGTGGTCCTTGCGAACACTACGCCGGTCACGGACGCGCACCTCAACAGCATCAACAACAGTTTCAAACAGAACAGGATAGTGAGCGGGTATGCCGAACTCGACGCCTACGGGCGGGTTCAGCTCAAAGGGGGCTACGAGGACGACAAACAGGTCGACCTCGCCTTCTCCCTCGCCCAGACCGTCGTCGGCGTCAAGTGGGTCTCACCGGTGACGCCGGACAATATCAAGGTAAAGGAATGGGAAAAGAGGATCGGGAGCCTCTTCAGCCGCGCCCGCGTCCTCAAGGAAACAGGGTCAGAGGGTTCCCCCGGTTCCGTGCGGAACCGGTACGCCCTCGTTGTCGGCGTGGGACAGTTCAAGTACGGCATCCAGACCCTCCAGTACACGGTGAGGGACGCGTCAAGCTTTTACAGTTTCCTCGTCAATCCCCAGGGGGCGGCATTCCCGCGGAGCAACGTCTACTATCTCACCGACCAGACGGCGACCCGTGACAACATCATGAAGTACCTCAACACGATCAAGAACGCTGCCGGTCCCGACGATCTCGTGGTGGTCTATATGAGCAGTCACGGCACCCCTCCCGACAAGTTCGGCGGCGTCCACATCGTCACCTACGACACCGAGGTCAAGCCCCGCGAACGCGTGTGGCACACCGCCGTGACGGAGAACATGCTCAAGGATTTCGTCGAGGGCTTAAGGGCCAAACGGCTCGTCATGATCCTTGACACCTGTTACAGCAACGGCGCCTACCGGTCCATTCCGGGCTTTCTGCCTCCCGGCGGCAAGTCCCTCGGGGCCGACGATGATGAAGGCTACGGCATATCGAAGGACTACGGAAAAAGGCTTTTCGGCTCCAAGGACATCGTGCTCGACGAGGAGCCAAAGAAGGCCTCGGGAGCGGCCAAGAGCGTCGACACCCAGGACGGTTACGGCAAGGTGCTCCTGTCAGCGAGCAGCGCCGGTGAGAAATCCTGGGAATCGGACAGCCTCAAGAACAGCGTCTTTACCTATTACTTCGTCGACGGGTTGAAGAGATACAACGGCTCCGTCAAGGACGCCTTCACCTACTCAAAGCCTCTTGTTTCCCAAAGGGTCAAACAGGAAAAGGGGGCGGAAATCAACCAGACGCCGCAGGCCATGGCCACCAACAGCAACTGGAACATGCGCATCAACAAAACGCCCTGATATCAAATAAGGAGGAGGATAGATAGATGAGGAATTGGATCGCAGTCGCCACCATAGCCATTCTGGTTTCCGTGGGGCTCATGGGAATGGGATGTGACAAGATGCCCTGGTCGAAGTCGGAGCCGAAGGCAGAACCGCAACAGCCGGCGCAGGCCCAGGAAAAACCTGCCGCCGCTCCCGCCGAAGCCGCAAAGCCTGCCGCCGAAGCCGCAAAGCCTGCCGCCGAAGCCGCAAAGCCTGCCTCGGGAGAGCCGGGCCAGGAGGTAAAGGCACACTTGAAACAGGGTATGAGCTACGTGAGCATCGCGAAGAACGCCACGTCGAAGGGCGTCTTCAATGAGAATCTGGAGAATGCCATCGCCGAGTTCTCGAACGCGATTAACAAGGATCCCAACTACGCGGAAGCCTATTCGAACAGGGCCGTCGCCTACATGCTTCAGAAGAAAAACAACAAAGCCCTCGACGATCTCAAGAAGGCCAAGGAGCTCAAACCGGACAGTGCGAATATCCGCTATAACCTGGCGTCCGTCCATTCCCTCATGGGAAACACCGATTACGGCCTGGACGAGCTCGATGCGGCCCTTTCCAAGGGTTTCAACGACTACGACAGCCTGAGGAAGGACCCCGACATCAGCAACCTCAGGAAGAGCAAGGAATTCCAGAAGATACTGGAGAAACACAAGGTCTTCATAACGAAGTAACAGCTGCAACTCCAAAGCGAGCTTCTTACGGGCCCCGCGGATCCCGACGATCAGCGGGGCCTCTGGTTCAAAGACGGGCCATGGGTTATGGGTAATAGGTGATAGGTCCAAGAGAATGTGTCCTTCCCATGACCCATCGCCCATAACCCATCACCTGTCTCTCTCCTCTCTCTTCTTTTGCTCTTCTTGACTCCCCATAGGGTTCCCGCGTATAATTGGTCTACCATCGACATGAAAGAAACGAATGGCCCCGAAAACGAAGTCGCTGTCCTCATAACTGATATCCATCAATACTCAAGGCTCACGTCGAATA
>MVQP01000215.1 GCA_002067235.1 Syntrophorhabdus sp. PtaB.Bin047
GGTAGCCCGCCTCCACAAAACGTCCAAAAATACCCCGCCAGATCTTCAGGCATCCGAACCCATGGTGGAGAAGCATAATGGCCTCCTCCCCCTCGCCGTGAACCTCATAATACACCTTGAGACCATTGACCTCCAGAAAAGGCATGCCCGCTCCTTGAATTGTCGATAACTCAGCCAATTCTGCCACAATCCGCGAGGTCTTGCAAGGACAGAAGAGGCGGTTTCAGGTTTCAGGTTTCAGGTTTCAGGTTTCAGGAAAAGGGACGGACCACACCGGGCAGCTGTCAACACAATTACGGAGCAGCGCACGTAAAATGTTTGGAATCCTCACGTGCACCGCTCACGATCAGGACCATAAGCCAGGGTTTCTGTCTTTGCCTGAAACTTGAAACCGTCCTTTTTCCTGAAACGGTCTTTTACACGAGGAGGCTCATGAGTTCTTTTGCGTTGTTGGGGGCGTAGCCCTGGGCGTCGTTGTTGAAGTAGATGAAGACGTCAATGTCGTCGCCAAGGTACGTTCGGATCCGGCGGGCGTCCTCTTCCAGGGCTTGCCTGGAATAGGACGAGGCGTAGTTTCCCTCGTTGCCGTGGCGCCTGATGTAGACGAAACCGGCGGTCACCGGCAGCTCCCCCAAAAAGCCCGGCCAGTCGGCCATGCACATCGCTACGCCGCGCGCCCTGCACATCCCCGCGATCCTTTCGTTCACCCAAGAGCTGTTGCGAAACTCGAGGGCATTCCAGACAGGGTATCTGTCGAGAAGAGCAAGGAACCGTTCCAGTCTGCCTGTTTCGATGGGGAAGGAAGACGGGAACTGCCACAATACGGCCGTCAGTTTCTCCCTCAACGTGAAGGCCCTCGCGAAGAACTCCTCCAGGAGACCATCAACGTCTTTGAGCCTCTTGAGGTGGGTGATAAGCCGGCTGCCTTTCAGGGTAAAAGCAAACTCCGCCGGCGTTTCTCCGTACCATTTCGCGAAAGTCTCGGCCTTGGGCAGACGATAGAAGGTGACATTGAGCTCAACGGTCGGAAACACACCCGAGTAATGAACAAGCCATCTTCGCCCCGGCAGCTCGGCCGGATAGAAGGTTCCTTTCCAATCCTTGTAGCTGAACCCGCTGCACCCTACCAACACCCTGGCCATCTACATATTCTATCACCTTTCGCCGCGGGTGAAGGGTGACTTGAACCGGTTCAAGCTGTTCAAGCAGGCTTTTTATGCTAGACTAGTTCGTCATGCGCAGGTCGTTCATTGAGGTCAATGCCGAATTCCAGAAGGCCCTGGAGATCATGGAAGACACCAACAGACACGTGTTCATCACGGGCAAGGCGGGGACGGGGAAATCCACGCTTCTCGAGTACTTCCGCCAGAATACGCGCAAGGAGGTGGCGGTCCTCGCACCCACGGGGGTTGCCGCCCTCAACGTTCAGGGGCAGACGGTCCATTCCTTCTTCGGGTTCAAACCCAGCATCACCCCGGAGAAGGTAAGGAAGGTCAGCGGACCTGACGCGAAGATCTACAAGGAATTCGACACCATCATCATCGACGAGATATCGATGGTGCGGGCGGACCTCCTCGATTGCGTCGAGAAGTTCATGCGTCTCAACGGGCCCTACCGGAAACAGTGGTTCGGAGGGGTCCAGATGATCTTTGTCGGCGACCTCTACCAGCTTCCGCCGGTCGTGGCAGCTTCGGAGAGGGAGATATTCAGCCACCGTTACGAATCACCCTATTTCTTCTCCGCACAGGTCTTCAGGGAGAAGAGCTTTGAAATGGAGTTCATCGAGCTGGAGAAGGTCTACCGTCAGACGGAGCAGGACTTCATCGAACTGTTGAACGCCATACGCAACCGCACCTGCACGGACGAGGACATCGAACGGCTGAACAGAAACCACAGGCCCGATGCCGCGGCCCCGGCAGACGGGTTCTACATCACGCTGACTAGCACCAACGACCTCGCCGCTCAGCGCAACCTCACGATGCTCGAAGCCCTCCCTGACCGCGCCTTCACCCTCGTCGGGAAGACGAGCGGAGTCTTCGACCGCACCTCCCTGCCCGCGGAGGAAACACTCACCCTGAAGCCCGGCGCCCAGGTCATGCTCGTCAACAACGACAAGTACGGCCGCTGGGTGAACGGCTCTCTGGGTATCGTCAGGGGCCTCGCCCGAATGGACGGTGAGGACGACAGGGTGCTCGTACGGCTCAACGACGGTAAGACAGTGGAGGTAACCCCCAACATGTGGGAGCTCTTCGAGTATCAATACGACAGGAAGACAAAGAAGATCTCCACGAGGACGACGGGCACCTTCACCCAGTATCCCGTGCGACTCGCGTGGGCCGTGACCATCCACAAGAGCCAGGGCAAGACCTTCGACCACGTGGTGATAGACATGGGCCGCGGGGCTTTCGCCCATGGCCAGGTCTATGTTGCCTTGAGCCGCTGCACCAGCTTCGATGGCATCATCCTCACGAAAAAGATCAGCAAGGGCCATATACGGATGGACTGGAGAGTCGCGAAATTTCTCACCATGTTCCAGTACCGCAAGGCCGACGAACACTCAAGCTACGACGAACGAAGCGCTATCATCCTGGACGCGATCAAACGTGACCTCAGCATCGAGATCATCTACCTTAAACCCAACGACACCAAATCCCGCCGCACCATCCGCCCCCTTTCAATAGAACCCATGGAATTCAAGGGCAAGTCCTTCGAAGGCCTCCGAGCATACTGCGAACTCCGAAAAGAAGAACGAACCTTCCGCATAGACAGGATACTTGAGATCAACTATCTCGCCTGAAGGCGGTCTCAGGTCTCAGGTTGAAAACGAGAAACCGATTGTCTTGGACGGTGAGGAAATAATGGTCAGGCGCTTTTCCGGACCACGGAAGTAATACTCCAATAAACATTCGGAGGCCGGTATGACAATCACGTGTTTTGAAGACCTGCAGATCTGGCAGGAGGCGAGGAAACTCACGATCAGCATATATGATGCAACGAGACTACCATCCTTCGCGAGAGATTTTGGTCTTGTCAATCAGATTAGAAAGGCTTCCATATCAATAGGCTCCAATATCGCCGAAGGCCACGAAAGAGGTGGCAAGCAGGAATTCCTTCAGTTTCTCTCAGTCGCCAAGGGGTCATCGGGTGAAGTCCGATCTCAGCTATATCTGGCACGTGACCCGGGATACATTGAAAAGGACAAATGTGAGCAGTTGATAGGCGATTTCAAAAGGCTTACCTCCATGATAAGCAGTTTCATGAAGTATCTGAAAACATCCGACTACAAAGGAACCAAGTATAAGACGAGCTGACAGAAGTTCGGAACCTCGGGCAAGATCGGAATCTTCACAGTGTCTCGTAAGGTTTTTAACTTGAAACCTTGTATGTTACTCCCAATGGAATATCACAGGCAGTCCATGATAAGAAGAATGAAAGTAAGGTTACCGGCGT
>MVQP01000216.1 GCA_002067235.1 Syntrophorhabdus sp. PtaB.Bin047
ACGCCGGTAACCTTACTTTCATTCTTCTTATCATGGACTGCCTGTGATATTCCATTGGGAGTAACATACAAGGTTTCAGGTTCAAGGTTTCAAGTTAAGGACAGGGAACGGAAACACGAATACCGCCTTTGTCTTTTGCCTGAAACTTGAAACGGTCTTTACCCTCTGGAACGGTCTTTACTTCGCTCCTATCACCACGTAAATGCCGCCGATGATGGGGTCGCTGTCGTTTCTGTCGTGGAGGACCTGGATCATGCGGTCCTGGATCCGGACGTGTTTGGGCATCAGTTTCACACCGCTGGCGGCGTAGACGTCCTCGGCGATGACCATACCCGGCTTGAGGTCGTCGAGGGCGATCTTGCACTTGCTCATGGCAAACTCGCGGTCGTTCTCGACGATGTACTCTGCGAGCGAAGAGGCGACGATGGGATCGAGTACGCGGTTTGCCGATTGCCTGATCTCGCGGAGGATATCGTCGCGTTCGAGTCCTGACCGGCAGAGGTCACTTTGCATGACGATGCCGCGCAGGATGCGCGCACCAGGAGGTATCTCGTTGCCGATAAGGCCCTCAGGTGTGCCGGAACCGTCAAAGTTCTCATACTGGTGGTAGATGGCGTCGGCGGCGGTCTTGAATCCCGATATGGTGGATATGATAAGGGAGCCTATTACAGGATGCTGGTTGTAGATGCTGCGGTCGTTCATGACCATGGCATTCTTGCTCTTGTCGGCGATGGTGTCCGGCAGGCCGATCTTTCCGATCTCGTGCAACTGGGCCCCGAAGAGGATCCTGGCCGTCTCTTCCTCATCCGTTCCCATCCTCCTGCAGATGAAACGGGCGGTCTCCTTCGCGGCCTGGGCCCGGTCGGCGGCGCCGGGTACACGAACGTCGATTATCTTGAGGAGTATCTGGGTGAGCTCCTTGAAATTTCGCTCCAGGGTCTGGTTCATCTGGGCGAGCTTTTCCTTCTCGTCGACGAGCTCATTCTGAAGCTGCTTTATCCGAAGGAACGCCCGGATCTTGCTCGTCAGGATGACGGGCGGGGTCGATTTCTCGATATAGTCATCGGCGCCGCACTCAAAAGCCTGGACCTTCAGCTTTTCGTCCTTCTCAGCGGTAAGAAAGAGGAAGAACGTTGAGGCTGTCTCGGGGGTGTTGCGGATATGGCGGCAGAGCTCCATGCCGTCGAGATGAGGCATATCGTAATCACTCAAAATGAGATCGGGAAGTACGTCCCGCGCCTTGTAGAGTCCTTCCTGTCCGTTGTCTGCTTCATGTATCTCGAAGCCGGGATAGCGCGCGAAGAACTTCGCGAAGACACCGCGGAAGTTGCGGTCATCGTCAACGAGAAGGATGCGCACCACGGAGGTCCCCATCATTTGGCCTCCACCTTCGGTGCCACCGCCGGGGCCGGAGGGGCCACCGTCTCTTTCTGCGGCGCCACGGCGGGGGCCGTCGGAGTGATGGCATCCGACGGTTTTGGCTCTGTCGTCGCGACAAGTATGCTCACCCTCCTGTTTCCGAAATCGAGGGGCTTGTCGGGGTGCTTGAGGTTCCTGTCGGCAAAACCGCGAACCTGGATGATCTGGTCCTTGCCGACCCCGCCCTGCTCGAGGATTCGCCTCGCCGCGTTTGCCCGGTCCGCGCTCAGTTCCCAGTTGGTATAATCGGGGTTCACATAAGGTCGGGCGTCCGTGTAACCCTCGATCATGACCTTGTTCTTGAGGTGCCCCACCTCCGAGGCGATGAGTCTGAGGAGCTTTATCGTCTCGGGCTTGAGCTTCGCGCTGCCGACATCGAAGAAGAGGCCGTTGGAGTTCTCGAGGAGTTCGATACGCAAGCCTTCTTTTGTCACGGCGATCTCTATCTTGTCTCTGAACCTGTCGAACTCAGGATTGGACCTGATCTCCGCCTCAAGCTTTTTCGCCTCGGCCTTCAGCTTCTCGATCTCCGATGAGACGTCCGTCGTGGGATTCGGCGCCGAACCCTTGGAACCCTGGAGCAGACCGCCCCCGCGGCCACTCTCGAAGACCCCTGGGTCCTTGAAGTAGGCTGATACCGCCTGCTTGACGGCCTCGCTCTGTCCCACGATCCACAGAACGATGAAAAGGGCCATCATGGCAGTGACAAAGTCCGCGTAGGCAACCTTCCATGCCCCTCCGTGGTGTCCCCCGTGCCCCCTCTTCTTCTTGACTATGATCCTTACGGGAGTCTGATGGTCGTCCATTCCTACTTGACCCCTTTTACGAAGGACTCCATCTCCTGAAAGGTGGGCCGGTAATCATTGGGGATGGACCTTCGCGCGAATTCCACCGAGACTATCGGGTTGAAACCCTTGGCAAGTGATATGATGCCCGACTTGATCGCCTCGAAGACCTTTGATTCCTCTTCTGCCGCAAGGTCCAGGTTCGTGGCCATGGGCTGGATGAAACCGTAGGAGAGGAAGATGCCGAGGAAGGTGCCGACGAGTGCGACCGCAACCTTGTGACCGACCTCTTCCGCCGGTCCGCCGATGGCCTGCATGGTGATGACGATGCCGAGAACGGCGGCGACGATGCCGAGGCCCGGCATGGAATCGCCTATCTTCTGCAGGATCATCCCGGGTTGCGAGCCCTCCTGGTGATGTGTCTCGATGTCGAGGTCCATGAGGCTCTCGATGTCATGAGGGGCGATCCCCCCGAGGACGATCAGCCTGAAGGTGTCGGTCATGAAGGAGATGATGTGGTGATGCCGTGTGATGTTGGGGTACTTGGTGAATATCTTGCTCTGGTCGGGGTGTTCGATATGGGATTCGAGGGCGATAAGCCCGTCCTTGCGCGTCACCTGGAAGATCTCGTACATGAGCCTCAGGAGGTCGAGATAGAGATCACGGCTAACGGCTCCCCCTTTGAGGGACGCCATCACCCTGGCGATGATCTTCATGAGCAGCTTCTTGGGGGCCGATATCACCATCGCTCCCAGGGCTGCCCCCCCTATGATCAGGAACTCGACGGGTTGCACGATGAGTTTCAAGGGGCCGCCTTCCATGACGAAACCCCCGAAAACCGCACCCAATACTACAATGGCACCGATAATGACAAACATTATATGTTCCGCGTCCTCAAAAGGCCCCGTTCTCCCCGGGGTGTACAGGATCCATCACCCTTCATGGACCAGTATGGTGATACCATGCTGCCCATTGGTCCGGGTACAAAGGTTATCGGATGGGGGAAAAAAAGATTAAGACGGTTTCAAGTCTCAGGTCTCAGGTTCCAGGAGGAAAGGACCGTTTCAAGTCTCAGGTTCCAGGTTCCAGGCTAAAGGCCAAAGAGTTTCTGAACGTTCTGATCGGGCCTTTCAACCTGAAGCGTGAAACTTGGAACCTTGTATGTTACTCCCAATGGAATATCACAGGCAGTCCATGATAAGAAGAATGAAAGTAAGGTTACCGGCGT
>MVQP01000217.1 GCA_002067235.1 Syntrophorhabdus sp. PtaB.Bin047
ACAAGGGCGGCATTGAGCCGCGCTATGGCAAGGGCGTTGCGCCTGCCCAGTTTCGCGAAGGAACCCGTGACGGATCCCGGGCCGACGGGGATGATGATCTCTTTGATGATCTCCGCCGCGACGGGCCGTCCCTTCCTTTCCTCAAGGAATTCCCGCACCGGCAGGGTCCTCTCCCCTGTTTTCGCACAGAGCACGACGAGCGCCTCGTGCGCGACAAGTGCGGGAAGACAGTCGCCGGCAGGGGACGCCGTGGCGATATTGCCGCCGATCGTTCCCGCGTTGCGTATCTGGGGCGAACCTATCTCCGAGACAGCCTCTTTCAACGCCGGCGCGTGTTCGCCCGCCGCGGCGGAGGCGGACAGGTCGGCAAAGGTGACGACGCTCCCGATGTGGAGCCCGTCCGAAGTCACCTCGAGACGTTTGAGCTCCGCGAGGCCCGAGATGTCGATGATGGCCGCGGGCCTCTTTTCGCCCTTTCTTAAGGAAATGACGAGGTCGGTGCCGCCCGCAAGGATGGCGGCCTTTTCCCCGAATCTTTCGAGGAGGTCATGCGCCTCCTCCATCTTTCGGGGTTTGTGATATTCAAGTCCGTCGATGTGCACGTGCCACTCCTTGATCCCCGTCAGCGGACCGGGGAAAAGATCTGTGTGAGGTCAACCTTCCGCACGATCTCCTCGGGCGGTTGGGCCTTGATCGCGTAGGCACGGTCCGTGGGTTTCGTCGCGTCTATGATGAGCCCAGCGCCGCGTATCTCGTGTTCCAGGGAGGGATCGAGCACCTGGCCCTGCATACCCTTCAATACGTTCACGTCCCGGTCCGACTGCACCCGCGTCGCCACGGCCCACATGACCTGCTTCAGGTTGCCCGGGTCGATATCGTCGTCGACGAGGATGACATGTTTGATGAAATTACTCTGGCTGAAGGCAGCCATGGCCGCCCGGAGCTGCTCGCCTTCCGTCTTTTTCTTCAAGCTGATGATCATGTTGAGGGGACCGCCTGAATCGACCCAGCTGATGTCAACGACGTTGGGGATCACGGCCCTGACGTTGGCGTAGATATCGGCCTGAATGGGGTAGTGGGCATAGAGGTTCTCCTGATGGCCTCCGAAGACGCCGACGATGATGCCGTCATGGCGGGCGGTTACGGCCTTCACCTCGACGAGCCACGAGAGACGCTGGGGCCCGTTGTACCCGGTGAACTCGCCGAAGGGCCCTTCGATGGTCCGCCGGTCGCGGACGATCTCGCCTTCGAGGATGATCTCGGCCTGTGCGGGCACGAGGAGCTCTGAGCCCAGGCTTTCCGACGGGGTTACCTCAAGACCTTCGCCCATCACGCCTCCGGCAACCCGGTACTCGTCCTGGTCAAGCTTCGTCAGTCCTGCTCCGACAAGGAAGAAGGCGGGGTGGTGTCCGAGAACGATGGCTATCGGCAGCGATTTTCCGTCCTCTTCGGCCGCCATGAAGTATGTCCAGAGATGCCGCGGTGACATCCATATGCCGAGATGGTTCCTGTCGATGACCATGCACCTGTTCCAGGAAACGTTGTATCGTCCCGTTTTGTGGTGACGGGCGACGACGATGGGCGTGAGGTAGGGACCCCCGTCCATCTCGTTGGTCCTGGGTATGGGCAGCCTTTCCAGGTTGACCTCGGATCCCGTCCAGATAACCTCCTTGACGGGCGCCTCGTTCTTTTCCACGACCGTCACGTCCTTCGGAGAGGACTGCATCTTCATGTAGCGTTCCATTACCTCCACCCTCGTCGGTTGAGCCAGGTCGAGGGCGGACCCGATCTTTGGGACCGTGGCGAAGGTGTTCATGAGAAGCCGGAAGGAGGTGGGGTTCCCCTCGATGTCACGGGCGCGCTCGAAGAGCACGGCCGGGTATTGCGCCTGCCGTTCCAGGCATTCCATGATGGCCGACGCCTCGAACTTTGATGGCATGACCTCCTGCGACGTCCGGGCGAACTCGCCGGGGAACTTCTCTTCGATCTGTGAGAGCCAGTGACGCAGACTTTTTGCCATGGTGCACCTTATCCTTTCTTTTCCGGCATATACAGTATCTCGGGGATGGTCGCCTCATTGAGGGGCTTGCGGATCCTGGTGAGGGCCGACGAGACGGAAGGGCCGACCTGCCTCACGTAATCCGCGTGGTCTATGTAAGTGTCACACCCCGGGCAATGCAGGGGCAGCCGGTTGTCCGTGAGGAGCGTCTCGCAGTAGAACGTCTTCCCGCATCGCTCGCATGCGATGAATACCAGCTTCATTTGTGAACCTCCTTTTGCTCCAACGTTTTCGTCACCTCTTCGAGGCTGAGCGGCAGGTTACAGAAATCAGCCCCCGTGGCGTTTGATGCCGCGTTTGCGATCGCCGCGGCCGTGGGGACGATGGCGGGCTCCCCGACACCTTTCGCCCCGAATGGTCCGATCGTATCGGGCAGCGGTACGGTTATTATTTCAACGGAGGGCACATCCATACTCGTGGGAAGGATGTACCCGTCGAAGTTGCTGTTGCTTATGATCCCCCGCGAGAGCTTGATCTCCTCACTCACCGCGTACCCGACACCCATCGCGACGCCGCCCTCCACCTGGCCCGTAAACAACGCGGGGTTGATGATCGTTCCCGCGTCATAGGCGGCGATGATCTTCCTGACGGTGACCTGCCCGGTCAGCGTGTTCACACTGACCCTGGCATACTGAAGACCGTACGTGTAAAGGGCATACGGGTTTCCCCGTCCGTCTTCATCGAGGGGGGTAGCGGGCGGATCAAAGGAATCTTCGACCTCGAGCACTCCGGCAAGGTCCTTTGCAACACGGACAAGCGGTATTGCATCGCGGTCGGGAACGACAATTGCCGGGCCTTCATCGACACACCTGATCTCTGCCTTCTCTTCGTTGAAAGAATAGAAGGCAGCCGCGTTCTTCAGGACCGTCCCCCGCAGGTGTGCCGCTGTTCTCTGAACCGCCTTTCCGACGATCGCCGTGTTCCGGGTGCCCGACGTGGTGCCCGAATCGGGGGTGCACCGGGTATCGGCGCTGATCACGCGGACATATTCGGGGGTGATGCCCATCGTCGCCGCGACGATCTGGACATACAGGGTGTTGGACCCCTGGCCTATGTCAGGTGTTCCCACGGCGAGTTCGACAAGCCCCTCGCCGTTCAGCCGGGCTCGCGCGACCCCGGGGTTGGGCATGCCCGTTCTTCCGTTGCCGTACAGGATGCAAGCAATTCCCCAGCCCTCCTTCTCGTAGGGTTTCAGGGGTGATCCCCCTGGCCCGTCAGCGCAGCTGGAGATCCGGTCGCGCGTTTTTTCGAGCAATTGCCGGATGGTCACGCCGGAAAGCACCTGTCCAGTAGCGGATGTGTCTCCATCAACGAGCGCGTTCTTCAGCCGGATATCGATCGGGTCCATGCCCAGCGCGGATGCAAG
>MVQP01000218.1 GCA_002067235.1 Syntrophorhabdus sp. PtaB.Bin047
AGCTTGTCTGTTTTCGTCATCTTTTCCGCAGCCCCGGTGTCGGTGGCAGAACCCGTGCCGACACCGCGTTTTTGGGTTGCAAATTTCGTACCCAGGATTTTCTTCGTCATGGCACACTCTGGCATGTCGCGGGTATCCTCGTGGCCTCTTTCGACGAATGAGGCTACGCATATCCCTACGCTGAGATTCTACCATTGAGAGAAGAAAAATCAACACCCCCCTCGTCATCGCAAGGCCTGGCAAGGGCCGGGAGACTCCTATTTGCATTGCAGCCGGCGGGATTGTAAAATGACAGGGATGACAGTCTCCATGCCGCGAAGGATATCGATGCTTGTGCCTGGAGCAGTCACCTATTGCCTGGTGACTCTGCTGCTGACCGGGTGCGCGGGAATCCCTGACGGGGTCGAGGCCGTAAAGGGATTCGACGCGAACAGGTATCTGGGGACCTGGTACGAGATAGCGAGGCTTGACCATCCTTTTGAGAGGGGCCTGACGAAGGTCCGGGCGGAATACGCGCTCAGGGACGACGGTGGCATCAGTGTGATGAACACCGGGTTCGATCGCCGCAACAATGTATGGAAAAAGGCCACGGGGAAGGCTCACTTTGTGGAGGGCCCCGATGTGGGCAGGTTGAAGGTGTCCTTTTTTGGCCCCTTCTATGGTGGATACAATATCCTTGAGCTGGATAGGGACTATTCCTACGCGCTGGTATGCGGACCCAGCAGGAAGTACCTCTGGATACTCGCGCGAAGGCCGGAGATGGAGGAAACGGTGAAGGCCGCCCTGGTGGAGAAGGCGAGGAAGCTCGGCTTTGACACGGACAGGCTCATTTTCGTGGAGCATCAGGAGTAACCCACGATAGGATCCGGGCCTTTGGTGAACGAGAAATCATTGGATTCCGCCCCCTTGTTGATTTAGGATTACCACACATTCTTGCAGTACGGCGCTGAATGGAGGAGGTGTTGAGCGTATGGGTTCTCTTAGAAAGAAAGCGGCCATTGTGGGTGTGGGCGAATCGGACCTCGGGTACACGCCGGACAAGACGTTCCTGCAGCTTATCGCGCAGGCGACGGACCGGGCCTTGAACGATGCGGGGCTCAGGAAGGGCGATATCGACGGGTTCTTCTCTGCCGGATGGCTCACGATGGAATCCATCATGGTCGCCGAGTACCTGGGCATACAGCCGTCCTATTCGGACAACACACTGCCCGGCGGGTCCGCCTTCGAGTTCCATCTGGAGCATGCGGCGGCGGCCATCGTGGCAGGACTGTGCGAGACCGCCCTCATCTGCTACGCGGAAACGCCCCTGGCGGACCGCAAGAGGGGCATGGGCAGGAGCTTTGCAACAGGCGCCCCGCAGGAGCCGGAGGAGCAGTTCGAGATACCCTACGGCCAGTGGGTCCCCATTCCGACGTACGCCTTGGCTGCGCAGCGCCACATGTACCAGTACGGCACGACGAGCGAACAGCTGGCGGAGATCGCCGTAGCTGCCCGCGCGTGGGCGAATCTGAACCCCCTTGCCTCGATGCATGGCCCGCTGACGATCGAGGATGTCCTGGCATCACCGATGATGAGCAAGCCTTTGCGCCTCAGGGACTGCTGCCTTGTGAGCGACGGGGGAGGCGCGGTGATCGTTACCTCGGCGGAGCGGGCGAAGGATCTCAGGAAAAGGCCTGTGTGGGTCCTCGGCTGCGGTGAATGTCATACCCACCGGAGCATCAGCGGTATGCCCGATCTCACCGTGACACCGGCGAAGTACTCGGGCGAAAGGGCGTTCCGCATGGCGGGCCTCGGCCCTTCGGATATCGATGTCCTCGAACTCTACGATTCCTTCACCATCACCGTCCTGCTCCAGCTGGAAGACCTCGGCTTCTGCCCGAAGGGCGAGGGGGGAAGGTTCGTGGAAGGCCGGCGGTTGGCCCCCGGAGGCCAAAGGCCCACGAACACCGGCGGCGGGGGGCTGTCCTTCCTCCACACGGGGATGTTCGGCATCTTTCTCCTCATCGAAGGTACGCGGCAGCTCCGGGGAGAGTGCGGCGACCGGCAGGTCGGGGGGGCGAGGACGGCGCTGTGCAACGGCATCGGCGGCTCCCTTGCCTCAAGCGGAACAGTCATCCTGGGGGTGGATCGATCATGACGACGGAATACCGGAAACCATTGCCGTACATACACAACGAGACCAGGGCCTACTGGGAAGGCGCGAAGGCGCACGAGCTTCTGCTCCGCAAGTGCAGGACCTGCGGCCGGCATCACTTCTATCCCCGCGATTTCTGCCCCTTATGCTTCTCTTTCGACGTCGACTGGGTGAAGGCGAGCGGCCGGGGCACGGTCTACTCCGTCACCGTCTGTCACCGTCCGGCGCCGGGGTTCGAAAAGGACGTGCCCTATAACATCGTCCTTATCGAACTGGAGGAAGGCGTCCGGATGATGAGCACGGTGGTTGGATGCGGCAATGATGAGGTCAGGATCGGCATGGCCGTGGAGGTCGTTTTTGACGACGTGACGGCCGACGTGACCCTTCCGAAGTTCAGACCGGTGGGCTGAGCTGCTTTCCGGGTGCGGGGCGGGAGAAGCGAAAGACCGGGTGTGCTAAACTTGGCTTGTAAGGATGTGGCATGACCATTTGCTGGCTGGACGGGCAACGGCAGGTGTTCCCGACATCAGGATCATGGATAGGAGAGCAGATCAACAAGGGAATCCGTTTTAAGTATGTCTCATAATTGTCGATTTTCTTGATAGGGGAGAACTTCGGCCGTTGTTCGGGTTGGAGCCATTCCGGTAAAGAGTGGTGACACACTATGGACGTGCGCGTTCGCACACTTCATGTGATTCTGACAGGGTTGTTAGTCCTGCTCATGTCGCTGCCGGTGCGAGCGGAGCCAGCTCAAGGCGGAAACCGGGTCCTCATCATCCATTCCTATCACGCGGGTCTCACCTGGACCGATGCCATCATGAACGGTATCCGGGACACCTTTGCCCACAGTGATGCCGATATCCAGATGAGCGCCGAATACCTCGATGCCCGGCGTTACCCGAAGTCTCAACTATCGAGCAGGATTCAGGAACTGCTTCTTGCGAAGCTGGAAGGGAGCATTCCGGACCTGGTAATGGTGTCGGACAACAATGCCCTCGATTTCGTCCTGGAACAAAGAGACCGGCTCTTTCCCGGTGTACCGGTGGTCTTTTGCGGCATCAACGATTTTGACCCGTCGATGGTCTCGAAGCATCGGGGGATGACCGGCGTGGCCGAGGACCTCTCGATCATCGAGACTGTGAAACTTGTGCTCCATCTGCATCCCGACACCAGGGAGATCGTTGTTATCGGGCGGACTTCCGTGGCGGCGGACAAGCATAACCGGGATAGCTTCGTCGCCGCGATGCCCGGAATACCCTCCCGTCTG
>MVQP01000219.1 GCA_002067235.1 Syntrophorhabdus sp. PtaB.Bin047
GGGCTCCAGGACATGATCAAGAACTTCTTCAGCGGCCTCGTGCTCCTTTTCGGCAGGTCGCTCCATCCCGGTGACGAGATCCAGCTTGGCGACGTGCGGGGAACGGTAATGAAGATAAACATCCGGAACACCGTCGTGCAGACCAACGACGACTCCACTATCTTCATCCCAAACTCGGACCTCATGTACAAGAACATCGTCAACTGGACGTACCGCGACCCCCGGGGCAGGGTTGAGATATCCCTGGGAGTGGCATACGGCTCCGATACCGGGCTCGTCAGAGACCTTCTCGTCAGGTGTGCCCTCTCCCATCCGAACGTTCTCAAGGAACCCGAGCCCTACGTCCTCTTCTGGGATTTCGGGGACAGCGCCCTCGTGTTCCGCCTGAGGTTCTGGATACGGCGCCCCGTTCAGATGCGGGACAAGATCTCATCGGCCATACGCTTCGAGATAGACAGGGTGTTCAAGGAGAACAACATCGAGATCGCCTTCCCCCAGCAGGATATCCACATCCGTTCCGCCGATGGTTTGAGTTCCACCCCGCCCCCGGAAAGGAAGCCGGAAGCTTGAAGTGCACCTCGCGAGGCAGAGCATGCTCAAGCAGGTAGGTTCTTTCGATCACGTGCCGAAGGATGATCTACTGGCGAGGATCGACAGGCTCCGCCATCTCATGGCGGATAGGGGCATCGATCTCGCGCTGCTCGTTCAGAATGTCGACAGGTTCTACTTCACGGGGACCATGCAGAAGGGCATCGTTGCCGTGCCCCTTGACCAGGGCCCCTTTGTCTTCGTGGAGAAGGGCACGGACCGCGCGGCCATGGAGACACCCCTTCCGCTGACGCCCGTGAGGAACGACCGGGAGATCGGAGACATCCTCCGCGACCGGCGCCTGCTCGCGGGACGGGTGGGCCTCGAGCTTGACGTGCTGCCTGTCGCCGTTTTCGAGAGGATGAAGAGAGTTCTCGGCTTCGAACGCTACGGCGATGTGTCGGAACAGGTCAAGGAAGTGCGGGCTGTCAAGAGCGCCTTTGAGCTCGACCAGATCGTGAGGTCCGGCGAGATGCTGACCCGCGTCTTCGCGCGGGCGCGGGAGGAGGTCCGAGAGGGCAGGACGGAACTCGAGATCGAAGCGGCCCTCATGGCGGCATCGAGGGAGATGGGCCACCAGGGGTTCCTCAGGATGAGAGGGATGAACCAGGAAATGATGACGATGACCGTTCAGGCGGGATTCACCGGTGCCGTTCCCACCCTGCTCGACGCCCCGATAACGGGGATCGGCGTTACCCCGGCCGTCCCCCAGGGCTCTTCCTTCAAGAAGGTGGAGAGGGGGGTTCCCGTTACCATTGACTATGGCGGGGGTTACAACGGGTACATCACGGACGAGACGAGGAGCTTTGTCGTCGGTGAACTGGCGGAGGTGTTCAGAAGGCCCTGTGAAACGGCACGGTCGATCATAGAGGATGTGCTCGCCTTCGCGGGGCCGGGAACGGATTGCCGGGACATCTTCCGCCGTGCCGAGGAGATGGCGCGCAAGGCCGGCCTCAGTGATTTCTTCATGGGACACGGTGAAGGCAAGGTGGCGTTCATCGGTCATGGCCTTGGCCTCGAGATCAACGAGCTGCCCCTTCTGACCGCGCGCCACGAAAGAAAGCTGAAGGAAGGCATGGTGTTTGCCTTCGAGCCGAAGTTCGTGCTTCCCGACCTCGGAGCGGTAGGCATCGAGATCGACCTCATCGTGGGGCCGGAGCGTCTTGAGAGGGTCACGACAGGCGCCTTTGACCTCGTGCGCCTCTGATCCCCTTCGCGCCTTTTGACGCACCCCGGCCTGTGTGGTAAAAGAAGAGATGCCTGAGAAATGGGCCGTCATCGTCATCGATCTGCAGGGCGACTTCACTGAGTGGAAGCAGGGCAGCCTTGCCGTGCCGGGGTCCGATGAGGGATATGTGAGGGCCGTCGAGAACGCCACGCGACAGCTCAAGGAGCTTGGTATCCTCGTCCTCGGCACCCAGGACTGGCATCCTCCCGATCATGTTTCTTTTGCGACGAGCCATCCGGGAAAGAGACCCTTCGAGACCGTGGTTGTTGACGGGAAAGCACAGGACCTCTGGCCTTCCCATTGTGTTCAGGGGACCGGGAACGCCCGTGTCGTCATAGACAACAACCTCTTTCTTGCAGTGGTGAAGAAGGCTGAGGACCCCATGACGGAAAGCTATTCCGGCTTTCAGTCCGGCGGTGAGCTCGACGCTGTCCTGCGGGCGAACGGGATAGGCCGGGTGATAGTTTACGGACTTGCCACCGACTACTGCGTCAAGGCCACGTCGCTCGACCTCGCAGCCGCTGGTTACCTGGTGGTCGTGGTAGAGAACCTTTGCCGGTCCGTGTCCCCCGATACGGCAGCGGCCGCCGTCGACGAGATGAGGCGCGAGGGGGTGCGGGTCGTGGATACGGTGGAAGAGGTGATCGAGGAGATCCGCCGGAACCGCGGCTAACGCCGGACCTGCTGTTACCGCAACGTGCCGGGACGGGCAATCATCTTCCCATCCGGGAAGTCCTCTATCTCATCTGGCGCCGCAACAAGCTCTTTCCTGTCGTGAGATCGGCCGGGAGACGGCGGATGTTGTCCTCGCCCGACGGGGAGAACGGTATACCGTATCCAGAAAATGTGCTTGCGCTTCTATCCGGGACCGCGGGGCGCGTAGCCCTGAGAGGCCGTTTGGCGGCCCGTGGCTAACTTGCGGGAATTGCTTGTGGTCCATTTTTTTTATGGAATTTTTCTTGACACGAATTTGAACGTTCTTTAATAATGAGAGTACATGGGGGCAAATTCGGGGAGTGACCGGAAGCTGATTCAACCATCACGTGACTTCTGTCTAAATCTCATCTTACCTGTTCGAACGACCCGCGGCGCGACTGATCTCAGCTAACGCCACAAGCTTGTGGCATAGGAGAGATCCATGCCCGAACAAATTCGAAGGATCCTCGGGAAGCATGGCCGCAGTCCCGATGAGTTGATCCCAATTCTGCAGGATGTCCAGGCGGCCTTCGGGTATATCGGAGAGCCTCAGGTAAAGGCTATTTCCCGGTACCTTCGCATCTCGGAAAATCAGATCTACGGTGTCTCATCATTCTATGCGCAATTCCGGTTCACCGAACCGGGACGCCACGGGATAAAGGTCTGTCTCGGGACGGCCTGTCATGTCCGCGGCGGCGGGACGTTGCTCGACAGCCTGGAGCACGGGCTGGGCATTCACTGTGGAGAGACGACCGAGGACAAGCGGTTCGATGTGGACCGCGTCGCCTGCCTCGGATGCTGCGCGCTTTCGCCGGTGGTGCAGATCGATCGTGATATTTACAGCAGGATGACGGTCAACAAACTGACGGAGTTATTGAAAAA
>MVQP01000220.1 GCA_002067235.1 Syntrophorhabdus sp. PtaB.Bin047
TCCCGGCAACAGACTTTTGTACGGTTGACCCCTCCCCATCTCCATATACCCTTATAAAATCATCTCGGTAAACCCTGATGCTCCCCGGATAGCGGACTGCGACGGGTGTCGTATACTTATAGGAAATAATCATGTACAGGCGGGTGACGCCATCCGCCTCCCATATATCCTGAACCTTTCCAACAACACTAAGGCGGACAGCCTTGAATTTGTCGGGGTTTCTGAGAAACTCCTTGTAATAGATTCCGGAGGAATTTTCCCTGCCTATAACCTCTTTAGCGGAATGAACGTATTGAACCTCCGATTCTTCTGGTACACGCGGGAGCACTTTGGCGACGGGCTGCGCCGGCGTGGTTGCTGTGGATACGCTGTCCGTACCCAGAAACGCCATCATAATAATCAATATCTCTGTGGCCACCAAGAGAAGGCCGATCGTGGTTGCCAGGGCGGATCCTCCTGCCCTTCCATTAATTCTCTTATATTCACACCGTTTAATGAGATAATACGGAAAAGCGACAATCCATAACAATAAGCTGCAGAAGAACCAACCCCAGGGCCCCAGATCTAAAAGACCAGCTACCTGACCCTTCTTCACCCCGATGATTTTAGCGTCGATCATAACCCATATACTCGTTAGAACCACGATTAATGTACCAACGATACCCATAAATGCCTCCCTCCCAAGATGCCTGCAAACCAATCAGCAGTGATCGCTTCAACATTAAGGCCACGACCTCTGCAGTCCTCCTGGCCAAGATCTTATCAAATATATTGTCCGTTCCGTGATGGATTATGACTTGTGGTGTGCTTGCTGGTAAGAACGGTTAATGCACCATTCTATTAAATCGTGGAGCCAGAAGAGGCGGAGGGGGTTCATATAGATGAGGGCGATGCCGCGCCCGCGGATCCGGTCCCATCTATCATAAATGCTCTCCTTCTCGGCCCGGTGGTCCCGGCCTCCGTCGATCACTCTCATTATTCCCCGCCCACACGATGCTTTGCCCCTGGATGCTGTTCCCTCGCCCCCGATGATTCCTGCGTCTTAAAGTCGGTTTCCCTGGGCTCGTCGAAAAGCCGTCTCTTGATGGCATCCATGTCTTTCTTCATGGTGGCAAGTTCCTTCTGGAGCCTTACCTTGTCGCGAAACTCGTATGTGTTCTGCGTGAGGGCCAGTATTGTCCCTTCTTCCTTCGAGGTCATCACCTCCATGAAGGCCTCAAATACTGGTTGGATCTTCTCTGAAATCATTCCGGGAGTCGACTCAAATAACACCTCTAATGCGCTACGCGGTCCCTGTCCCGTAAGTAGCCAATCAATCGAAACTCCTGTGGCATTATGAATGCGAACCAGGAGTTCCGCGCTCGGAACTGTACCTTTGTTCCATATTCGGTCAAAGGCTCCTTTTGAAATACCAACCTCCGCCGCCCAGCGAAATGGTTTTTTGTCACCAATAAGCTGAGTCAAGCGCGAAAGAAACCCTTCGTTTCCTATGTCAGAACTCATCGGCAGCCACCAACCACGGCCTCGCACCCAGACGAAGGGTCCTGAAACCTCTAATTTGTACGAACTTCCACGCGCTGCCACAGACCTTCAAAACAGACCTATTAGAAAGTTCGCGGTTCGGTACTTTTTTCTTGACAGAAAACTCCTGGAGTTTTAAGATGAGAACTATGGTTAATATAGCTAAACTTGAAGACCTAAAAAAAGAGAACAAACCCCAATACATCAGACTCTTGCTGGGCATTAACGGCTTCCCGACCCTGGTTTCCTTTGCCAAGCACCTCCGTGTAACCCCGGAGCTCATATCCATGGTTATCCGCCGCAAGGCCGAATCACGACCGGTGCAGACAGCCATCGCCAAGGTATGCGGGGTCCCGTATGAGGACCTCTGGGAGACAAAGGCCCGGCGAAGGGCCGCATAGGAGGATCTTATGAAAGCAAACCCCGTAACAGCCCAGATCGTGCGGTCGCTGACACTGCGCGACCATGTTCTCTTCACCGCGGCCATGTGTTCGCCTAAACCTTTCCCCTACGTGGAGTCTCAGGAAGAGGAGCAGCATCTCCAAGCATTAGTTCGTGAGCTTTCAGAATCAGGTCTTTCTCCTTCCGAGATAGCTTCTTATGTTCGGGATGTAACGGGTCGTATTTGTTCATCTGTATTGCGGACGCCAGTTGATCAGCGAGGAGCCTCCTGGTTCTGCAAAGAGGCTCTTCACCGTCTATGCACAGACATTCAAATTCCCAGCAGTCGCCGGTCGCCTGGCCATACTCATAGCACGGCAAGGGGATGAGGAGCTCCATGAGCTTGTACATCTTGTGTCTCACTGGAAGCGCGAAGCTGAAGACCTCCTCGGGTATCTTCTCCATCTTTTTCCCCACGGTTTGCTCCTCCCGTCTTATTTTCAAATCTCATTTGATTCTACCGTTGAGGCAATTAATAGTCAATGTGAAAAAATCCCGGTTTTTCCGGTCTGGATGTCAATTATGATGAACCGATTCCAGAATCTCAAGGCGCCCCATGAAGTGATCGACGTCATCATCGACGAATGGTGTGACCACGAACGCCAGACGCGCCACGTACCCACCACAAAGCTGGAGCTCAAGAACGAGCTTGGCCGGGCGGTGGGCCTCGGCAATGGCGATGAGAACAACACGCCGGCGAAGGGCATCTACCGGTACTGCAGCGGTGAAACGCCCCTTTCGGTGGATAAGGCCATGGCGATCTGCCGGTACCTCAACAACTTCGAGCTCATCCAGTGGATGGGGTATCAGGCCGGCATGATCATGACCCCCAGGGTGGTGATCCAGGAGCTTGATGACATGGACGCCGCTGACATCTTCGATCAGATCGTGGAGTGTCTCACGGACACCACACATTTTATCGAAACCCTCTCCAAGACCTACCAGGCCAAGCCCTGCTTCGAGCTCATCACCAGGATCGAAGGGGTCTTTTTCAAGGCGACCCTGCAGATGGAACGATGCAGGCTCATGTTCCGCAAGCTTATCGAGAAGATGATGAAACCCGTTGCCCAGGGGGAACTCTGGTTCGGGTTTGACAGCATAAAAAAGACAAGGAAGGGAAAGAAGAATGGAACAAAAGAAACAGCGTGATTACACGATCGAGGTTGTCGACAACGCCGTGACGATCCTCCTCGCCCTGGGCGTGCCGGAGTACATCCAGTTGTCCCTGAAGGAGATCTCCACCACGCTCAACATATCTTCGAATATCACCTTCCGCGTCCTCAAGACCCTGGAGAAGCGGCAGCTCGTCGAAGAGGTCAACGGCAAGTGGCAGGTGTTACCCCGCACACTATCCTCTCCAATACCCCTTCCTTTTTCTCACGATCGTTAGTATAAAGAGATCACTGTAG
>MVQP01000221.1 GCA_002067235.1 Syntrophorhabdus sp. PtaB.Bin047
GTGTCCGGGAAAGAGGATAAAGAGGGGTGTGTTGGGTCGTCCCGCAATCCGATCTCCTCATTCGATAGTGCTTGCCTCAAGGAAGTGACTTGTTATATAGTAGCTCAGTGTCCATCAAAAACAGAATCGTGCAGACCTTCAGCTAGTCGGGGTGACTAAAGAGCGCGTGCTCTTGGTCTGCTTGGTGATGCACAGAAAAAGGGGGTTCAAGACCTATGGATTTCGTGCAGACCGCATCACTTGTAATCTTTCTGGCGAGCATCATCCTCGTCATAACCGGCTGGATCGACAGCGTTCTGGCCGCGTTGCTGGGCATCCTCTTCATGGTCTTCTTCGGGATCATGTCGGATCTCGATGCCTTCAAGATCGTCGACTGGAACGTCATCATCATCCTCCTGAGCATCTGGATCATCTCGGGGTATTTCGGGAAGTCGGGGGTGCCCGATTTCCTCTCGGCGGCCATCCTCAAACTGTCGAAGGGGAATGTGGCACTCTTCGTGACCATGATCGGGGCGCTGGCCGGATTCGTCTCCATGCTCATCGACAACGTGGTCGTCGTCCTCATGTTCGCGCCCGTCATCTTTCACGCCTGCCGGAGGTTTAAGTTCAAAGCCTTCGGCCCCGTGCTATTTCTGGCGCTTTGTGCGAACTTCATGGGTACGGCGATGCTTCTCGGCGACCTGCCGCCCCAGATGCTTCACAGCGTATCGGGGATCGAGTTCAGCGGGTTCATCTGGCAGCTCGGCAGGCCGTCGTCGTTGTTCATCCTTCTCATTTCGTACGCGGTTACCTGTTGGGTTTTCTACCTGATGTTCAGAAGGTCGTACAAAGGGATCAGCATGGATGTGGCGTCCATGGACGAGCGCCCTCTGGATCACATCAAGGACAAGCCTTTCGCCATCGTGGTATGTGTTGTTTTCGCCCTGACGATTCTGGCGATGGCCCTTCGCCCCATCTTTGGCTACCACCTCGGTTTTATCGCGATGTGGGGGGCTATCTGCCTCATCCTCATCTTCGAGATCTTCAAGGACCGTTTCACCCTGGAGATCCCCAGCCTCGAACACGTGCTTTCGGAGCTGGACTGGCGGGCCGTGTTCTTCTATGTAGCGCTCTTCGCTCTCGTTGGCGGCCTCGAGCACTCGGGGGTCATCAAGCTTGTTTCGAACATGATCACGCCGCTCATTAAACAGAGTCTCGTGATAGGAAGCACGCTCCTTTTCTGGGTGACCGCCCCCATCGTCGGTATCGTGGAGCACGATGCCTACATCCTCACCATGCTCTATGTCATCCGCGACCTCGCGAAGGATACAGGTATGAACCCCTGGCCGCTCTACTGGATGCTCCTGTGGGCCGGCACCCTTGGCAGCAACCTGACGATCGCCGGAGCTCCTGCGCTCTTCGTGGCGAAGAACCTGGCGGAAAAGGAAGACGAGACGAAGATACCGCTGAAATCCTTCCTCGGGATGACGGTTCCCTATGTTATAGTATCGCTCATCGCCTGCTATATTCCGGCCATGCTTATCTGGGTTTTCCCGTTTGCGAAATAGGGGGGTGTTGTCATGGCAATATTGACCATATCACGGCAGTTCGGAGGCGGTGCCAGGGCGATCGCGCTTCAGGTTGCTCAGGACCTGGGCTACGAGTACATCGATCGTTCCACCATGTTCAAGGACATCTCGTCGGAAGGTCCGCGATGGGGGACATACGCGAAGGACTTCGATGAGCACTACCCGAATGTCTGGGAGCGCAACGACTGGTCCTTCAAGGCCTTTGTCGCCCTCATCCAGAGCCTTATCTACAACTACGCGCAGAGGGACAGGGTGGTCATCGCCGGCACGGGGGCCACGTTCCTCCTCAAGGGAGTCCCTCATGTCCTCAGAGTAAGGATAGAGAGCACCATGGAGGACCGCATCAACAGGGTCCAGGGCGACCAGGTGATCAATGAGAGCACGGCCCGCTGGATCATAGAGAAGGTCGATGCCGACATGGCCCGTTCCATGTATGTCATTTATGGCAAGGAATGGGACGACCCGAAAGAGTTCGACGGTGTGTTCAACAGCTCAACACAGACGCAGGATGCGATCGCGGAAGAGATCAAGAAAGGCCTTGCGGCGAAGGAAGCCCTGAGGACGAAAGAGGCGCTGGACGCCCTGAACCTCCGGGCCGTCGCGGCGAAGGTAAAGGCCGCGATCCTGACGGACCCGTCCTTTACCGTTTCCTACCTCGATGTTGTCCCTAAAGAGAAGGGAATGCCCCGCTACGGGCTTATCGTGAGGGGTTTCGTGCACGAGACGGACGACGCGCAGAGCATAAAGGAAAAGGTCAGAAGCATTGCAGGTGATCTGCCGCTCGAGTTCGACATACAGTATCAGATGCTTCCACGGTTCGGGCACTTTGATTTCAGATAGGCCTGAGTAACGCCAATTCCCGCTCCCCGGTGATAAACGCCGGGGAGTTTTTTTGTCACGTCCCCTGTGCCGCCTCGCGGGCAAGGCGCTGGGATTTTATCTTCATGAGAGAGCTTGTCGTCGAGCGTTCCATCTCTTCAAGCTTGGACGTGATGAAACGGATGGTTTCGATGAGGCGGGGGATGAAGGAATGCTCGAGGGCGTTCACGCGCCTTCGTGTCTTCTCCACTTCCTTGCTCAGCCGGCGGACCGTATCCTCAGCCTCGGCCATGGAAAGGAGCTTCGGGAGGAACTCGCGGAGTTTCGCGATGGCCATGTCCAGCTCCGCCGACGTATGCACCAGGGAGTAACGCCCCGTTACCTCCCCGTATGTGGTCTCCAGCTTCTGGATCCTGACGCTCATCAGCCGCGCCGGGCGGACTGTGAGCTCGAGGTCCTGCATGACCGATTCCAGGGCGTTCTCGGTGATGGAGCGTGACGAGGTGATCTCGGCGAGAACGAAGAGCTTCATGACATAGGGGAGTTCGTCATCGACGATCTGGCGGAGGTTGCGGTACTCGTGAGCTATGTTCATGAACTCCTTTATCAGGCCGTCGAGCTTGTCCTTGAGAAGCTTATGCCCCCGGCGGGCGACGACGAGGCGGCGCCTCAGTTTCAGAAGCTCCATTCGTGTAGGGTTAACGGCGAGTCTCACGGTAATCCTCCGGGATTACGAGGTCTTCGGGTAGTAGCGTTCGATGAACTCATCGCGAACACGCTTTAAGAGGTTGGGCGGGAGCATGCCGAGAAGCTCCCAACCGATGCGCAGGCTCTCCTCTATGGTCCGATTCTCGTATTCGCCCTGGCGCACGAAACGGTCCTCGAAGGCATCGGAGAATTTAACGAAAAGGACGTCCTCTTCCGTCAGCGCCGATTCTCCGAGCACCACAGCGAGCTCCCTCGCGTTCTTTCCCTGG
>MVQP01000222.1 GCA_002067235.1 Syntrophorhabdus sp. PtaB.Bin047
TATCGCTGCTCACCGAATCGAGCAGTCACAGTGATGTGAATATAACAATGGCGTTCTGATAGAGTTCAGGGCGCCATTTCCATTCTTATGGTTGCCAGACGAAGGCGTCGTGGACCCATGAAGGGTCCGTGGCGCCTTCTTTATTTCATGGAGGAGGCGTAAAGATGAAAAGGTTTCTTGCACTGCTTGTACTCTTCACCCTGTTCGTGATGCCCGTGGGTTTGGCGTACGCAGAGGTCGGGACCGGGCAGGGGGCTGCACCGGTGCCTGCACAGGCGGCGAAGGCCGATAGCGGGGATACGGCGTGGCTTATCGTGGCCACGGCCCTCGTCATGCTCATGACCCCCGGGCTGGCGTTCTTCTATGGAGGAATGGTGGGCAAGAAGAACGTCCTCGGCATCCTGATGCAATGCTTCACCATCCTTTGCGTGATAAGCGTTCAATGGGTGCTTTATGGGTACAGCCTTTCCTTCGGTCCCGGAAAGGGCTTCTGGGGAGGCTTCGAGTGGGTAGGCCTCAAGGGGGTGGGACTTGCCCCCTACGCGGACTACGCCGCGACGATACCCCATCAGCTCTTCATGATCTTCCAGATGATGTTCGCCGTCATAACCCCGGCGCTCATCATCGGGGCCTTCGCCGAGCGCATGAAGTTCGCCGCCTTCGTGATCTTCGTGATCCTGTGGGCGACCTTCGTCTATGACCCCGTGTGCCACTGGGTCTGGGGGATAGGGGGGTGGCTCAGGGAGATGGGGGCCCTCGATTTCGCCGGAGGAACGGTGGTGCATATCAACGCCGGCATAGCCGCCTTCATGACGGCGATATTCATCGGTAAGCGCAAAGGGTCCAGCGGCCACGCGATCCTGCCCCACAACCTGCCCTTCACCATCCTCGGGACCGCCCTCCTGTGGTTCGGGTGGTTCGGTTTCAACGCGGGCAGTTCCCTCGGGGCGAACGACATCGCCGTCAACGCCTTCGTGGTCACCAACACGGCGGCGGCCGCGGCGGGGATGACCTGGGCGCTCATCGACTGGATATTCAACAGGAAGCCGACCATGCTCGGCATGGCGACGGGCGCCGTGGGCGGCCTTGTGGCGATAACCCCGGCGGCGGGTTTCGTAAGCGCCCTGTCGGCCATCCTCATCGGTGTCTTCGTCAGCATCTTCTGCTATTTCGCCGTTGCCTGGATCAAGCCGAAATTCGGTTATGACGACGCCCTCGACGTCTTCGGCGTCCACTGCGTAGGCGGCATCTGGGGGGCGCTGGCCACGGGGCTTTTCGCGTCGAAGGCGGTGAACCCTGCCGGGGCCGACGGCCTTTTCTTCGGCAACCCGAAACAGTTCCTCGTCCAGCTGGTCGCCACCGCCGTGACCATCGCCTACAGCTTCGTCGCCAGCTTCATCATTTACAAGGTCATCGATCTTGTCATGAAAGTGCGGGTACCGGAAAAGGATGAGATCGTGGGTCTCGACCTGACACAGCACCACGAGAAGGCATACACGATCCTGGAGTAAGGAGGGAGGACAATGAAGCTTATAATAGCCATCATACAACCGGACAGGCTCGAGTCCGTAAAACAGGAGCTCTACAAGGAGGAGGTCAACCTCGTCACCGTGAACGAGGTGCTCGGCCATGGGAGACAGATGGGCGTCACCGAGGTATACCGCGGGGTGAAGGAGATGGGCAACCTGCTGAGAAAGATCCGCCTCGAGATAGCCGTAAACGAAGATTTCGTGGAAAGAACGATAAAGGCCATCATCAGGGGTGCCCAGACCGGGGAGACGGGCGACGGCAAGATCTTCGTCCTCGACCTCGTCGAATGCATCCGCATCAGGACGGAGGAGAGAGGAGGAGAGGCGATAGGATAAGAAGACGGGCGATGGGTGATGGGTTAGGGGTAATAGGAAACGGCAGAGTTTTTTCCCATGACCCATAACCCATCACCTATGACCCGTGTCTGTCTGTTAACCTCGAATATTTTCTTGTAAATTGGTGGGTGTTGCATTATACTCTAGGCGTACATTGACGTACAGATCCCTCAACGACCTACGAGGGGTTTTCAAAGAAAAGAACAAAGCCGTTCAAAACCAGTCATCGTCTTGGACTAACAAGCCTTAAAAGGCATTATGCGAGGTGCATTATGGCGCATTCAGATAGTCTAAGACATTTCCCCATCGTCAAGGTCGTTCCGATGAGCGTCCTCGACGGTGAAAGGTCGCGGGTGGCCGGCACGGCCCTTGGCGGGATAGTCTCAAGCGCGATTGAATCGCTTGAGGATGCATGGTCACTGTGGGAGGCCGATCACGGCGACGATACCCTGAAAGAGAGTTTTCAGAAGCTTCACTATCAGCTTGAGTACCTCAGGAAATACCTTAGCGGCGACTGAGGCTTCGGACCGAATTCGCAAGCGCTCCCCCGCGAGGCGCGGGAAAAGTGAGGCAGGATGATATGGAAAAGAAGCTCCTCATAATAAAACAGGTGGAACAGGAAGGTCCGGGGTGCATAGCGGACCTCTTTTCAGAGGACGGGTGGACCGTGGAGGTCCTCGAGATGTCGGGCGCCGGCACGCCGCTTCCCCACGACCTTGACGATATCGGCGGGATAGTCATCCTGGGCGGGCCCATGAACGTTTACCAGGAGGAGGCCCATCCCTTCCTGAGGGACGAAGAGTCCCTCATCAGGCGTGCCCTGATCGATGAAGTGCCGCTTCTCGGCATATGCCTCGGCGCGCAGCTCATCGCGAAGACCTGTGGCGCCGCTGTAATGAGAGCGCCGAAGAAGGAGATTGGGTGGTTCACCGTTACGAAGACGTCCGAGGGTTTGAAGGACAGTCTCTTCAGAGGCAATCCCCAGCACATGAGTGTTTTCCAGTGGCACGAGGACACCTTCGACCTTCCCGGCGACGGTGTCCTTCTCGCGAAGGGCCGGGTCTGCGCGAATCAGGCCTTCAGGGTAGGGCACAGCGCCTACGGTCTCCAGTTCCACATTGAAGCGACGCCGGAGATGGTGGAGTCATGGATGAGGGATGAAAAGGAGATCGATGTGAAGAGGGTCCTCCGCGACGGCAGAAGGATCATGGAGACCTTTGTCGATCAGGGCAGAAGGGTCGTCACCAACTTCCGAAGGATCGTTGAGTCTTCCCTGCGATATCGCAGTATCACAGCGCGGTTCGTCGACGAGAGAAAATGGTTGGAACAAAGACAGATCAACTGGTGGGAGGCGGTCTGACACGTGACCGCGAAACAGATCGCCATGAGTTGTCATCTGGCAGGTGAGGGTGT
>MVQP01000223.1 GCA_002067235.1 Syntrophorhabdus sp. PtaB.Bin047
GCGGGAACGACGGGGATGGGGACCTTCTGGATGTCGATATCGAAGTCGAGGCATCGCTGGTATATCATGGGGAACCGTTTCTTGACGTTTATCTCCGTGTAGGAAGCGATGTCGAGGTAGACGTAGGCGTCCCCCCTCTTGATCATCTCCTCGTACATGGCGCGTGAGACCTCATCCCTCGGTGCGAGGTCTCCAAGCTCGGAGTAGCTTGCCATGAAGGGAACGCCGTCCTTCGTCTTCAGTCTGGCCCCCTCTCCGCGGAGGGCCTCGGAGATGAGGAACCCATCGGCGTCCTTGTGAAAGAGCGTTGTTGGATGGAACTGGATGTATTCCATGTTTATGAGCCGCGCGCCGGCCCTGTCGGCCATCGCGAAGCCGTCTCCCGTAGCTATGGGAGGGTTTGTCGTGTGAAGGTAAATCCTTCCCAGCCCGCCGGTGGCGAGCACCGTGTAGGAGGCGAAGAACCTTTCCACGTGACCTGTCGCGTTGTTGAGGACATAAGCGCCTATGCACTGAGGTTCCCTGTACAGCGCGAGGGGACTTGTGGAATGGTGGGGTATGGTCAGCAGGTCTATGGCGGGGTAGCCCGGATAGGTCCGAATGTTGCTGTATTCGGCAGCTTTCGCAATGAGTGCCGTCTCGATGGCCTTGCCCGTGGAGTCCTTGGAGTGGAGTATCCTCCTGCGTGAGTGGCTTGCCTCACGGGCAAATTCGAATTCATCCTCTCCGGACCGCGAAAAGGGCACCCCAACCTTTTTGACGAGGAAATCTTCGACCAACCCGGGTCCGTCGTAAGCGACGATCTTCACGGCATCGGGATTGGATATGCCGTCACCGGCCTCCATGATGTCCTCGGCGAGGAGCTCGGGCGTGTCGTCCTGCCCCCGGGCCACGATCCCTCCCTGGGCATAGAAGGTGTTCGATTCCGCGATCGAGGATTCCTTCGATATGACGATAACGTCGAGACCGAGGTCAGCGGCGCTTATGGCGCAGGAGAGCCCCGCTATGCCGGAGCCGATGACGAGAACATCGCAGTAGTGGCTTTCGTCCTTTTTCATTTTCACGTTATCGCGAGCATCCTTTCCAGGGCGACCTTGGCGTAGCGAGAGTCCTCGGGGTCGACGGTCACCTCCGGCTGGCCCTTTCCCTCCAGGATGTTCTCCAGGACGGTGAGGAATTTGAGAAGTGTCACATGCGACATATCCCGGCATTCGCACTCCCTGAGGGGTACGATCAGCTTGTCGGGGTTATCGGCCTTGAGGCAGTTCACGAAGTTCACCTCCGTTCCGATGGCCCACTTCGTGCCTGCGGCGGCCGTCTCGACCGTGCTCTTTATGTAGCTTGTGGAACCCGCGTAGTCGGCAAGCCCGACAACGTCAGGAGTACATTCGGGATGGACGATGACGTTGATTTCACCGTGGGTCTTTCTGGCCTGTTCGATATCGGAGGGTCTGAACGCGACGTGCACGTAGCAGAAGCCTCGCCAGAGTATCGCCTTTTTCGCGGCAATGTCCGGCACACCCGTATCGGAGATATCCTCAAAGGGATCCCAGAGAAATATCTCGTCGTCGGAGATTCCCATGGCATGGGCGGTGTTGCGGCCCAGATTCTCGTCGGGAAAGAAAAAGGGGACCGCGCCCCGGGACAGGACATATTCCATGGCCTTTTTCGCATTGGCGGAGGTACAGACAAATCCCCCGTTCTTTCCGCAGAAAGCCTTGAGATCGGCCCGCGAGTTGACGTATACGACAGGCATGAGGTGTCGTCCCGTAGCCGTGAGTAACTTCCATGCCCTTTCGACATCGTCGATCACCGCCATCTCCGCCAGTGGACATTTCGCGGAAGGTTCGGGATGAAAGACCTTCTGCCGCGTTTCGCAGAGAATACGAGCCATCTCGGCCATGAACGAAACGGCACAGAAAACTATGCTCCCGGCCTCACGCTGTTCAGACGCGATCCGTGCAAGCTGGAGGGAGTCCCCCACAAAATCGGCGGAGCGCACGATATCGATATTCTGGTAATAGTGGGCGAGGACGACAAGGTCCTTGCCAAGCTTTTTTCTTGCGGCGGCTATACGCTCCCTGATATCCCCTTCCGGGGTGCTCCTGTCTGTGGTCACGCGCCGATTCCTTCATGTAAAAGGCTTATATCAAGGGCCCGTGCCGAATGGGTGAGGGCGCCCACGGATATGAGGTCCACACCCGTTGCCGCGACATCCCGGACACGTTCCACCGTCATGTTTCCCGACGCCTCCAGCGGCACCCGACCGGCAACGAACTCAACGGCGTCGCGCATCGATGCCGTGTCCCAGTTGTCGAGCATGATCTGTTCCACCTTCGCCTCGACGGCTTCCTTCAACTCCTGCATGGTGCGCACCTCGACCTCCACGGGGACGGGGGTGTGCGCGCGCACCAGCTCAACGGCCCGGCGTATGGAACCGGCGACGGCTATGTGATTCTCCTTGATGAGTGCCATCTCCGTGAGGTTGCCGCGGTGGTTCACACCTCCGCCCATGGTGACGGCATACTTCTCCATGCGCCGCATCCCCGGTGTTGTCTTTCGGGTGTCCAGTATCCGGGTCTTCGTGCCCGACGCGGCATCGACGAAGGTCTTTGTCAGCGTGGCGATCCCCGAGAGTCTCTGGAGGATGTTGAGTGCCACCCGTTCGGCGGTCAGTATCGCCCGCGTGGCGCCCTCCACGGTCGCAATGACATCGCCGGGGCTCACGGTCTCGCCATCCTTCTTGTGTTCCCTGTAAGCAATGTCCCTGTCGAGGGACATGAAGACCTCTTTCGCGAACCCTTGGCCCGCGAGCACCCCGGAGGCCTTCGCGACGATCTTCGCGCGGGAGCGATGGCCGGCGGGCACGATGGCATTGGTCGTCACGTCCTCTGTCCCGACATCCTCCCTGAGAAAACCCTCGATCCCGGTCATGGTGGAATATTATAAGGTGACCATCGGGGCGAGTCAATGGAAGACTGCGTGAAGACTGTTGAATGATCTCATTCTCCTTGACTTTGGAGGAAAATTTTCATATCTTAATGGACGTTTCGGGCCGTTAACTCAGTCTGGTAGAGTATCTGCCTTTTAAGCAGAGAGTCGAAGGTTCAAGTCCTTCACGGCCCATATGATGCAACCAGGTCCCCATCGTCTAGCCTGGTCCAGGACACCGGCCTTTCAAGCCGGCAACGGGGGTTCGAATCCCCCTGGGGACGCTTT
>MVQP01000224.1 GCA_002067235.1 Syntrophorhabdus sp. PtaB.Bin047
ATGTTCTGGGCGTCGAGGAGGTTCTTGCCCTTGTAGTAGGAGTCGAGGGCGAGCGTGGTGAGCTGGGAGCGCATGATGTTGTACTGCGCCTCAAGGACGGCAAGCTCATTGCTCGACGCGACAAGGGACATGGAGCCGGAGCCTCCGCCCGTTATGTTCGTGGAGAAGTCCCCCGCGTCGACCGCCGTTGCCACGCCGCCTTCCGTCTTGGAGAGGATGATCCTGCCGTCGGCGACGGTGGCGCCGTAGTCGACACCCCCCGCCCAGCCGCCGTAGGCGTTGATGGCATCGGCCAGCTCCTGCAGGTTCTCGGTGTCGGTGCCGCCGACATTGAAGCTCGTCCCCGCGGTTGCACCGGTGGTAGCCGTGAAGGTGACACCGCCGATGGTGACCTCATCGGGGGGGAGAGCAGGGAGAGGATCGAGGGCGGGGCTGTAGTGACCCGAAGTGTCCCTGTAGTGGCCTGCCTCCACACTGAGCTGTTCATGGGTGTCAATATCGTACCTGGAGATCCTTACCTGGCTGCCTCCCAGGTATTCGGCACTGTAGTAATACTCCGTAAACATGCCGTCATCCCACTGCACGAGATCATTTATGCAGTGCGCCAGGTTCTGTGCCGTCTCGTTGTCGTCTGCACCAATCAAGAAGAAGTTGCCGTTGAAACCGCCATACTCGGACCAAGCCCACAACGGCATCTCAGTTGTCGGTGAAGTTCTGAGGTACAGTATATCGTCCACTTGTACCCCGCTCAAGGTGACCGTCATCGTGACCGGCCCCACCGCCGTGGCGTCCGCCTTCAGTCCGTTCAAGGTTATGGCACCCGTGGTGGTGGCCGCACCCGTTGAGCTGGCGCTCATGGCCTTCTCGGCTATGCTCTTCGTCTGCTCTATCATGGTGCTGAGGGCCACGATCCCCCTGTCCGCCGTCTTGAGGGTCTGGATGGCCTCGCTCGTCGTGTCCTTGAGGCCGTGGAGCCTCGAGGCACGGTCTGTCAGGGACACGGAGGTGAAGAAGGACACGGGGTTATCGAGGGCGGAGTTCACTTTCTTGCCCGTGGCAAGGCGGTTCTGGGTTCTGTCGAGGAGCTTCACCTATCCCTGGAGGGATATGAGGGTGGAGCGCATTCCCGACGTGAGAGATATGTCTGCGATGACCGCACCTCCTGCTGCGGAATCCTGTTCCCCCGGCGATCTCGCCGGGCTCGCTGCCATTACTGCCTGCTGCTCTTCTCTCTTCTCACCGGATGGTCCGTGCCTGTTGACTTGTCAGTCGGTGGTACAGTGCTTATCGCGCACATCGTGGAGGGGCTTAGGGCGCAATTTGAAATTTTCCGGGATATGGGATATCTTGATGCGGACGATTATTTTTGCGGAAGGAAATGAGAACCATGTCGAGACGCTGCCCGTCGATCAGGTAATTCAAAACGCCCGGCTCGGGTAGTATCACTATTTCCGGATACAGTATCGACCAGAACATCCGATGAACGGGAGGTTTTTCTATGGCAATGGGAGGTGTTCAGATACCGCGCACTCTGTTATGCGTGAACGTTACCCAGGTGGCCGTATTACGGACGGCACGGGGAGGGGAAAGGCCCGACCCCGTTGAGGCGGCGAGGATATGTGCGAAAACAGGCTGCAACAGTGTTGCGATCCGCCTGCACACGGACAGACGCCACGTGCAGGACAGGGATGTTGTCGCAATAAGGAAGGCGATTCCCGAGAACGGGAAATTCTACGTTGAGATGGCGCTGACCGATGAGATGATGGATATCGCGAAGACGGTCCGGCCCAGCCGGGTCACTATCGTGCCCGAACAGAAGGAAGACATGACTTCGCAAGGCGGGCTCGATGTCAGGAAGAACATGGCGGCGATCAAGAAGGCCGTCGAGCTCCTTCACGATCAGGACATACAGGTATCGCTCTTCATCGAACCCGATATAGAGACGATCGACCTCTCGAAGGAATGCGGGGCGGATGTCGTGGAATTCCACACCGGCGCATACAGCAGTGCGGTGGAAGGGACGGCGATAGACAGGGAGATCGACAGGATATACCGCGCGTCGGCCCACGCCGCGGACATCAGGATACAGATCAACGCCGGATACGGCCTCAACTACGGGAACGTTGCGCCTCTTCTGCACGCCCGGGAGCTCTTGGAACTCAATATCGGACAGGCGATAATATCACGCGCCGATTCCGTCGGGTTGTCGACCGCCGTTGAAGAGATGATGGCAATTCTGGACTAGCGGGAGCCTCTTCTCCGCGTGTGCAGAGCTGTCCCTCGTTTCTGACCTGCAACGGTTTTCCATTGCTTATGAAGACTGATTCGGAGAGAATCGAAGGAGGGGGTGCGGAGATGGCAAAATGGAAGATCGATCCCGATCACGCGGTGGGTGAGTTCACGGTGTACCACATGATGGTCACACCGGTCCACGGACAGTTCAACACCGTACGCGGCCAGGTGCTCTTTGACCCCGCCGATCCGGGCAGAGCTTCCGTAGAGGTGGAGATCGACGCAGCCGGCATCCATACGGGTGTCGAACGCAGGGACAACCATCTGAAGAGCGCTGATTTCTTCGATGTCGAAAGGTTTCCCGTGATATCTTTCAAGAGCACGGCCATCGAGGTGGTCGCGCTCAACAATCTGAACATTACCGGTGATCTGACGATACACGGGATAACCCTTCCCGTTGCCTTCAGCACGCGGTTCCTCGGCCCATCCATGTTCCACGACGACGAGCTGAACCAGACCTATACCACGTATGGTTTTCGCGCCGCCGCGTCCATCAACCGCGAAGACTTCGGGATGTCGTGGAAAGTCGAGATCGAGGATGGCGGTTTCATGGTGGGCAAGGCGGTCGACATAGTCTTCAACGCGGAGATCGACCTCGAAGACTAGGGCCAGAGATTCTATTCCTTGTCCAGGCTTTTTCCCTCATGACTTTGACCCTGGCTACTCAATAAGAAAGCGGGGAACGTACCCCTTTTGAAATAACCCGTAAAACAGACGAAGGGAGCTCATCGTGCGGCAATGGTTGACACTTCCTGCTGCAATCCTGGTGTTGTGCGTGGTGGTCCTGCTGTTTTCCATCGGGCCCTATCGCCCCGTAGAACCTCTTCCGCCCGACATCGTGGACATGCATTGTCACATCGCGGGTATCGGGGCCGGCAACAGCGGGTGTTTT
>MVQP01000225.1 GCA_002067235.1 Syntrophorhabdus sp. PtaB.Bin047
GTTCATGGCCTGAAAACGCTCTCCCTTCAATGTGCCTTCGAAGGTCGTGATCTTCCCCCTTGAGTGTGTCATCGTTCCGCTCGTCTTTATGGAGCCCTCACCGGAGTGGACGATAAAGGAGGACAGGGTTACCCGGTTGTCGGTGAAGAGAACGTCGGCGCTCATGTCCTTGAGCTGGATACCCGCGGGCGGTAGATAGGCGCTCGCGCCTTTAAGGTTCAGCCTGCCGGCGATCCGGGGATCGGCCAGGGTACCGCTCCCCGTCAGGTCGAAATCGATCTGCCCCCTCGTTTCGCGGGCGAGTCCGGGAAGGAGCGCGGCAACGAGGCCCTTCTCGCTCATCGTTCCCCGCATCGAGACCGTCATCGCGGAGTTTCTATCGATGGTAATGGGGATCTTCGCGGGAAGAGGGACCCGGAACGCGGTTTCAACACGGCCGTACTGCCCGAGCCTGAGGTTCGCCTTTCCGGTCAGCGAGGTATCCTTCCAAGTCCAGTCAATGGCGGTCTCCCTGATGGGTGCCGTGATCTCTCCCTCATCGCCGCGCCAGGTGAAGGAGCCGTCGGATATACCGGTCTGTCCCGCGAGATCGAAGCGGCTGCCGGGTAGAAGGCTGCCTTTCACCTCACCCGACAGACGTCCCTTGAGATTCACGGTCCTGGGCAGCAGGGGTTGGAGCATGCCCATATCGAGACCCTTCCAGGCTGCCTGGAACGTCCCCTGATCAGGGAGGGAAAAGGCCGCGGGCGGCCTGGAAGCAGCGCTCGCGTTCACGCGCCCATTGGAGCCGAGTTCAACGTTGAGGGACGCCCGGAGTCCTGAGCCGTCCCAGTTCAGATTGCCGCTGATGCTGTCGGTCTTCACCGTCACCGCCCCGTGAGAGACCGCCGCGGAGGCGCTTATCTCGCCGGAGAGGGCGAGGCGCTTGCCCTTAAGCCATTTGACGCCGGCCGCGCCCGATGAGAGGCCCTCGATCTTTGCCGGGTCGATGAGTGCCCCCATCCGGGCCAGGTTGAACCGCTCCCATTTCACCGCCGCGGAACCGATCATCGGCTCCATGGAGATGTCCGCGCCGGCATCGGGCCTCTCTCCTGTCGGGCTTTTGAGAATAAAGGGGGAAAGGAAAAGCCGTTTCTGCGAGGCAATGACCGTTGCCGGCCCTGACAGGTCGAGCCTGCCGAAAGGTGTCTGCGTCCCTGACAGGCTGACGATCGTGCCCTTCCAGGCCCCATCGGCATATCCACCCTTTGCCTGCATGTTGAGCGTGTTCCCGTCGTGGGCGAGAGCGAGAGTTATCCTGTGGTCCTCCGTCTTGCCCGTGACCCCGAGATCGAGCCGTTTTGCCCTGAGGGCCCCGTAGGAAAGACCCCGGCCCGCTATGTCAACGGCGAGGCCGCCCTTGTATCCGTCAGGCATCTCCATGGACGCGCTCAAGGACGAAAGTCTCGCGTTGTCGTAGGACATGTTCTTTCCCCGAGCGGTGAGGGCCCCGGCAGGTTCATTCTCCCGCCACCTGACCCATCCCTTCGCGAAGAGGCTTCCCGCCGCCTGCGGAAGGAGTTTCGCGGCATCATCTATCCGTATCTCGCAGGCGAGGCGTTCCTGCAGAATGCCGGCAGCCGTCGCGGCAAATCCGTTTCCCTTTATGGAAAGGGCCTTTATCCTCACGATCTCGTCGCGGAACGACGCGTCCACGTCCGCCGACAGGCTCTTCTTCCGGAAGGTGCTGTTCTTCAGGGATGCCGTGAAGGAACCTTCCATCAGGTGTTTTTCAGGAAGGAGCAGGTTTCCTTTCACATCGATGTTGAGGTCACCATCGAGGTCCGGTCTCAACCGCGCCGGGTTGAGGCCTGACCCGGTGAAACGGGCCGTGAGCCTCATGTCCGTCTCGCGGGACGCGCTGACGCTCCCGGAGATGGAGCCGCCGAGCAGCTTCGCCTCGATGTCGGCAAGCTCGATGGTCTTGGCGTCGCCCTTGAGCTTTGCCTTCAGGTCCATCTCCTTCCAGGACGCTCCCCGGTTCCCGAGAGAGACCGTTCCCGCGAAATCCTCCATGGTCCCCGCGATATGAAGATTTCCCGATATGTCCGTCTTCACCTTTGTCTCGGGTCCGATGTCGAGACCGGTGATCTTCGCCGAGAGGGTGAATGCCGGTTCCTTTCCCGAGACGTCGAGCGTTCCTTCGGCCTCGATCGTTCCTCCGGCATCCTTTCGGGAGAACTTCCCTGCGCTCACGCGGATGGCGTGAGGCGCGATGCCGACCATGCAGCGAAGTCTCAAGGATTCCTGCTTTCCCGAAAAGACCGTCGCCATGAACGACCCGGCGACCTGTTCCTTTCCCCGTGAAGAGGGGAGCCGCGCGTCGACGGATATGGCGTCCATGCCGGCGATCTTTTCCGGGAGGGTTGCTGTGAGCCGCGCCCGGAGAGCGGGCCGCACGAGGTTGATGCTCGCGGAGCCTTTGACGCCGCCGTGAGGGCTGCCCAGATCAAGGGAGCTGATGAAAAGAGTGCCGCGGTCCAAAAGGACGGTCGCCGACACGTCCTTCGCCATTGCGGGTTCGCTGTCGGGGGCATGGTAGGCGAAGCGGCTTACCTTCAATTCCTTGATCCAGGCGTCGACAAGGGTGATCCACCTTGGCAGCCGGGGCAAACTGAGGTCGAGAGGCTCTTCAGGGGCTTCCCCTTCGACCACCGACACGCCCGAGACCGTGAGGCTGGTGATCGCCAGTTTTCCGGTGGCAAGATAAAGCGGATGCCACTTCAGATCGGCGGCGTCGACATCCACAGTGAGGCCCTCGAGACGGATGGATACCCCTTCGATGTGGAGGGAGCGGCCGATCGTGCCCGTAACCCCTTTGACCTCGACGGTTCCCGACAGGGCTCCGCGCATTCCCTTCACGAAGAAGGTGGTGCCGCTTATGGTGTAGAGGATCCAGAGCGCGCAGGAGACGATGAGTATCGCCAGCAGAAGGGGGATCGCGTACCACAGATGGCGCCTTGACATCATAATCCGAACCCTATGGAGATATGGATTCTGAAATCGGGGTCTCTCACCCCTATCTGGCGGGCGATGTCGAGTTTTATCGGCCCTATGGGGCTGTAGTAGCGCACCCCCATCCCGGCGCCCTGGACGAGCTGCATGTTCCTGAAGTCG
>MVQP01000226.1 GCA_002067235.1 Syntrophorhabdus sp. PtaB.Bin047
TTCGAGAGGAGAAACTCGGCCAGGTACGAGCCGTCCTGTCCGGTGATGCCTGTGATGAGAGCTCTGGTCATCTGTTGATCCCCCCAGTAAGATTATTCCACGGGGCAGGCGGTGTCAACCCAATTGTTCCGGCCTGAAACCTGGAACCGTCTTTAGGCGTTCTCGAACTTGTACCCCACAGAGTACACGGCGTGGATAAGGTTGGCCTTCGGATCGGCGGTTTGCAGTTTCTTTCTCAGCTTCTTGATGTGACTGTCTATGGTGCGCTCGCTGACGACGCGCTCGTCGGGATAGATCCGGTCCATGAGCTGTTGGCGTCCGAATATGCGGCCCGGGTTGGCCGCGAGGAACTGGAGGAGTTTGAATTCCACGGCGGTGAGGCTGAGATCACGGCCGTGCAAAGTGGCCCGCCAGCGGTGTTCGTCGAGGGTAAGGCCGCTCGCTTCAAGGGTCTGCCCGCCCTGGGTTCTTCGCAGGACGGCCTTCACACGCGCCACCACCTCCCGGGGGCTGAAGGGCTTGCAGATATAATCGTCGGCCCCGATCTCGAGGCCCAGCAGGCGGTCGATCTCCTCTATCCGGGCCGTTACCATTATTATGGGTACCGTGGAGAATGTCCTGATATCGGCGCATATCTCCATTCCGTCCCGTCCCGGGAGCATAAGGTCGAGGAGCACGAGCTCCGGCCTGTGTTCGCGCACCCAGGGGACGACGTCCATGCCGTTCCCGAGGCAGTAGGGTTCGAAGCTCGAAGCCATGAGGTAGTCGGCCAAAAGGCTGGCCAGTTTCGGTTCGTCCTCCACGACGAGGATCACCCTGCTCATTGGTCCGTCTCCTCGGCAGGCAGCGATACCCGCATCAGCAGGCCTCCGAGTGAGGAAGGAGAAGCGGTTATGGTGCCTCCGTGGGCCTCGACGATGTTCCTGCAGATGGCAAGGCCGAGCCCGGCTCCCCCCGACGCGCGGTTCCTGGAGGTTTCGACGCGATAGAGCCTGTCGAAGAGCCTGTCCATCTCGCCGGGAGGCACCCCCGGGGCGGAATCCTCGAGATCTGCACTTATCATGGCCCCCTCCCGTCGGACACGAATGACGAGCCTGCCTCCACTGTCCGTGTACTTCAGGGAGTTCCCGAGGAGGTTAGAGAAAAGCTGGCGGAGACGTTCAGGATCGGCGAAGACGGGTGCCGGAGCCTGCTCGTCGGGGATGTCCTTCACGAGAGTGATGGCTTTGCGGTCGAATTCGGCCCCGCAGGCGTCGACGGAGTCGGTGAGGACCTCAACGAGGTCGATGCTCTCCTTCCGGTACGTCAGCGCACCGAGGTCGGACAGGGTCAGCTGATGAAGATCGTCGACGAGGCGCTGGAGTCTCATCACCTCGCTGTGAAGAGACCGGACGGCTTCGGGCGTGGTTTCTCGCACTCCTTCCATGAGGGCCTCGATCTCGCCGCGAAGTACGGCTATGGGTGTCCTGAGTTCATGGGATATGTCGGCCACCCATTGCCGCCGGGCTCTCTCGTTCTTTTCGAGGGCGCCGGCCATGGCGTTGAAGGAACTCGCGAGCTGGCCCAGTTCGTCCGAGGACGTCACGGGGACGCGCACCTCGTATCTTCCCGAGGCGAGTTCCCGGGTTGCCGCCGCGATGGTTCTGACGGGTCGTATCAGACGCCTCGCCAGTGGCAGGGAGAAGACCACGACCACGAGGACCAGCCCGAGCACCGCCGTGATAAGGGCGGACTTCTGGTGCTGGAGGAACTGGAGTTGAGGGGGGCTTAAAAACTGCCGGGGGGGAAGGTGACCCACGTATCCCACGGTCGACCCGTTGTGGGTGATGGGCTTGTATTTTATTGTGTCCTCTTTCCCGGGGTGCCCGAAGAGTGGCCGTCGGTCGGCATCAAGGACCACAAGAGGGACTCTCGGCGGGTGCAGTTGTCCCTGCCTCGGCGAAAGGGCCGGTCCGTTATGTTCGTGAAGCGCCCGCGTCACCCAGTACGCCGGCTCGGCACGGAGGAAATCCCAATTCCCGTGGCTGGCGTAAGCCCTGGCGAGGTTCACGCTCACCGATTCCATGGTGTCCTGTGCCATCGTGTCGAGATACCGGAGGAAACCCCTGTTGATGCTCCAGTGCATGACAAGGAACATGCAGAGGATCGCCGCGCACGTCGCGGCGAGGATGGAGAGGAACAGCCGGTAGGTCATCCCGATCCTTATCATCGCGGTTTCCTTGCGTGATGTGCCATGCCATGTATTTTACAACCACTCTCCGGGGAATTGGGAGCCTTTTGAGGTTTTCCGGCAAATATCCTTATTTCCTGCACAATTCTGCCACATTCATGGGATATCCTGTGCTCATAAAAAAGGCGGGCGACAGACGAAGGATACAGACCGTCGAGCATAAGGAGGCAGAAATGAAAAAGGTGTTTGTTGGTTTGACCATGGCTGTGCTGTTCATGGTCCTCACCGTATGCCATGCAGGTGCACAAGGTCCGCAGGGTCCCGGCCGCGGCCATCCAGGCGTGGGAATGGAAGTGGACCATCCCCTCTGGCTCGACCTGCCCCGTCTCAACATCGACAGGAACCGCATGGACGCGATACACGAGATAGAGATAAGGACGGCGAAAGAGAGCATCAAGAAGAGGGCGGAACTCCAGGTGGCCTTGATCGAGCTCAGAGAACTTCTCGCGAAGGACCCCGTGGAGGTAAACGGGGTCAAGGCGAAGCTGAAACAGATAGCGGCCCTCAGAACGGACACGCAGCTTGCCCGCATCAAGGCGATCGAGGAGATAAAGGGTAAACTGACGAGCGAAGAGAGGAAGAAGTTCAGGGAGTTCCTTCAGGCCGTCCACATGAGGCCTGCTTTCCCCCGCGAAAGTATGGCAGGCCCCGGACCATGTGATCAGCCTCCGCCGGTGAAGGCGCCCAACGAGAAAAAGGCGTTCCTGTCCAAAGAAAACGTGCGGTAATCCGGATTTTCACGTATACTTGAAGGGAAATCCGGCCCATGAAGATGAATTCCTTGTATATTCCACCCCTGCACCCCACGGCGGCCCTTGCGATCATGCTTCTTGGATCGCTTCTTCTTGGCGGTTGTGTAAGCGTCGGGC
>MVQP01000227.1 GCA_002067235.1 Syntrophorhabdus sp. PtaB.Bin047
CAACACCCCTCTCGTCTCCCCGTGGTACTACGCCTTCCGCCTCTCTCCGAAACAACTGCTGACGATCTCCCGCACGAAAAACCACTGGGACGCGGACGTACTCCTCAAACACAGCCTCGGCACGCCGGCGGATATCTTCTCGCGCTGGCGAGCGTTGTTGCCACAAGATCGGTTCGAAAGGGAATTGCAGTAAGCCGGCTGTGAATCGTTGCGAAAGTGATCATTCCGGACCTTCGTTGCCTCAGGGTCAGTAAATGGATCTGATCCTGCCTGACCTCTTGTCCACGATCACCCTGTCGATGACTGTCTTGTTTCGATCCAGGATCTCGGCCTCAAAGTACCAGTTCTTCTCGGTGATGTTTCCTGCCGTCAGGTTCTGCCCCGTTTCTGCAAGATAGACGTCAATTACCTGTTTTGCCTGCTCCACCGTCGATACAGGTTTCCTCACACCGTAGGGACCCCATTGCATACCCGGGCAATAGTGGCCGTAAGGCGCACCGCGATACATGCCTCTTCTCATGGGCTGTGCCCCCGAGACAGCGGGCAGTGTGAACACCACAAAAAGAAAAACTATAAAATATACGATGCGCTTCACGATTCAATCTCCTGGGGAGCAGGTTCGCTGTTGCGTTTCGCGCTCCTGCTCCCCAAACGGTCCTTACCACCCGCGGCAGTAGCCGCCGCCGTAGCCACCGCCGAAACCGCCCTTATGACCGGGACCGTAACCGCCGCGGCCCATCATCCAGCCACCGCCGTAGCCACCGCCGAAACCGCGCCCGTAACCGGGTCCGTAACCCCTGTCATAGAGCCCGTTCTTTTGGGCCGAACTCTGGATCTTTGTCCTCAGGTCGACCATCTCTTTCTGCAGGGTCGCTATCCGGTTCCAGTCCGGTTTCTCCTTGGCATACTCGGTCTGGATCTCCGCCCTCTTTGCGATGAGTTCATCCCTTAACGGGAGGGTCTCCTTCTGGAAGTTCCTCAGGGCCTTGGTGTCCACCTGAGTACCGTATCCCGGTCCCGGGCCTCCTCCCCAGGCTGCATACGCCATGCCGCCGAGGGAAAGTCCCATTGCCACAACCAATGCTGCTACCAGTACCTTCTTCATCTGAAACCTCCTTGTGTGTGTGAATTTCATGTACACAGTATAAGGAAGCACTGTGAAGAGGTAACGAAGAGATCATGAAGAATTGTGAACGGCCTCAGGGGGGAAAAGGATCCTGAAAGATGAGCCTTCCCCCGGCACGCTCGCGGCCGATATGCTCGCGCCATGGGCCTCCACCAGTTCTTTCACTATGGTAAGGCCGATCCCGAGACCGCCTCCCGGGCCGTGGTAGAATCTCTCAAAGATGAATGGCATGTCCTCCTGTCTGATCCCCTTGCCGCTATCTGTGACGACGATCTCCAGTCCGCCTTCCGCCGATTCCACCCGAATCGAGACGCTCCCACCGCCGGGAGTGGCCCTGAGGGCGTTGGCCAGAAGGTTCAGGATGACCTGGCTCAACCGTTCGGGGTCCGCGTTCAGGCTGAGTCCCTCGGGGCACGTAAGTTCCATGGCCATCCCCCTCTCCTGAGACTGTGCCCTGAACCTCTCCACGATGTTCTGAAGAAAGGACCGCACGTCCACCCATTGCCGCTTGAGCGAGAGCAGGCTCGCCTCCGCCTTGCTCAGCTCCTCGATGGCGTCGACCATGCTCCTCAGTCTCCCCGTTTCATCGTAGAGAGATTGAAGGCGGGCGGGGTCGTTGGGTATCAAACCGTCTATCAAACCTTCCAGTTCTCCCCGCATGACACTGAGAGGGGTCCGCAGTTCGTGCGCCACGTCGCCGATCAGTTTTCTCCTCAGCGCCTCCTGGGTCTCGAGGGCTTTCGCCATGAAGTTGAAGTTCTCCGCAAGTTCGCCGACCTCGTCGCGCCTTGAGACGGCCACCCGCTTCTGCAGATCGCCCCGGCTGATAGCGGACGCCGCCACCGCCAGTTCCTTTACGGGACGTGTAAGGCGACGGGAGAAGAGAATGCTCATAAGGACGGCAATCCCGCCGATGACAGCGATCGAGAGCATAAGGAACCCGTTGGACCTCTGGAGAAACACACCCTCTCTTACGGGACGCAATTGCCTGACCTGAAGGGTCCCGATCTGCTTTCCGGCAAGGAACAGGGGATAGGGAACGAATGCCCCGGCACCGCCGGATACATTGAACTGCGCCAGGGCCCTCAATCTCCTCTTGACAAGGGGAGAGGCGCTCTCGATGGCGCTGTTCGTGTCGATCACGAGCTTTCCCTCCTCGTCGGTAAGCCTCATCTCGAAACCGGACATCAACGCCCTTATCGCCTCCTGGGCCTGAATATCGGTCTTCCATCCTCCGCTGCGCTCGTAGGAGCCTTCCAGGTCAGCCTGTATCAGGTAGACCTTGTCCTCGGCCTCCCCTTCCAGGTAGGCATTGAAATCCCTGAGCATGAAATTCCTGAAGAGAATGGTACTGACGAGGGAAATGGCGACGACGGCAAGGAGAAGCAGGAGGAACTTGAGTTGGAGACTCCTAAGCATCCTTCTTTCCCGTGAACCGGTAGCCAACGCCATAGATCGTGTGGATGAATACCGGATTCTGCGAATCGTCTTCGAGTTTCCTGCGGATGTTCTTGATATGGGCGTCGACGCTCCTCTCGTAGCCCTCAAACTGGTAGCCGAGCGCCTTCTCCACAAGTTCGCTCCTCGTAAAGACCCTGTCAGGGGATCCGGCAAGGGTGAAGAGCAGCTTGAACTCCGTCGACGTGAGCCGCACGGGATTTCCCTTCAGCGTCGCCGTGTAGGTCTGGCCGTCGAGAAGGAGCGATCCGTTGTTGAAGCTCATCGGCTCCGACCCGGAAAGATCCCCTTTCTGAAACCTTTTCAGGACCGCCTTCACCCTGAACACAAGCTCCCTGGGGCTGAAAGGCTTTACCACGTAGTCATCGGCACCAAGGGCGAACCCCGCGACCCTCTCCTCCTCGGAAGACTTGGCCGTAATCATGATCACGGGTATATCCGCTATCTCCTTCAACTGAAGACAGAGTTCCTCACCACTCATGTCAGGCAGCATCAGGTCTAGAACTATAAG
>MVQP01000228.1 GCA_002067235.1 Syntrophorhabdus sp. PtaB.Bin047
TATAACAAAGCTGACCCGCCGGGGCAAGCTCCATATCGGGCGGGCATGCATCTTCCCGCCCCATCGCTCCCGCCGGAAACTCAAATAAGCATCCCGTCTCCATCCCTGTCATCCCAACGAAGGCTCCTGCCCCCCGCATTTCTGTTCAAACTGTTCAAGCGGCTTAAGCTGTTCAAGCCGTCTTCGCCCTTCTCTCCATCGGCAGGTTCCCCACCCGCCTTCTTTCCCCATAAGTCGCATGCGGCAGCAAAAAGGTTACAAGATACAAGGTAATGGGTCATGGGCGATGGGTTAATGGGGAACGATGGCTCTAACGGTTCCAATGATTCCAACCCGCTGTTTCTTCCTATTACCCATAACCTATCACCGATCACCCGTTTCTTTCCTGTCTTTTGTAACCGATCCCTCCCGCCGCCCCTCTTCTTCCTCGTCACCCCCTCTCACCCCGCACCGTCATTCCGGCGAAGGCCGGAATCCAGGAAAAACCCTCTCTCAGACAGAGGTCGGACGAAGCGGAAACATAACGTGTGGCACCCTCTAGTATCTTCCTTTCCTCAGGCTTGCCGACCCGAAACCTCTCCTGGATTCCGGCCTTCGCCGGAATGACGGGGAAAGGGAGGCCGAATGACGGGGAAAGGGAGGCCGAATGACGGGGAAAGGGAGGCCGAATGACGGGGAAAGAAGGGCGCTGGAATGACGAGAAAAGGGAGGCCCGCTGGCCCCTCATCCTTTTGTTGAAACGGCTCCAGCGGTTCCAACGGCTCTAACGGTTCCAATGGCTCTAACGGTTCCAACGATTCCAACCCGCTGTTTCTTCCTATTACCCATAACCTATCACCGATCACCCGTTTCTTTCCTGTCTTTTGTAACCGATCCCTCCCGCCCGACGACTCCATAGTCATGATCAAGGAACTGACATCGCAGACCAAGAACCTTTTTGCCAGGAGGCGCTCCATGGAAGAGACTCGCGACGATACGTCACACATAAGGAAGATGCTCCGGTCGATGGGCCCGGGGAAGGGGCTGAAGAAGAGGACGATATGGCTTGCCTCGGCGGTTGCCGCGCTCGTCCTCACGGGCGCGGTGGTCCTCTACGCGTCGACGGGAAGGTCCCAGGGCGGCTACAAGACCGCGGAAGTGAAGAAGGGAGACCTCACGGTCACCGTCACCGCCACAGGCACGCTCCAGCCGGTAGAACAGGTAGAGGTCGGCACCGAGGTTTCCGGGACGATCAAGACGGTCGCCGTGGACTACAATGACATAGTAAAAGAGGGGCAGGTCCTTGCGAAGCTCGATACCACCAAGCTCGAGGCGCAGGTCCTCCAATCGGAAGCGAGCCTGAGCTATGCCAGGGCGAAACTCGTCGAGGCACAGGCCACCGTGGCCGAGACGCAGAGCAAATTGAACCGCTTCAAGGAAAGCCTGGAACTCAGCGGGGGGAAGGTGCCTTCGAAGGCGGAATACGACGCCGCGGACGCTGCTCTGAAGAGGGCAAAGGCCCAGGAGGGGACGGCCCGGGCCGAGATCGCGAGGGCCGACGCAACACTCAAAGCCAACCGGTCCGACCTCAACAAGGCGACGATACGTTCTCCCATCCACGGCATTGTCCTCGAACGGAAGGTGGACCCCGGCCAGACCGTTGCCGCGTCCCTTCAGACGCCGGTGCTCTTCAAGATAGCAAAGGACCTGACGCATATGGAACTGCGCATCGGCGTCGATGAGGCCGACGTGGGGCAGGTTAAAGAGGGGCAGGGCGCCATATTCACTGTTGACGCCTTCCCTGAGAAGAGATTCCCTGCCCGTGTCAGGGAGGCCCGTTTTGCTGCGAAGACGGAGAACAACGTTGTGACCTATGAAACGGTCCTCGACGTGGACAATTCTGCAATGGTGCTTCGCCCGGGCATGACGGCGACGGCCTTTATCGTGGTGAATAAGGTCTCCGATGCCCTCCTCGTGCCCAACGCGGCCCTGAGGTTCACGCCGGCCCAGGACAAGGCGCAGAAAGAGGCCTCCGGAGGAAGCAAGCTCCTGACCAGTCTCCTGAGCAGGAGGCTTCCGGGAACGGACAACCGCCAGGCGCCCAAACAGGGCAGCAGCAACGCGGTGTGGAAGGTCGAAGGGAAAAATGTCGTCCGCGTGAAGGTGAGACCCGGCGCCACGGACGGGGTTATGACGCAGATTCTCGAAGGAGACCTGGCTCCGGGAGCGATCGTGGCAACGGACATCGTGAGGGCAAAGAAATGAAGGAAGAAGACTACCGGATAGAAGAGCAGGAGCCGGGACAACCCCTTATCGAGCTTCAGGGAATAACGAAGGTGTACGGCAAGGGACAGGCGGAGCTGCACGCCCTGAGGGGGATAGACCTCTGTATCTACGAAGGTGATTTCGTGGCCGTCATGGGTCCGAGCGGATGCGGAAAATCGACATGCATGAACGTGCTCGGCTGTCTCGACACCCCCACGTCGGGACGCTATCTCTTCAGGGGGGTCGACATAGCGGGCCTTACGCGCAACCAGAGGGCGCTCCTCAGGCGCCATTACCTCGGTTTTGTCTTCCAGGGGTTCAACCTGCTCAGTCGGACGTCGGCGCTGGAGAACGTCGAGCTGCCCCTTCTGTACAGGGGCATTCACCATACCCGCAGGCGCGACGTCGCCCGCGAGGCGCTCGATGCCGTGGGCCTTTCCGGGTGGGAGCACCACACGCCGGCTGAGCTCTCCGGAGGGCAGCAGCAGCGCGTGGCCATAGCGCGGGCGATAGCGACATCTCCCGCCGTTCTTCTCGCGGACGAACCGACGGGCAACCTCGACTCCATCCGCAGCAAGGAGATCATGGAGCTCCTTTCGTCTCTCAACACAGACAGGGGCATCACCGTAATGATGGTGACCCACGAGCCGGATATGGCCGAGTACGCGAGCCGCACGGTGCGGTTCCGTGACGGGCTGATAGCGTCCGACAGCCGCGGCAGCGAGGTGACACAATGATCT
>MVQP01000229.1 GCA_002067235.1 Syntrophorhabdus sp. PtaB.Bin047
TTCCCTTCATCGCCGTCTTCTTCGTCATCGGTTACATACTCTGGAATTACAACTGGATCACTGTCGAGAGGTACTCCCTGATATCGCCGCTTGACTGGTACGAAAAGGTGCTCGGCGTCGTCTGCATACTTCTCGTCCTGGAGGCGGCGCGGCGCGTGGTCAGCCCGGGGCTCCTGTACGTGGCGATCGCCTTCATCTTCTATCCCTTCGTCGCACCTTTTCTCCCCGGCCTCCTCAGGGCGGCACCCACCGACTGGACGGCGATCCTCGATTTCAACTTCCTTTCCATGGGCGGGATATTCGGCATCCCGCTGGGAGTGTCCGCCACGGAGATAGCGCTTTTCATCATCTTCGGGTCGATCCTCATGAAGTGCGGCGGCACCGTCCTCATCAGCAATATCGCCTTTTCTTTCGCCGGCAAGGCGGTGGGGGGTCCGGCCAAGGTCGCCGTCGTGGGCAGCACGCTTTTCGGGATGATAAGCGGCACCGCCACAGGCAATGTCGCCACCGTGGGAAGCGCCACGATCCCCATGATGAAGAAGGCGGGATACAACCCCAACTTCGCGGCGGCCGTCGAAGCGGCGGCGTCGACGGGCGGTCAGCTCATGCCCCCCGTCATGGGAGCGGCCGCCTTTGTCATGTCCGCGTTCAGCGGCATCCCCTACTCCACGATTCTCAAGTATGCCATCTTCCCGGCCGTCCTCTTCTATATGAGTCTCTTCTTCATCATCGACCTCGAGGCGCGAAGGCTGAAACTGCAGCCCGTGCTCTCGGACGTCACCATCAGGCAGACCCTCAGGGATTACGGCCACATGATCGTGCCCATCATCGCGCTCCTGTATATGCTCGTCGCCGGTTTCACCCCGCGCCTCGCGGGAGGCATAGGGTGCCTGACCGCCCTCGTCGCGGCCCAGCTCCGAAGCACCACGAGAATGAGCCTGCCCGCCATGTTCTCCTCGCTGGAAGACGGCGCTGTGCGCATGCTCATCGTCATGATATCCTGCGCGACCGCCGGCATCATCGTGGGCACCGTGGACATGACAGGTCTCGGCCACAGGCTGGGAAGCGCCTTCATCTACCTTGCCCACGGGAACCTGCTCATCGGTCTTATCCTCGGCTGCGTGGTGGCCTTCATCCTGGGCCTCGGATTGCCCACGACACCGGCCTACATCGTTCAGGCGGCAACGGTCATCCCTGCCCTCATCGGCCTCGGGCTGTCCATGCCCGCGGCCCATCTTTTCGCCTTCTACTTCTCCTGTCTCGCGATAATCACCCCGCCCGACGCCTCGGCCGCCTTCACCGCCGCCGCGATAGCGGACGCCGACGCGTGGAAGACGGGATGGGTGGCCACCCGTCTTGCCCTTGTGGCGTTCATCGTGCCCTTCATGTTCGCCTACGACCCCGGCCTTCTCCTCATGGGCCCCACAACGAACATAATCTTCTCCGTGGTGACGGCATCCGTCGGCGTCTTCTGTCTAGCCGTTTCCATCTGCGGCTACTTCAGGCGCAACCTCGGGATCACCGAAAGGGTGATCGCCTTCATGGCCGCCATCGCGCTCATCGCCCCGGGCCTTGTCATGACATCTATCGGCGCGTGCCTGATAATAGTCCTCGCCATCTTCCAGCTGAAGGGCAACAAAGCGACAACGGACCTGGCATCGAGATAGGAAGCACCACGGGAGGAGCATTGCACAGGAGCATCATCCGGTAACTTTAACGACCCAAAGGAGGTTAACAATGCTTGGTAGAAAACGGATCGGTTCGGTGGTTGTACTGGCGGTCTTTGTCATGTGTGTCATCTGCGCCATGGGCCCGAGGGCCATGGCGGCGGGGCCGATTGATCTCAAGTGGGGAACGGCCCCCGCGGGAGGTCTCTGGCAGGTGATCGGGACGGCCATGCTCGAAGACGTACTGAAAAAGAACCCCAACATCAAGGGCTCCAACGTGCCGGTGGGCGGCTACGCGAACGTCATAGGCGTGGCCGGCGGCAAGCTCAACATCGCCTTCTCCTTCTCCGACGTCGTGAACGACGCCTGGGAAGGCACCGGACCCTTCCAGGGCAAGAAGCTCCGTAACATCCGCGTACTCGGGACCCTCTTCGCGGAGCCCATGCAGTTCGCGGTCTTTGCGGACTCCGGCATAACGAGTGTCCAGCAGCTGAAAGGCAAGAAGGTCACCCCCGGACCCAAAGGCTCCGCGGTGGAGCTCGTCACGAGGCGGATACTGGAGCAGTACGGCATCACCTACAAGGACATCCAGGCCCAGATGGTCAGTTTCGAGGACGGGGCACAGCTCATGATCGATAACCACGTCGACGCCATCCTTTATGGCGCCATGGTGTATCCCGCACCCACCCTGACGAACGTCAACTCCTTCCGGCAGATACGGCTTCTCTCCATTTCCGACGACATCATCAAGAAGCTCGTGAAGCAGCATAAGGGGCTCGAACCTTACACCCTTCCGGCCAACTCCTACAAGGGAGTGACCTACCCCGTGAAAGGGGTCGCCTCATTCTGCAACATCATCGTCCGCGAAGACCTGCCCGATGACGTCGTCTACAGCATCACGAAGAGCATCGCCGAGAACTACGACCGTTACGTCAAGATGGCGAAGGCCATGTCCCTGGGTAAGCTGCGCGATATGCCGAAGGAACCGGGCATCCCCATCCATCCGGGGGCGCTCAAGTACTACAAGGAAAAAGGCTGGGTGAAGTAAAGGAGTCGACGATGGCAACCGGGAAATACAGGGTGTCCTTCACCCTCAACGACAAACCTGAAGAGGCTTGGGTGAACCCCGACGATGTCCTTGTCGACGTCTTGCGGGAAACATTCGGCCTCACAGGCACCAAGAAAGGTTGCGGCATAGGGGAGTGCGGTGCCTGCACCGTGCTCCTCGACGGCAGGCCGGTAAATTCGTGTCTTGTCCTTGCGGCATCCGT
>MVQP01000230.1 GCA_002067235.1 Syntrophorhabdus sp. PtaB.Bin047
AGCCCTCTTTTTAACGGGCGTTTTCTGTTTCGTTTTTTCGATCTTGCCGGCAAAGCCCTCAAGTTGTGCGGAGAGGCGCCTGCCGACCATCTCCTGCGTGTCGTTGGCGATCATGGTCTTTAATACTTCCAGCTGGCGGTTTGCAGTATCGAGGTGTTTCTCCGATCCTCTGACATCCTTGCGTTCTATAAGAAGAGCAATCCTTGCGGCAAGTTCCTCGATACCCTCTCTCACTTTGATAAATTCTTCAATGCTTGTCATTCTTTATATCCTTATTCCTTTCGAATTGGGTCGCTTGTTGATCTGATCAAACGATGATCATATTTCGTATCGGCCGCCCCCCAACAGCAGGCGGACAAGAAAGGTAAGACTAACGCCGCACAGTATACCCTTTTCTGCGGGACTCTGTCCATAGTTCATAGTTGTGATGTAACGGCTGGATCTTCACCTCCCCGATAGGAAGCCCTCAACGACCCGGTCAATGCTGCCAAACCCGCCATCTATCGCATACACTGAGGTGATGTTGACAATGATTACAGATGGTGTTATCGTGTTATCACAAAGGAGGATGGGCACACAATGATAAGAACCCAGATCCAACTCACCGAGGAACAGGCCTTAAGGGTCAAACAACTTGCGTCGTCAAGAGGGGTGCCCATGGCGGAAGTCATACGCGAAGCCGTTGAAGCAGCCCTTGCCGCCGGCACGGGGCAGGCTTCCGAGGAGAGACGCAACCGGGCCCTCACGATTGCCGGCAAGTTCAGGTCCGGCAAGAAAGACATATCCCGCAAGCACGATGCATACCTCACCGAGGCCTTCGGTCAATGAGCGTCTTCATAGACACTTCCGCCCTCTATGCCCTCATGGACGCCGACGACAACAACCACACCAGGGCAGCCGGGGTGTGGCGCGACCTCATGGGCTCCGGGCAGGCCCTGGTAACAACAAGCTACGCCCTTGTAGAGAGTTGCGCGCTCATCCAGAGCAGACTGGGTCTTGAGGCAGTGCGGGGATTCTGCGACGATCTTGTCCCCGTTCTGTCTGTTGAATTCGTCACCTCCGATATACATCGGCTGGGGACAGCCGCCCTTCTCGCCGCTGCTAAAAGAGGGCTCAGCCTGGTGGATTGCGTCAGTTTCGAGACGATGCGCGAACTTGGCATACGCTCAGCATTCACCTTCGACCGTCATTTCCGCGAATACGGATTCACAACCCTGCCCTGAGGGCGTTTCGGGGTCAACTCTTGACCCGCCTCTTGATGGGTCCCACGCGCAGCTCCTTTTGCCACGAATAGAGCTTTGACCCCGCCAGTCCTCCAGTCCAGATGAAATAGAAAATGACTGATACGTCAATAAAGCTTATAATGCAATTGGCGCCGAACAAAACCGCTCGAACGGACAGTCACTCTTCCACATGCCCTTTACGGAGCAGCGTCCTCGTGCCTGCCATTCAGGGCCACGTCAGGCAGCGACTGAACCTACTCATATCTGAAAGGAGGTTTTCTGCATTGGATATTCCACGGATCTTCAACATCACCGAAAGTGCTCACCGCATCCATAATCCGTTCACACCCGAAAAGCTCGCCACTCTCGGCGCGGCGCTGCGTCTGGAAAGGGGAACCCGGGTGCTCGACCTCGGCAGCGGTTCCGGGGAGATGCTGTGCACCTGGGCACGCGATTACGGAGTCATCGGCACCGGCATCGACATGAGCCAGCTATTCACCGAGCAGGCGAAACTCCGCGCCGAAGAACTCGGCGTCGCCGATCAGGTCACATTCATCCATGGCGATGCCGCCGGCTTCGTCTCTGACGAGAAGGCCGGTGTGGCAGCATGTGTCGGCGCCACGTGGATCGCCGGGGGAGTCGCCGGCACCATCGAGCTTCTGGCACAGAGCCTCCTCCCCGGAGGGATTATCCTCATCGGCGAGCCCTACTGGCGGCAGTTACCGCCGACGGAAGATATCGCCAGGGGGTGTCTTGCCCACTCGATCTCCGACTTTCTCCTGCTTCCAGACCTTATCGCCTCTTTCGGCCACCTCGGCTACGACGTCGTGGAAATGGTTCTGGCAGACCAGGACAGCTGGGACAGATACGAGGCGGCCAAATGGCTCACCATGCGCCGATGGCTTGAAGCCAACCCCGAAGACGAGTTCGCAAAAGATGTTAGAGCCGAACTGACCTCGGAACCCGGGCGCTACGCCACTTACACCCGCGAATACCTGGGCTGGGGCGTCTTCGCGCTGATGAAGCGGTGATGAGAGGATTACCGGGCGGCTCAGAAAGAAACCCAAGGGGTTCGTTAGTAAGTAAGTAACTTTTCCAAGCAAGGTTCAACCCCTTGCTCCCGGCGATGTCCCTGTCCTCCTTCAATACACTCAAGTATAAGACGAAGGGAATCTGCGAGGCTGAGTTATTTTCTTGTTAACGAACGTTATATATCCCTTTGAAAAAGGGAAACCTCCTGTTAGAGATGTAGAGTAAGCACGACCAAACTCAAATCTCTAATTATCAAGGAGGGTTTCCCATGGATGAGCGTAGCAGACTTGCCGAGTTCCGTCAAATCAAAGGGCGCATCAGAGAGTCAGGGGACTACCTAGTCGTCGGGATCGATGTCGCCAAGGAGCGCCACAACGCCTTCCTTGGCACCTCCGGGGGCAGGACACTGAAGCGGGGTCTGGTCTTCGACAACACCAGGGAGGGTTTTGAGAAGCTCCTTTTTCACGCACAGGTACTGGGGAGACAGAAGATGCTCGAGAACACGGTGTTCGGCATGGAGCCCACCGCCGACTATCACAAGCCCCTCGGCGAGTATCTGATCCGCAACGGACACATGACCGTCCTCGTCTCCGGGAATGCTGTTACCCCGCACACTATCCTCTCCAATACCCCTTCCTTTTTCTCACGATCGTTAGTATAAAGAGATCACTGTAG
>MVQP01000231.1 GCA_002067235.1 Syntrophorhabdus sp. PtaB.Bin047
CCCCTCCGGTCATGTGATTATGCACTGGTCACAATAGTGTGAGAATGAATGGTTGGAATAATGTGCGAGGCAACAGCAGGTAGCGCCGGCTGTTACCCGCTTCGCCGAGGGGTTCCGTCGACACGTGGCGGCGCGGAAGGCGGAGCTGTCGCGGATCGAAAAAGACCATCTGGTGGAGGTTAATGCATGAGAAAGACACTGCCAAGCGGAGAAAGTATCGTCGAACAGGTCATCAAGGACAGGGCCGAAGTGGAGATCCTGGAACAGCGGGGGGAATTCAGGGAAGGCCTCGATGCGGGAAAGAAGATCGACGCCCTACAGACGCAGGAGCAGGCCAGGCTCCAGGAGATCGGGGACAGGTACCTTGGGGGGGGTGGCCTATGACAGGGAGCGCGTACTCGGCGAGCTCAGGGTGTATCTCAACCAGACCGCGCAGGGCATCATCGAGACGGGCAAGCGGCTCATCGCCATGAAGGAAGCCGAGAAACACGGCGAGTGGATTATCCTGTTAGAAGAAAAAATCGGCATAAGTCGCGCGACAGCATGGCGCTTCATGGCGATCGCCCGGAAGCTGGACAAATGTTTCACAGTGAAACATTTGGCTATCAAGGAAGCCTTCCATCATGACGGGGCTGGCAAGCTCTATGCCCTTCTGAGCGTCCCCGACGAGGAGCTCGCCGAGTTCGACGAAACCGGCCTTTTCCGGGGCGCAACGGTCGAGGACATCAACAAGATGTCCGTCAACCAGTTCAGGAAGCTCATCGCCGAGAAGGAAGACTGGATGGCAAGAGCCAAGCAGCTCGAGCTCGAGCTCAACGGTAAGTATGATACCACAACACGCTTCAAAAAACGCAACGAGAAACTGGAGAAGGAGAACGCCTCTCTCAGACGGGAGCTTGAGGAGGCGAAGAAACCCCTTCCCCAGGACGCCGCCCAGGCCCTGGAGATGCTTGCGAAGCACCGCGATGACGCCCTTGCCGCCTATTATTTCCTGAACCAGGCGAACCCTCAGGGGTACCCGGACATCGTCCTCGCGGACCTCACAAACACAGCCTATTTCCTGAGGGATCTCTACAGTCTCCTGGCCAATACAATAAGCAACCGCCTCGACGTGGAGACCCCTTATCCCGGGGATCTCCTGGAGAGTGAGGAGAAGTCCTTCAACGGCAAATATGCGGACTATCTCGACCTTCCCGGAGCCGATGCATGAGTATCGACCCGGAACTCGGCCGCGAGATCGTGAGCAGGCTCAACAGCGCAGCCCACACCAGCAGGGGCTCGATTCAGGAAGAGTACTGCACACTGCTCGACTGGTCCCACGCCAAGTTCTGGAGGATCGCCAAGCAGTTCGGATACCAGACAAACCGCAAACCGCGTGCCGACAAGGGTGTTCCCAGGAAGGTGGATAAGGAGAAGATCAGGAAGGCGGCCGCAGTGATCGAACGGACCCGCCGCAAGACCGGGAAAACAAACATGCCCATCTGGAACCTCCAGCTCCATTTCGAAGACAATCACATTATCGAGCCTGACGAGATGCCCCACGAGGCAACGATCAACAGGCACATGCGAGAGATGGGGATCTCCCGGTCGGATCTCGCGAGGCCGGAGGCCGCGGTCACGCTCCGCAGTGAGCACCCGAACCACGTCCACCTCATCGACGCCTCGGTCTGCGTCATGTGGGACTTCAAGGACAACAAGAAGCTCGCCACCCGGGACATACAGAAGGAATTTTATAAGAATAAGCCGGGCTTCTGGCGAAAGGTCAAGAAGGTCATCCTCCGGTACATCTGCGTCGATCACTGCACGGGCTGGTTTTTCGTCTGGTACTACTACGCCCAGGGCGAGGATTTCAATAACATCTTCGATTTCACCATGCGCGCCTGGGGAGAGAAGAACCGCCTCGAAGGCGTGAACAGCTCCATCTTCCCGGCACACGGCGTCCCGCGGATGCTCATGATCGACAAGGGAGCTGCAAACGTCAGCCAGGCCTACACGAACCTCATGGAGAACCTGAAGGTGGAGGTCTACGTCCACACACCGGGCAAGCCCTGGATATCAGGCGCCGTGGAAAGGATGCACGGCTACTGGGAGAGCGCCTTCGAAGGCGACCTGTCTCTTCTCACTGTTGAGGATCTCGACTTCCTGAATCGAAGGGCTTATGACAAATGCGCATACATCAACGCCGTAAGGGAACACAAGCGCCACGGCATGAGCCGCTTTGAGGCATACAGCCGGATCACCTCTCAGCAGCTGCGCATTCTCCCGCCCGTCAGCGTCTGCAAGAAACTTGCCCACAGAAACGCCGAGGAAGTGACCGTCGACGGGTACAAACAGATCCGCTACGAAAACAACATCTACCTGCTCAAGGGCTACTTCTGCAGGGGAGACAAGCTCTATGTCCGCTATAACCCCGATGAATACCCGGCGTTGGAGATCAATACTAAGGTCGATGAAAACGGCCGCTTCTGCGGGGACTCCGTGGCGTCGACCCTCGTCAATCGGGACCAATGGGGTTTCCCGGAGAACGCGGCCATGATCGGACAGGAGTTCAAGGCGCATGCCTGGGATAAAACGAAGCGGTTCAAGGAAGACATGAAGGGAGTCGACATTTCTGACGTCGTGCCCAGGGAACAGGCGCACAAGATCGAGAAGATGACCTGGATGCCGAAACAGGGCACGGACGTCATTCCCGAAAAAGAGATCGTGGTACCGCCCATGACCGCCCACGAGGCGCGCAAGAGACTCCGCGAGGATCTCGGCATCAGGCGGTTCACGACG
>MVQP01000232.1 GCA_002067235.1 Syntrophorhabdus sp. PtaB.Bin047
CGGAAGGAGCGTTCGATCATTGTTGCATGGCGGTCAGAGAGCCAGATGTCGCGCAATGTATCCGTCCGGAAGTCTCCGAAGGTGTAGTCGAAGTGGTAGTCGTCGCAGCAGAGGATGGCCTTGCCAAGGGCATTGACGTGGAGCCACCCGAAATGGCGGCCGTCGATGCCGGGAAAGGTGTTGCTGCAGCCTGCTACGGAGGACCTGCCGGCGCTTTTTCGGGCGATCTCCTCCCGATTTGACAGGACACCGGCCTCGTGGAGTATGCCGGCCCGGTCGGAGAGGCTCGTGACGGACCGGACGGTGGCGGCGGGGAACATGCGCCGCGCGAGGTCGGCCTGCCTTAGTGCCTCGTCGGGGTCCGGTTCATTCACTTGTATCGAAACGCCCCGGAGGCGGCCGGAGGCGTATTCGATGTTCTTCATCGTCCGGTTGAAGGTCCGGCGCATCGTGGCGGGGCTCGCGCCGTTGCCGGCGATGGTGTTCGCGATCCACCGGTCCCGTTCGAAGGCGCTGATGTTGATACAGACCTGCCCTCCGACGACGTCGTCATATCGGGCGATGAGGTCCGCCTTCTGGGGGGTAAGGGCGATGCCGTTCGTGAGGATGAGGGTCCTGAGCCCGCGGTTGCGCAGAACCTCGAACATCTCGGAGAGGTGTCTGTAAAGGAGGATCTCGTTGTAATGAGCGGTATAGATGAAACTGAAAGCAGGGCTGACAAGACCCTTCCCGTCCCTCTCCTGGCACAGATCGGCTATGATCTTCTCGAAGAGCGCGATGGGCATGTGCCGCCGCGCCTCGAGGGGCTGCGGATGATAGCGCACCGGGCAGTACCAGCACCGGGCGTTGCAGTACGAGAAGGGGTCGATCTGGGCGGTGCCGATGCCTCCTGCGGCCAGTTTCGAGCGTATCCAGTCCCTGGTAATAGGGAAAGACCCCTCGTCAGCGGGGTCTTTCACGGTGCGTTCCCGGAAATTGATGCCGGAATGCCGCTCGTAGTCCTCAATGGAGCGCATAGTGCCGAGGCCGTAGGGGCCAAGGTCGGCGACCTCACCGGTCCGCATGAGAAGGGTCCGCATCCGGGCCTTTGCCGTGATCGACCGCTGCCCCCAGTTACCGTGGTCGTCCCAGTGCTTGCGGTCCGTCTTCCTTGTATAATAATGGTAAACGATGGGATGGTGGCAGTGGTAGATATCGTAGCCGTGAGTGTAGGCCCTCACCGCGTAAGAGATCTCCTCCCCGTCGAAATAGAGGTCCGGGTCGATGGTAACCTCCCGGTAAAGGTCACCGATAGAGAAAACAAAGGCGGCGGAGATGGAAAAACCGGGGCTGAAAGGCTCAGCCGGAGGTCTTTCCACGACGGACGCCTTGAGCGCGATGGCGCCATCCTGGTTGAAGGAACCCATCCTGTATGTAAGGTAGGCCCGGGGAAGGTTCCCGTCGTCATCGGGGTCGTAGGAGGGCATGAGGTTGCTGATGATGACCCGCCTGTTCCCCCTTTGCTGGAGCTTCCTTACACCATCGACGCAGATCTTGTCCCAAGCGCGCACGAACCGCATGTGACTGTCGATCTGAAGCACGAAATCCTCGCCGGCATAGAGCTTCTGCGCCTCATGGCGGGCCCAGCAGGCCCCCTTCGACACCCTGTAATCCGTGTCTATTACCCTGCAGCGGCGGTCATAGAGCTGCTCGAAGAACTCGTGGTTGTCGTGCTGCCAGTTAATGCCGAAGACGAGCCGTTCGGGCCGGGCGGCCTTGACCAAGCAATCCCGGATAGTCCTGTCCAGTTCATTGTCCCGGTAGCTGGCAATGCTGATGAAGATGCTTTCGCTTTCCATCTACCCCAGGACGAGTACGGCGACCTGACTCGGGGCGAGGCTGACGCCGGGGGCGTTCATGGACAGGCCATTATGCCCCGTGATGCTCGTCATCCTCTGCGCCGGCGTGCCGCCTTTCAGGACGGTGAAACTGCCCAGAATAAACTCAGTGGGACCCATGACAAGGCCCGACGCGACGCCGAGGTTCACCCCGGCATTGTCCCCGTTGCTTATCGTCCCCATCGACATCTGGTTGAGGGCGGGCATCCCGTCACACAGCACGGTGAGCGCCGTTGTTGCCGGGTTTGACGTCGCGCCCGTCGAAATGTTCGGATAGGGTATGGGTATGGGTCCCACCGGTGTCGGCGTGAGACACACGTCAGGAAACCCCAGGTTCATCCCGCCCCCCATGGTATTCTGAAACATAATCCCTCCTTTCAGGCCAGGTGTATCTGCTCCGCATCTATCTTCACGTGGCCCTCGGCTATGTGCATCGTGTTCTTCGTGTGCATCGTCAATGTGCCGTCGACGATCATCCGCGTCGAGGCGGACTGGACCTCCTCGTGTTCCTCCACGTAGCGGTATGACGACGTGAACCTCTGGACGGCGCGGCGTATGATGGAATCCATCGCGTCGGCGACAATCTTTATCCTCTCGATGTTGTTCTCCACGAGCCTGCCGAAGAAAGAGGCCGTGTCGATCATGACCCTGCCCTTCTCGGCCGCGAGCTCGAAGTCTTTCGAGGAGAGCGACAGGGCCTCGTCGCTCGCAAGGGACATCCGGCCGCCCTCAACCCTGATGCTGAGATCACCGTCAAAGGCGAGCTCGGTGCCCCTCTGGGTCCTTTCGGGCCTCTCGAGTATGGACAGGATATAGGATGCGCCCGATCCATCGAGGGAAAAGAGAACAACATCCCCCACGTGAGGAGTAACGAGGCAGCT
>MVQP01000233.1 GCA_002067235.1 Syntrophorhabdus sp. PtaB.Bin047
GTGGAAGGAGTGCGTGCAATCTCCGCCCACTTCGGGTTCTCGCCAGAGGTCGAGTGCATCCCGGTGGCGCAGGGAAACATGGTCGACGTGTATCTCAAGGTATACAGGCTTATCGAGGCAAAAAGAACAGAAGGATCGCGGGTCGCAATCGACATCACCCCCGGGAGAAAGTCGACGGTTGCGGGCGTCCTCCTCCCGATCAAGCTCAACGATGTCGACCACGTCTTCTACCTTGAGATCGCCACCACCGATGATGTGGCAAAGCCATACCAGATGATCCCGCGGCAGTTCCACCAGCTCCATGACTTCAAGGCAGAGGCAGTGAGGGCCGGCAATGGCGGATGATGCGGTCATCGAGACTCCCGAGCTCCAGGTCCTTCTGAACCTCCTGAAGAGGCCGGTGGAAATAAAGTATCCACTGTACGACTTCGATATCATGACGCTACGGGATACCGCGTCAGGGTTTGTCCTGTCCGGCATGTGCACCCGGGAGGACTTTGATGAAGCCATCGGGGGATTCGGCGAGTTAGCCTATGACATGCCGTCATACAACGACGTGCTGCAGTCGATGCTTGCCGCCGGGATCATCTCCTACCCGAACATGGAAAAATTTGTGGACTTCAGGAAGAGCATCCCGCTGATGAACAAGGAGGTGCTCTTCTCCCTGGATACCAATATGCTCTACCATGCGTTCCCTTCACGGGGAGGCATCCCTGCAGACCGCTATCTCCTCGTCGACATCGTCCAGGGCGAGATCGAGAGCGCACTGAACACGAAATATTCCGCCCATACCATCAACCAGATGAAGCGGATGGCCCCCTTTGAGGGCGCCCTGCTCGACGAACTTGTCAACCAGAAGACGAAGCGGTCCCGGATCGCGGCCTATACCGCGCTTGCCGAGTTCGAAAAGATCCGGGACCGGGCGCGGATCATCCACAGCATCGAGCCGGGCGGCCCGGACAAGGAGAAGAACGACCTCATCATCGTGAAGTCATTGAGGGACTACGAGAAGGACGCGTTCAGCACCACCGTCCACCTTACCGCTGACGCAAACGTCGCGGAGCTCTGCAGGGCAGAAGGGGTTGCCTACCACCTCTTTGAGTTCCCCCGTGCAATCGATGTCAGGGAATGCACGCCGGCGGGTGCAGTGGATCTCATTTCCCGCCTTGCGGTTGCCTTCGGCGTCGTGAAGTGCGGGTCGGCCTTGATTTACGGCGAATACCGCGGGAAGGGAACGAAGAGACAGAGCCTCAAGGTGGTCATCAGGAATCACGACCTGGCGGAAGAATTCGAAAAGGAACTCACCCTATGCAGGAGACTTGCAGCACTCCCGATCATCGGATAACCGCGGTCCTTTTTGACATGGACAACACGCTCTTTGACTTTGTCGAGGCCAAGGTCTCGGCCTGCAACGCAGTGAATACAAGGCTCGGCCTCGACGGGGGCCGGGACCTCCTCTTCTATTTTCTCCGGCAGGACGGCAGGAGTTTCGAGGACTGGGGACACATCCGGGACTTCATGGTAGACAACCGCGTGTTTTCCGAGGACCTGTTCGCCGAATGCTGCAGCATCTACGAGGAGACGAAGATTCGGAACCTGGTTCCTTACCCCTACATCGGGGAGACACTTCGTACACTGAAGGACCAGGGTTTACTTCTCTCCGTAGTGACAGACGCCTACTTCGAGAACGCCGTCATCCGGCTGGAGAAGACTGGGCTTTACCCGATATTCGACGAGGTGATCACGGCCGACATGACCGGAGCACACAAGCCTGACCCGAAGGTGTTCCTGTTGGCGCTCGAGAAGATGGGGCGCCATCCGTCAGAGGTCCTGATGGTGGGAGACAGCCTCCGCCGTGACATCGGGCCTGCGAAGAAACTTGGAATGATGACTGCATATGCAGGTTACGGGGACCGGAACTTTTTGGAAAGCCGCGAGGAGAAGGCGGACGTGACCCTTGTGGATATCCGGGATGTGTTGAAAGTGGTGAATGGGAAGAACGGGGTATGACGGTGGAAATTGATACGGATGAAATTTTGAAATTCCGATCTTTATTGATAAAATTCTGACGCTCTGCATGCCCCAGAATTGAAGGAAAGAAGAAATAAGCGGGAGCCCCGCTTGGTGAAGGAAGGGGGCAGGGGCTTGAACCAGAAGGTCGATTTCCCTTTCATTCTATGGCGAAGATGAGGTCGGAATGATTGCCCGGAAGAGAAGCGTCAATGCTGTTTCAACCGTAAAAAGTGGTCGCGGTTATTTCCTTAACAGCCATTTCCACAACGGGATGAGACTGATATCATCGCTGACCTGCTCGGTGTCCTTCGTCAGAATGATCATCTCTTTCACCTTGTCACTGAACTCAGCAGCAAACTCCTGAAGTCCTTCTCGCTCTCTTGCAGGAATTGTATCAGTATAGGACACATTGATTGCCGTGAGGAAATTGTCAGGGCCTTTCACGACAAAGTCGACCTCTTTTTTCTTCTTCCAGTAGAAGGGAGTGGCTCCGGACCGGAGCAATTCGACAAACACCAGGTTCTCGGCAAGTTTCCCCTCGTCTTCAGAGAAGCGGAAGGATACCGCGTTCCGGAGGCCGTTATCAATGCAGTAGATCTTCCGGTTCGGTCTTTTCTGTGCCTGCAGGGAATAGGCAAAGTGCGGTACTTCGAAGAGGACTTTGGCCATCTCGGCAAAATGAATGTAGTCCTGGATGGCATCGAGGTCTATTCCAAGCAGGTCCTTG
>MVQP01000234.1 GCA_002067235.1 Syntrophorhabdus sp. PtaB.Bin047
TTGGTGTATATCTCCCCGTCATTGGTGGGGTAGAACAACAGGTCGTGTGTACTGTTGATCTGGCAGATAATGACCTTTCCGAGATAGCCAAGCCACTCGTGCTGATCGCGGTACTCTCCGAAGTCTTCTTCCCATCGAATCATTTAAGCCTCCTTACGCCGTTGTGAACGGCATCCTTCCGCACTCGCATTCCCCGTCACCCCAAATCTGTCTACAGGCACAATGACGGGTATGGCCTTGAGTATAGAGGATGAGAATCAATCTCTTTTCCTCCGCATCCTGATAGATACACTCAGGGCACACGAGCAAGCCGTATTCTACTGTCCTGATTCCGCACACTTTACAGAGCATTACTTTCCTCCCACTCCATCCTCCATCCCCACTCACCCCGATGTTCAGGGACGCAGGACAGGATACGGACATGGCGCCGGGCGGCCCATTGAGGCATGGTGGCGGGGGAACGCCACTTAACGGGTTCTTTGTCAAGCCCGACATCATCCGGTGCAAGATAATCTGGCCCTTCATCCCATCCAGCGCCCGTTATTCGTTCGGTTCCGTCTTTATAGCGTACATGCCAGTGGTCATCTATCGGTTGTCCATCGGCATCGCAGGGGAACCATGCCCTGTATGTCTCCCTCGCCCAGCACACCTCACCGGGGGAATAGGGGGCATAAACACATTTGCCGTCTGTAAATACCGCCGTCCCGAACTGGTCAACGTGATCGAGTATTGCGGTCGGGTGTGGTTGTTTCCTCATCCGCATCCACTCGCGGGGGATAAAGGGTTTCATGATACAATCACCGCCTTCGGAAACGGTCTATATTCCCTCGCCTCTGTCAATGCCGCACCCGCTTCCTTGATCGTCTTGAATACCTTCGCCTTCGATTCGTCCAGCGTCCTTGCGGGGTCGCCTTCACCATCTGCAAGCCATACTCCCGGTTCAAGTTCTACTTTCATGATTTCCCCTCCGCCATCACTCCTCCCTTGCCCATTCAGCACGAATCCTGCCGGTGCCGTTGCAACTCGGGCAGAACATAGGTAACGGTCCTGTATAATCTCCAGGTCGCCAACAGGTCGGGCACTTCTCCCACCCCCATTTCTCCCTCACTTCCTCCAGCCTGAGCCATTCCGCCATGAGGTCACGGGGACGGGAGGGGGAAGAGAAGAAAAGCCAAGGATAAAATGACATATTCAGTCCTTTATTCCATACCTCAATTGCATATTCAAGGAACTCGTCCCACATCTCCGGTTTTTCCCTGCACAGCCATGAGAAAAACTCGTACAGGTCGGCGGGGCGGGAGTAGTCGGGAGGCTCGTCTGCTCTTCTTTGTGGTGCTGGTCGCATACTGCATGACTCGGCGGTACAGCCTTCTTCAATGGTCTGCTTTAAGGGCCAACCACAGACCCTACAGCGTGTTTCGTCAAAGTTTCCGTTCTTCAACAACGACAGCAGTTTATCAGGGTTCATAGAGGCTCCTTCTCGGTGAGGGCTTCGACGATACTATCAGCCTGTCCGCACAGAGAAAAACTTGAATCACACACATCCTCGACAGGACAGCCTTCACAGGGATAACCGTCCAGTTCGTTTCGGGCGGCCATCTCCTCTACCCCGTCCCACCGCTTCGCCTTCTCCAGTTCGGGGGCGATCAGTTCCGCAATCTTATCCGCCCGTTCCTCGTTGGACAGGACGTGGAAAAGGATTCTGTTTATGCCGTCCCTCAATTCCTGTTCAGTCATTCTTCACCTCATTTTATCCAAGAGTTCTTTTCAAATGTGTCCAGTGCGTTGCGGGTTGCCTCGCGGAAGTACTGCCACAGACGCCCTACGTTGAGTGCAATGTTAAAGGCGTCGGTCATTAAGACTTTCTCGCCGACAGCTACGCCGTAAAATTCATCCTCAGGTGTCGTCCCACAAAAGGCACAATGCCGGAGTTTGTACTTGTCGGCTATCTTGGTAAGGTCTTTGTTAAGTTTGTCTCTGGTATCTTCGGTCATCTCTCACTCCTTCTCGTCTTCTAAGGGGCAGTCAGGGTGAATGATATCTAGATTGTCCGTGTACTCCTGCATTTCGTAGCAGTAATTGGTTTGGTCGTTAAGATGTATACACGTACCACAGCTTTCAATCCTAATTATCTTCATCTCTCCTCCTCTCTTGATAGTTGGCAGGGGGCAGGATTTGCACCTGCAATGGGTCCTCGGGCATATCTTAGACACCAGACGAGCAAATACATTGGTCGCTGATACTTTATGGGGGCCAACCCATGTCCCACTATTTGATATGCCGTTGAGCGTCTACTCATTCCGCCACCCCTGCCGATCATTCACTTTTCCCCGTTATTTTTCGGGCCGCCCGCCGCGAACCCTGCGATAGGCTCCCGGACGACCCGTGGAAGGGGGATTCCGTGGGAAGAATTTGGAACATAGGCGCATACTCGCGGCGTGGGGGAACTTTTTCATTGCTCGATCAACTCACAACCTGGCTGAGAGAAAGCCTTTCCAAGCGCTTTTGCCTTCCTGCTCAAGCCCGATTCGATGGTACTCCATGCGGCCTCGTTGAGACACATCAAAAGTACATCCGGGGGGCATTTAGCGAGAAACGCCATCCGGTCCTTAACCCGGACCTTGATCTGCGTCCGGTACATCCGGTTATCTACCCGTGGCGTTTCCATCTTGACCGGGGCAGGGGCGACATACGTGATCGGCTCGGACAGGATTTCTTCCGCTTCCTCGTTCCGCCCT
>MVQP01000235.1 GCA_002067235.1 Syntrophorhabdus sp. PtaB.Bin047
TTATCTCCCCAAATGCGAGCAGATCATCCCGGCGCCGGAGGGATGGCGGGAGAGAATCAAGGCGAAGAGGGAGGGAAAGAAAGCGGTATGGGCAGCTTAAATCAGGCACTGGAAGCCCTGCGTGAGTTTGTCGAACACCCCAACAAGAGATCTGACATTATCATGCAGCAGGGCATCTACCAACACAAAGACCCTACGGCGATTCAGACCGTGGCTATTGACGGCGTGGTATTTGGGTATCAGGTCAAGGAGAGTTCGCCGTTGGAGCTCAACCCGTATTTCGACCGCTACGCCTACTGCAAGGTTGAGGGGCATAGACTGGACGAGCTGAGGAAGTCCGGGGAGTTCAAACGATTCTACACGGCTATGCTGGATGCTTTCTTTGAGCCTCAACAGGGCGAGATCATGTTCCGGCAGCTATCCGAGGACTGTTTCAGATTGGGGCAGAGGTTTATGGTTGCATTCCCGGTGAATACCAATCCTGATCTGGTGAGCATTGCCGGCGGCGTGAATCTGGACGGTCAGGGGAGGGTGCTCAGTTGAACATCGACATCGACAAAATAGCCAAGTCCGATACACCGCAGGAAGTCCTCGACGTTTACCGCCGAGTGAAACGGTTTTTCGTGGACGACCCCGACCGCCGGACGTGGAAGGAAATCCGGGAGAAGAACTGGAAGGCTGCCTATCCACTGGATACAGAAAAGGAAGGTATCTGGACGGAGGACGAGAAGGCGGCGATGGTCAAGAAAGGCCAGATCCCCATCGGCGTCAACGATCTCGCAAAGGGCGTGCAGGGATCATGTGCCGTGGTGACGAGCAAGTCTCCCGGCCTGAATTTCTCTCCCATCGGTGAGTCCGATCTGTACGTCTCGGAACTGTTAAAACGCGGATGGGATTACGTTAATTCCCGCAACGGCGGCCCGATCACCTATTTTGACTGGGTAAAGGAATGCAAGCTCTCCGGCCTGGGACTGCTGGAGGCCAAACATGACCCGTCGAAGGGGATTTTTGGCAAGATCGTCATCAATACCATTGACCCGACAACCTACTATTTTGACAAAAAAAGCACGCTGCGTGACCATTCGGACGTTAATTTCGGCAAAGCGCACCTGGTAACCAAGAAGTATGCCCTGGAAACCTACGACGGTCTGACCGAAGATGATCTGATTTTTAACGAGATCAGCCCGGACGAGGCGGACAAGGAAGCCACGGACGATTACAAGTTCGGGAAAGACAATTACGCCCTGTCTGAAGGCAAACAGGCCGATCTTCCCGCCGAAAACAAGGACGAGACAGAGGAAAACGTCTGGGAGATTGAGGACTGGGAGCTCGCCAAGGTCAAGGAGCTCTGGTTGATGATCCAATCTCAGGAGAAGCCGGGCGAATTTGACCGGAAAATCTTCAAGACCTATGCGGAGATTGAAGAAGCAGGATGGAGCGTTGACAAGGCTAAGAATATCGCACTGAGAGAAACAAGGGGTGTCATTCAAGACCCGATGACGGGCGAGCCTGTCCAGATTATGGATACAGTTCAGGCCGTGATCTGGCCCCGTCGGGTTGAAAAGCGAATCCAGCGGATCATTGTCGGTAAAAAGTTGATTTCAAAAGAGGAAAATCCTCTCGGAGTTGATGGCGACGGCGAGCCGATCCTGCCTATTATCGCCCTGTCCCATGACGCGACCCTCTCCGGATATCCTACCGGCCCGGTGACCAGAGCCTATGAGATCAGCCGCAGCCGGAACAAGCGCAGGATGCAGTCTATCTATGTCGTTTCCCGGAACATCGAGGCGCCGATTGTGATGAGCGCGGGATGCAAATGGGTAAAGGACGAAGAACATGGCGACTGGATACAGGTCAGCAAGGATTCCCCCTTCCCGCCGAACCGCCTTGTCCCCGGAACGACAAGCGCGGAACTGGTCAACATGGAACAGCGGGACAAGGAGGACATTTCAGACGAGTTCGACATGTCCGATGTGATCCGCGGGAAAATCCCCGCAGGGCAGACGAACATGGCCGGGCGAACGGTTCTGGCCCTACAGGAGATGGTCGGGGTTATGTCCCAGCCGTTCACGCTGTCCGTTGAATCCGCCATGGAACGCCTCGGCAAATCGGTTGCCTCTCTGATGATCAAGATATGGCCGAAATCGATGTGGTTGAGATTGATCGAACCGGGAGAAATGGGGACGTGGCAGCCGGATCAGGATAAGCAGGTCGGCCCGGATGGACAGCCGGTGCAGCCGGAGCCGTCGGAGATCCAGCAGAAGTGGATGGATGCCATTGCCCGGATCATGGGTGAGGACGGGAAAGAGCCGATTTCCATGATTGATATCGACATCAAGATCATTGCCGGGAGCACACAGCCGACAAATCGGATGATGAAAAAATCGGAGGCGATGGAGATGGTGAAGGCGGGGATTTATACGCCGGAGATCGCGCTTGAGTACGTGGATGACCCGCTCCGCGATAAGGCTATTGAATCGCTTAAGCAGCAACAGCAGATGGCTATGCAGCAGGAAATGATGAAGCAGGCTCAGAAAGGAGCAGGTCAATGAAACCATTGAAAGCGATATATGCGCAGGGATCTTCTCTTGTCGGATTGCATCCCTCAGACAAGGTATATGCGAACGTTCTGGCCGCGAATGTAGCGGAGAGCGTGACGGTTCCGACAGGCGCTAAGTACGTTAATTTCTCCGCCACGGCTGATTTCTATGCCCGTTTTGGGGCGGCGGC
>MVQP01000236.1 GCA_002067235.1 Syntrophorhabdus sp. PtaB.Bin047
GCCGTCCAGTACAACCTGCCCGTCAAGGTCGTCATCCTCAACAACGGCTTCCTCGGCATGGTCAGGCAGTGGCAGCAGCTCTTCTATGAGAAGCGGTATACATGGACGCACCTTCATTCGCCGGATTTCGTCAAGGTTGCGGAGGCGTACGGCGCGGTGGGTCTCAGGATAGAGAAGGAGGCCGATGTCGACAGGGTATTGAAGCAGGCCTTCAAGAACGGGCGACCCACGTTCATCGACGTTCATGTGAGTCCCGAGGAATGCGTCTATCCCATGGTTCCCGCCGGCGCGTCCCTCAAAGAGATGCTTCTCGTTTAGGAGGAAAATTGAGACACACCATATCGCTTCTTGTCGAGAACGAGTTTGGGGTCCTGTCGAGGATCGCAGGCCTCTTCAGCGGCAGGGGATTCAACATAGAGAGCCTCTGCGTGGCCGAGAGCCTCGACCCCACCGTGTCCACAATGACGATCGTGACGACGGGGAACGACGCCATCCTCGAACAGATCCTGAAACAACTCAACAAGCTCATCAACGTCATCAAGGTCGTGGATTTCAAGGAGATCGAATATGTCTCGCGGGAGATGGTGCTCGTCAAGGTCAACGCCGAGGAGAAGACACGCCCTGAGATCCTGAGGATGGTGGAGATATTCAGAGGCAAGATCATCGACGTGTCGTCCCGCTCGTACACCATCATGATCACCGGCGACGAGGACAAGCTCAAGGCATTTATCAGTCTCATCAAGCCGCTGGGCATAAAGGAACTTGTGCGGACCGGCCCCATTGCCATGGCCCGGGGTGAACGAATGATGAAGATAAAGGAAAAAATAGAAACCAAAGGAGGAGAATCAAATGGCTAAGATCTACTACGACCGCGACGCGGATCTGAAGGTGCTCAAGGACCGCAAGGTCGCCATAATCGGTTACGGCAGCCAGGGCCACGCCCAGGCGCAAAACCTCAGGGACAGCGGGGTCAACGTCATCGTGGCGGAGCTGGAAGGGACAGCGAATTACAAGCTTGCAGTGAAGCAGGGGTTCAAACCCGTCCCCGCCGCCAGGGCTGCGAAGGACGCGGACGTGATACAGATCCTCGCCCAGGACAACCTTCAGGCCGAACTCTACAAGGCCGATATCAAGGCCAACCTCAAGAAAGGCAAGACCCTCGTCTTCTCCCACGGTTTCAACATCCATTACAACCAGATCGTCCCGCCGGCGGACATCGACGTCGTCATGATAGCCCCCAAGGGTCCGGGGCACCTCGTGAGAAGGGAGTTCGAGCGGGGCGCGGGCGTGCCATCGCTCATCGCCATCTACCAGGACCACACGAAGAAGGCGAAGCAGACCGCCCTCGCCTACGCGAAAGGCATCGGCGCAACACGTGCGGGCGTCATCGAAACGACATTCGAAGAAGAAACCGAAACGGACCTTTTCGGTGAGCAGGCTGTGCTGTGCGGCGGCGCATCAGAGCTTGTGCGCGCCGGTTTCGACACCCTCGTCGAGGCAGGCTACCAGCCCGAGATCGCGTATTTCGAGTGCCTCCACGAACTCAAGCTCATCGTCGACCTCATGTACGAGGGCGGCATCGCGAACATGCGGTACTCCATCAGCGACACCGCCGAGTATGGCGACATGACGCGCGGCAGGCGGGTCATCAGCGAGGAGACCCGCGAAGAGATGAGGGTCATCCTCGATGAGATCCAGTCCGGGGAGTTCGCCCGCGAATGGATACTCGAGAACATGGCCGGAAGACCGGTCTACAACGCCGTCAAGAGGATCGACAGCGAGCACCTTATCGAGCAGGTGGGCAAGAAACTCCGTTCCATGATGGGCTGGATCGGGAGAAAGGATTGAGGATATCTTTTATCGCAAGGGAGGGGCTGAGGATCATCGTCCCCTCCCTTGTTCTTACCACCGTCCTCGTGGTAGGCAGGTTCTTCCTCCTGGCGCTTCTGGTCTTCTGTTTCGCATCATTCTGCATGTACTTCTTTCGCAATCCCAGGCGGCAGACCCATGCCGGGCCGGATGAGCTCGTCTCCCCGGCGGACGGCACCGTGGTCGACATAAGCGACGTCGTTCAGGAGGAATTCCTTGGCGGCACCGTCACGAGGATAGCGATATTCATGTCCCCCGTCGACGTCCATGTCAACCGCGCCCCCGCTTCCGGCCTCGTCATCGCCATGAAACACGTCGCCGGCAAGTTCGCGATGGCCTTCGGCAAGGATATCGAGGAACAGAACGAAAGGAACTTCATTCTCTTCGAGAACGAGGGTGAAAGGATCCTGATCGTCCAGATAGCTGGTTTCCTTGCCCGCCGCATCATCCCCTGGGTGAAGGTCGACGATCGGGTGACGCAGGGCCAGGAGATTGGCATCATAGCCTTCGGCTCCCGGGTGGACATTTATTTTCACAAAGGGTACGTACCTGTGGTAGACTTACACGCAAAGGTCAAGGCCGGTATCACGGTCCTGGCGCGCAAGTGAGGAGGTGCCATGAACTACACGAAGAAGAAGAAAGGCCAGCCTGCGAAGGGGATGTACCTTCTCCCCAATTTTCTCACTTCCCTAAGCCTTCTCTCCGGTTTTTATGCAATCATAGCCACCATGGACAGGCGGTTCACGTACGCCGCCATTGCCATATTCATATCCGCCATCTTTGACATGCTCGACGGCCGGGTGGCGCGGATGACCAATTCCAGCAGCCGTTTC
>MVQP01000237.1 GCA_002067235.1 Syntrophorhabdus sp. PtaB.Bin047
TACGAAGAACATCGCCTATGCCATCATGAACGAGAGGCAGCGGGTGAAGTTCGAGGAAGAGATGGAGATGAACCTGGCCATCTTCCAGCCCGAGTACGGCAGGTTCAGGGTGAACATCTTCCGGCAGAAGAGCTTTATCGGCATCGTCATACGCCAGATCAAGCTCACAATCAAGACCATCGACGACTGGGGGCTGCCCGCCATCATGAAGGACATATGCATGTCCAAGCGCGGTCTCGTCCTCGTCGTCGGCGCCACGGGAAGCGGCAAGTCGACAACGCTGGCCGCTCTCATCGACTACCGCAATTCCAATCAGCCCGGCCACATCATCACCATCGAAGATCCCGTGGAGTTCGTCCACCAGCACAAGATGAGCGTCGTTACGCAGAGGGAGGTCGGCTTCGACACCCTGAGCTTCTACAACGCCCTCAAGAACACCCTGCGGCAGGCACCCGACGTCATCCTCATCGGTGAGATCAGGGACGCGGAGACAATGGAGGACGCCATAACCTTTGCCGAAACGGGCCACCTGTGCCTCGCCACTCTCCACGCCAACAACGCGAACCAGGCCCTCGAAAGGATACTCAACTTCTTTCCCATCGAGCGCCATCTCCAGATCTACATGCAGCTTTCACTCAACATACGGGCCATCATATCCCAGAGGCTCATCCCCACCGTGGAGGGCAAGCGCGCGGCGGCGATCGAGATCCTTCTCGACAGCCCGAGGGTCAAAGACCTCATCCTCAAAGGCGAGATCACCCTCCTGAAGGAGACCATGGCGGAGTCCTACTTCGAGGGAATGCAGACCTTCGACCAGCACATCTTCGACATGTACCAGGCGGGTCTTTTGGACCTCAACAACGCCATAGCCTATGCCGACAGCCCCAACGACGTCAGGCTCAAGATAAAGATGGCCGAGATGAAGCCCGACGAAGGCGCGGAAAAGAAGGACTCGGGACTGAAGCTGAAGCTCTGAAGACGGCTTGAATTGTTTGAGCCGCTTGGGAGCAAAAAAAGAGACCTGGATCGTTTGAAGGGTTCAGGACACTTCAGGACACAGTGCATTCCTGACAGGTCAAAGGGTAGACCATGGCGCGTAAAGCCTTTCCACGCCTCACCCGCTCTCTGATAACAGCCGTTGTCATGATTCTCCTTTTCGCGCTTTCGGCGCAATCTGCTCCGGCAAAGAGGACGGTGCGTGTCGCCGCCGAACCCAACCTCCCCATGGCGTCCGTGAACGACAAAGGCGAGGGGGAAGGCCTCTTCATGGATATCATCCGCTACGTGGCACACTACGAGGGATGGACTGTCTCCTATGTCTCGTGCAATTGGGACCACTGCCTGGAAATGTTGAGGAACGGGGAGGTAGACATCCTCACGGCCGTGGCCCTTTCGGAAGACAGGGTCGGGTACGCGGATTTTACGGGCAACAGCGTTGTGTCGAACTGGGGCCAGGTCTACGCGATGCGGGGAGAGACGCTCGACTCCTTCATGCAGCTCGAGGGAAAGAGCATTGCGGTGGTAAAGGCCGATACCCACAACATAGCGCTGCGCGATATGCTTTTCCGGTTCGGGGTGACAGCTCAATTCGTTGAGGTGGGCAACTACGAACAGGTCTTCCGGGAGTTGAAGGCCGGCAGGGCCGATGCCGGGGTCGTCAACCGGTTCTTCGGTCTTCTCCATGAAGACACCTACAGTGTTCGTCGCACCAATCTCATCTTCAACCCCATCGAGCTCAGGTTTGCCGCTCCGAAAGGAAAGGCTCCGGATCTTATCGCTGCCCTGGACCGCTACGTCGAGACCCTGAAGATCGACCGCAATTCACCTTACTATTACTCTCTGAGGCGTTGGACCGGCATTGCGGTTAGGAAAGACTACCCGGGCTGGATCAAGTGGGTCGTGCTCTCTGTGATAGCGATCGCCTGCCTTGTCCTGTTGCACAACCTCATGCTGCGCGTGCGCGTTAAGTCGCGCACGGCCCGGATGGAGAAAGAGATCCTGGAGCGAGTCCAGGCGGACGAAGCCCTGCTGAGGGAAAAGGACAGGGAACTGGCCCTGACCGAGAATGCCCCTTTCGGCATGGTAATGATCGCCGGGGACGGGGCGTACAGGTATGTAAACCCGAAGTTCACGGAGATGTTCGGCTATACCCTGGGCGATGTTCCCGACGGCAGAACGTGGTTCAGAAAGGCCTATCCCGACCGCGGGTACAGGCACCAGGTGATAGGGGCGTGGCTCGAGATGGTGGAGAGGTTCACCCCCGGCGAGAACAGGGCCTATGAGAACAGGGTCACCTGTTCGGACGGGACGGAGAAGATCGTCAGTTTCACCCCTGTCAGGCTTCACGATGGGGAGATACTGATCACAATGGAGGATGTCACGGCACGCAGGGTTGCCGAGAACCAGCTGGTGAAGTACCGGGACCATCTTGAGGAGCTCGTCGCGGAGAGGACGGCCGAACTGGAGGTAGCCCGTCAGAAGGCGGAGTCCGCCGACCATCTGAAGTCAGCTTTTCTGGCGACCATGTCCCACGAGCTCCGCACACCGCTCAATTCCATCATCGGCTTCACGGGACTCTTGATCCAGGGACTCGCGGGACCGCTCAACGATGAACAGAGGAAACAGCTCGGCATGGTGCAGAACAGTTCCCGCCATCTCCTCGATCTCATCAACGACGTCCTCGACATCTCCAAG
>MVQP01000238.1 GCA_002067235.1 Syntrophorhabdus sp. PtaB.Bin047
GAGAATATCTCGAGGCCGATCGCGCGAGCACCTTCCCGGGTCGCCCTGGCGAGCATCTCGCTCCTGCGGTAGACATTTTCCAGACCTTCTTCCCTGAGGATCCTCAGGGACTCCCTCAAGCCCACGATCAGTGAGATGGCAGGGGTGAAATTGGTCTGGTTCTTCTTCAGGTTATCCCTTTCCTTCGCCCAGTTGAAGTAGAACCTCGGCATCCGGGAAGCCTTGTTGAACTCCCAAGCCTTGTCGCTGACCCCGGCGAAGGCCAAACCTGGCGGCAGCATAAGGGCCTTCTGGGAACCACCGATCAGGACGTCGATGCCCCACTCGTCCATGGGCAGAGGGAAAACCCCCACACCGGTTATCCCGTCGACGACCATCAGCGTCCCGGGGCGCTCCTTCACGATGGCGGCGACCTCCCGGACGGGGAATATGGTCCCCGTGGATGTCTCCGTGGCCTGCATGTAGACCGCCTTTGCGTCGGGGTTCTCCCTGAGGGCCTTTTCGATTGCCGCCGGGTCGAGAACATCTCCCCAGGGGAGATCGATGTTCACGCATTCCACGCCGTAGGCGCTGCAGATCTCCGCCCAGCGCTCCCCGAACTTGCCGCTGCGGACCACGATGGCCCTGTCACCCGGCGAGAGCATATTCGTCACGGCGCCTTCCATCGCGCCGGTACCCGAAGAAGAGAATATGAGAACCTCGTTCCTGCTGCCGAAGATGTGCCTCAGGTTCTTTCTGACCTCCTCCACCACCACTTCGAACATGGGATTGCGATGGTGGACCATGGGCTCAGCCATCTTCAGCAATACGTCGGGTGGGATCTGGGTCGGGCCCGGAGCGAGCAAATACCGTTTAAGCATCTTCAATCTCCTTAATTTTAATGCTAGTTTCTAACAAATTCGTCTCAAAACCGTCAAGCAAAATGATGTTACAAAAGGTCTGTCGTTTATGCTATAGTTCACCTATACGATTCGTCCCGCCGTCACGGGAAACAACAGGAGGCAAAGATGTCCCAGGGACCATACAGCGATACGGTGATGGACCATTTCGAACATCCCAGGAACATGGGCGAGATAGAAGGCGCCGATGGCATGGCGCAGGTGGGCAACCCCACGTGCGGCGACGTGACGAGGATCTTCCTCAAGATTGAGAACGACCGCATTGTCGATGTCAAGTTCAAGACCTTCGGCTGCGCGGCTGCGATCGCGTCGAGCAGCATGACAACGGAGCTCATCAAGGGAAAGACCATCGATGAGGCGCTCGAGCTCACGAACCAGATCGTCGCGCGGGAGCTCGGCGGACTGCCGGAGGCGAAGCTGCACTGTTCGGTCATGGCAGAAGAAGCCCTGAGGGCCGCCATAGAAGACTACAGGAAGAAGCAGGAGAAACAGGGTGATCCATGACGGAATTCCACGTCAGAACATCGAAGAGGACCGAAGCCATGAACATAACGGACCAGGTCGTGAACGCGGCAAGGGGACAGACCGGGAAGATCCTTCACGTTTACACCCCCCACACGACGTGCGCCGTTGCGATCAACGAAGATGCCGACCCCGATGTCATGCGTGACATTATGGAAGCGCTGGGCAGGCTGGTGCCTGCCGGCCATCCGTACCGGCACAGGGAAGGGAATTCCGATGCCCATATCAAGGCAGTCCTCGTCGGGGCGTCGGTGAGCATCCCCCTTTCCGGGGACGTGCCCGCGCTGGGAACCTGGCAGGGCATCTTTCTCCTGGAATTCGACGGACCGCGGGAGCGAAAGGTTGAGGTCACGGTGGCATGAAACGGCAAGATATTCGCCGAAAGAACAATAAATGGAGAAACCAATGGCAAGACTGAAAACGATATGTGTCATAACGCTGTGTCTCGTCCTCTTCGGGGCCTCCGCAACAGCGGTCATCGCGAAAAATGAAAAGGTCGCGACACCCAAGGAGTACGGGGCATACATCAAGACGAACAAAGGGCTCATCAGGCTCCTGCCCAACATCGTCTTCGACGAGGACGGGGTCATTTTCGTGGAGTCCAACAATCCCGCCCATTTCCTGCTGAAGGATTTCCAGCACTTCGTACTCTACGGGAAGTACGAGATGAGCGTGCTCACCGTGAACCCCATGGGATTCTATCAGCCGTCGGCCCTCGGCAAACCGCGTTTCGCCTTCGGCAAGGACATCGAGATCGACGTCAGGCCCCAGGGGAAGGACATGTACATCATAAAACCCAAGGGACTGCTCGGCAGGGGATACTACAGCATCTGGATCAACGACACGGCATGGGATTTCATGCTGGACTAACGAAAAAGCAGTTTCAGGTTTCACGTTTCAGGTCTCAGGGGAAGAAGCGTTCAGCATTCCTCAGCTCCACCATCATTTGGACGAGGGAGGCGTTTCCCAGGGTCGGTCTTTGCCTGAAACATTGAACTTTGAACTTTCTTTAGGTTGGAGGCGGCATCCGGATTTGAACCGGAGAATAACGGTTTTGCAGACCGTCGCCTTACCACTTGGCTATGCCGCCATGAATTCAAGGACCAGGCGAGCCGCGTCGGCAACTCGTGAGGCTTATGAGCTTTTTTGGAGCGGGCGTCTTCACCCGCTTCGGTTTTTTGGAGCGGGAAACGGGATTTGAACCCGCGACTTCAACCTTGGCAAGGTTGCACTCTACCGCTGAGTTATTCCCGCACGTGTTGTTT
>MVQP01000239.1 GCA_002067235.1 Syntrophorhabdus sp. PtaB.Bin047
GGATGGAGGAAGGCTTTCTTGACGGAGATGGGCAGATGAGATACAATAGGTATATTTGCGATACAGGAGGCTGCAAGATGCCTATCAGTCTTAGGATTCCGCCGAAGAAAGAAGAGATGATCAAGCGGGCGGCGAGGAAAGAGGGGAAGACGAAGACCGCCTTCATACTGGATGCGATCGATGAGAAACTGGGCCTCGCGGCGAACCGTGAAGAACGCATCAGGAAAGCGGCGGGCTGGTTGACGCCCGAGGAGGCCTCGGAGTTGAGAGAGGACCTTCAGGTCTTTGAAGAGATTCGAGAGGGTGACTGGAAATGAGGCTTGTTCTTGATACGAACATCTACATCGATTTCGGCCAGGGGAAAGAAGAGGTGGTGGACCTCATTGCAGGGCAAAGCACGGAGGTCCTGTTGCCCGTCATCGTCCTGGGAGAGCTATTCTATGGTTTTCAGAAGGGCAGCAAGAGCGCAGACAACGAGACAACGTTTCGGCGCTTCGTCACCGAGCTTGGGGTGTCGATAATAGACGTCGATGAAGAGGTTGCCCGAAAATACTCGCTCATATATTCCGCGCTCTCCGCAAAAGGAACCCCCATTCCCATAAACGACGTCTGGATAGCCGCCTGCTGCATGAGCGTCGGCGGTACCCTCCTCACGCGGGACCGTCACTTCGAACACATTGAACAGATAGACAAGATAATCCTCGGACAATGAAGCGCACCTTTTCTTCAGTCCTGGAACAGCCATGCTTCTCGGCAACTGTCGCGAGAAGACAGTGCTGGGTTGGGATGAAACCAGACGTGTTATGGGACCTCCTCCGCCCGCCGGTCTCCCCGGTGAAACGATAATCTGAAGTAGTATAATCGTGAGTAGACTAATTGCCCATGCGATGGTGGGTTTGGACGTCCTTCTTGACGGTGACGGGCAAATGAGGCACAGCGGGTGTGTCTACGATAGAGGAGATTGAGAGACCCCGGTCACGGTGGTTAGTCTTCAGATTTCGCCGAAAAAGGAAGAGATGGTCACACTGATGGTCACACTGAATACCTTGACGGGAGCCGACTAATGGGCTATACATCGGATATCCACGATAGCGGGATGAATGCATGATCACAGCGGTTGACGAGGAGGTTTCATAGGCACTATGGAGTTCAATGAAGACTTTCTGGAAGGTTTGCGCTACATGGAACGCACGCGTCTCCACGGGCCCGTTGAGAGGGGCGATACCGAACGCGCCCGCGAGATCCTCGAGAAGGGAGTGCTCGAGATAAATGGGAGGGACAATTGCGGCAAGACGGCCCTCCACTGGGCTTGTGAGGGACGCAATGTGGAGATAGTCCGGCTTCTCCTTGATGCGGGAGCCGACGTGAACGGCGATAACACCGGCAACGAAACGACTCCTCTGCACCGCGCCTGCCGCGGCCGCCGTGTCGATATCGTAGAGGTTCTCCTGAAAGCGGGGGCGGACGTGAATGCCAGGGACGTACTGGGCAAGACCCCGGTGGAGGAGCTGGCGCCGAGGGAATACCTGCCGGGCAAGTGCTTAGAGGAAAAGGAGGGAGAGATCGAGGCGATCATCGATCTGTTCAGGAAATACCATCCCGAGATTGACGTGGATAAGTACCTGGAGAAGTACCGCGTGAAGAAGAAGACGCCGTGAACGTTGCCTTCCAAAGACTCCCCGCCAGCCATACCCGGCCCAGCGGTGGTCGGGGCCCTTCTACTTCTTCTCGCTTGATGTTGCCGGCCTGGCCTTGATCATGAAGGCATCGTCCGCAAGACCCGCACACTCGACATGACTGTCCTTGGCGGCATGTCCTTCCCATCCCATTGAGATTTGCAGGGTACGACCTCACAATGAATTAGGATAAGAGCCACTTACGGGCAGGAGGTCGAGAGATGATGGATATGGGCAGTGTTTTGCTGTATTTGCTTCTCGGATTGGCAGCCGGTGTCCTGAGCGGGCTGGTCGGGATCGGCGGCGGGATAATCATCGTTCCCGCTCTGGTCCTGTTCTTCGGTCTTTCCCAGCATCAGGCACAGGGCACCACGCTCGCCCTGATGGTCCCGCCCATCGGGATACTTGCCGCTTGGACATACTATAAACACGGCGACGTGGACCTGAGGATAGCCGCCCTTGTTGCCGCGGGGTTCTTTCTCGGCGGCCTGATAGGCGCAAGGTTCGCGACGGGCCTGTCAAACACCGTTCTGGAGAAGATCTTCGGGGTATCATTGCTGCTTGTAGCGGTCAGAATGATATTTTTCAAGTAAGAAATGACCCCATTTCTGCAAAGCGACGTGCCTGTCGTGTTGGTTCTGCGGATTTCTTCAGGGAAACATTCTTCCGCCTCAAACGCTTTACGCTCGGATGGATAAGACCGTCAAGAGACGGCATCGCCCTGTGTTCGGAGGGCGTGATGTTGCGCCCCATTGTATCGGGGAGGTGCATGGTGTACATTTGATATATGCTTTACCCCATCCTCGTTGTAGAAGACGATCCAAAGATAGCGCATATAGTGAAGGTCTACCTGGAAGGCGCCGGGTTCCGGATAGTGCACGCAGGGCAGGGGAAGGATGCGCTGGAGGCGGCGAAGAAGGAGAAGCCCCTCCTTATAGTTCTAGACCTGATGCTGCCTGACATGAGTGGTGAGGAACTCTGTCTTCAGTTGAAGGAGATAGCGGAT
>MVQP01000240.1 GCA_002067235.1 Syntrophorhabdus sp. PtaB.Bin047
ATAATCACCGGCTTCCCTTCAAGGGCGATCTTGAGCTTGTTCACCGCCGCGACCGCCGCCTCCTCCTTTGCGTCCTCGGACAGGCCGAGGAGCTTCCACAGTTCTTTCATGGTTGCCTCCTTTGTATTTGTGTCCCCCTCGAAGCCGAGCTTGTTGGCGAGGGGAACCATGCCGTCTATGTTCGGCTGGTTCGTGAGCGCCACGTTGATGAGCCGGATCACCCTGTTGTCGGAGATCCTCTTGAGGAAGACGGGCGAGACGTACCTGTATTCCCTGTTGGCGATGTACTGCTTCGCCTTCTCCGTCCACTCGATGACGGCCCATATGCCCTCGGCGCCCCTGTTCACGAGCTTTTTTATCCACCCCGCGGCCGGGGCCTCGACGGGCGGGTCCGCGATCGTCTGGTGCTCGTAGTCTATGACCATGTCGTTCGTCTGCGCCTCGAAGGCCGCGACGATCCCCCGGGCCCCGTCGTCGTCGAGCGTGAAGGGCCCTTTCGGGGTGTCGTGATGCCCGTAGGGGATCACCTGGATCTCGGCGGGCACCTTGCCCTCGACGTCCTTGCAGATAAGGACCAGTCCATTCTTCATTCCTGCGCTCCTTTCATGAGGAATCCCCGGAGACATTGCCCGATCGGTGCCCAGTCTTCGTCCTGGACGAGGAGATAGGGTCTCGCGGGGATCTTCACCTTCCTGTTCCTTCCCGCCATGCCGCCGAGCTGATGGATACGGGCGTAGACCAGGTCCGTGCCCACAACGACACGATTGGTTTCCGCCCGGGCCGTGATCGAGTTCTGGAGCCGTGCCGTGTCAATAAGGGTTTTTCTCCCTGACGAATAGCGGTCGAAGGCCTTCGTGAGACGGCCGCGGATGGTGTATGCCTTTCGGTTCGCGCCTGATTTTGTTTTCTTCCGCGTGTACGCCTGGTAAATGGAGCGGATCCGGGTGGGCTCCCACTTCTCCGGGCGACCGCCCTCCTGGAAGTTCCTGATCACCGAGGAGCGGACGATCTCCCCGATCGCGCGGAAGGCGGGGCGGAGATCCTTCACGTTCCTCTGGAGTCTCGTGAAGAGCCGTTGCACCTTTTTGTCCTTTATCTCGACGTCTATCTGCAACTTGACAACTCCTCCGGGTGTGGTAGACTTTGTACTGTTGATGGGGCTGACAACTGGAAAGTCGCCGCGGCCAGTTGGACAGTAGGCGGTGCAAAACCGCTGAGTGCCCTATGAGGGATGTGGCGCCCCTCCGGCCCCATCATAATTTCCCCCGAATCAGCTTATATCTTCCCCCGGTCAGGTTTTCCCTGAGAACGCGCCCTGCCGTCGCAACGATGTTGACCGGCTCCGGTGCTCCCTTCAGCCTGTAGTTGACCCGGGTGACGACCTTTATCTTCCTGTCCCTGTCGGTGACAACGTAGAGGAGTGCGGGGTCCTGGGTATCCCAGAGGATGGCCTCCGCATTCGCCACGATGTCCGGAAGCATCTTCAACTCCTCGGGGGTCAGGGCGTTGCCCCGGAGTCGCTTTGCGGTCCTTGCCGCATGGAGCATGCCGCGGTCATCCGCGATGATCACCGGCGAGGCGATGGCGATGTTCTCCCCTTCCAGGTATTTCATGGTGGCCAGGTCCATCCAGCCGACAACGGACGTCGCGCCGCGGGCCTTCCCGTCCTTCACGATCTCGTCGATCCAGGATGAGAATGCCGCCTTCCTCGGGGAACTCTCCACCATCGAGGCGACGAATGCGCCCGTTATGGCCTCCGGCGCCCTGTGCGCCTTCTCCCAGGCAATGACGTCCGTCCGGTACGACTGTCCGGGATTGCCTGCGAAGCCGGGGTCAGCGATGCCCGGCGCGTCCTCTTCGATGGGGAGTCTTTCCCGGGAGATCTCTCCTTTCGTCAGCGCCCGCACGGTGCAGCGGCAGTTGAAACCATTCGGAGGGTAGCTTGTGGACCAGAAGGAATCGTCATGCCGGAGGGTCCGGCCGTTCATTACTGCATGGGCCGGGCGCGTCCTTGAATCCATCACGGCCACGTACTGCCAGTACGGGTGACTGTCGACGACCTCCATCTGTCTCTGGCAGTGGCCCGCCTGGTAGGCTGCCTGGATGTTCGTCCGGAAGATCGTCTCGAGCCGGTAGGGACTTAAGCCTTCCCAGCCGCGGCGCGTCATGGTCTGCCTCATATCCTTCTTGAAGTCCGCGAACGTCGTGCCCTCGGCGATCGCCCTGTCGATGGCGCCGTGGATGTCGGTGAGGACGTCCATCCGGGTGACGCCGGAGACTGTGAAAGCCTTCGCCTTTGCTTCGGCGCTGAGATGGGCATACTTCCCGGGCGTCAGGATCGTCCTGTCCCGGAAGAACGTGATCGCCTTATCAAAGGGAAGGCTTTCGAAGGAGATCATGCGAGGGACCTCCCTTTCAGGTCGGCGCGGACCATCGCCTCCGCCAGGACGCGGCGGAACCCGTCCATGCCGATGTCGGAGTAGACCTCGGCGAGCCTCGCCTGCAGGTCATCAAAGGACTCTGCCTCCTCAACGATCCGCTCGACGGCCGACAGGTCGATTGCTCCCTGCGCGAGCGCATCGTCGGCAAGGGTGTCGATGTATTCCTGGGCGGTGATGAGACTGTCGATGCCGTCCGTTGGATCCGCCTTGTGGGCCGTCTTCTCGA
>MVQP01000241.1 GCA_002067235.1 Syntrophorhabdus sp. PtaB.Bin047
TCGAGAAGACGGCCCACAAGGCGGATCCAACGGACGGCATCGACAGTCTCATCACCGCCCAGGAATACATCGACAGCCTGACAGACGACGCAACCCTCACGGGCGCGATCGACCTGTCGGCCTTCGAGGAGATCGTCGATGCAGCCGCATCATACGACGACCTCCAGGAGAAGCTCGCCGACATCTACCAGGGGATCGACACGACGAGGTTCCGTGAGGTTCTCGAATCGGCGATGACCCTTGCCGGTCTCAAGGGGAGGTCCCTCGAATGATCCAGTTCCGCAAACTGCCCTTCGCCGAGGCGATCAGGTTCTTCCGGGATAAGACGGTCCTCACACCGGCGAGATACCGCCAGCTGACAGAAGAAGCGCGCGCCAGGGCCTTCACCGTCTCCGGCGTCGCCCGGATGGACGTGCTCACCGACCTGTATGGGGGGATAGACAGGGCGATCAAATCGGGCACAACATTCAACGAATTCAAGAAGTCGGTGAAGAAGACGATGGCAACCCGCGGCTGGACGGGCATGAATCCCTACCGGCTCGACACGGTGTTCCGGACCAACATCCAGGCCGCCTATCAGGCGGGCCACTATCAGAGGCAGATGGAAGTCGCCGGGAATCTTCCCTTCTGGCAGTATGTGGCCGTCATGGACGGCAGGACCCGTCCGGCGCATGCCGCCATAAATGGCAAGGTCCTGCGCAGTAATGATCCCTTCTGGCAGACGAGTTACCCGCCGAACGGGTTCAACTGCCGCTGCACCGTCCGCGCGCTGTCGAAGGGGGACCTCTCCCGGGAGAGCCTTGATGTAGAAACGGACGTCACGGGCATAGCGGATCCGGGATTCGACAATAACCCGGGAGAAGTGAGCTACCGTGACACCCTGGCGGCAAGGAGCATCAACCTCGCCTCCCGCGAGAAATGGCTCCCGCTCATTGACCAGGGGACCGCAGAGGCCGGACGGCCATCGACCGTCCCTTACGACCCCATGCCGGCAAGGCTGGGGCCGACTCTGAAGGACCTCGGCGGCGATATGGTCAAGCTGAGAAGTCTTTTCCATAAGGCGATCGGAGGGAAGAGTGTTCTCATTAATACCCCCGACAAGGACTCCATCATCCTTTCGGACTATCTCTTCGATCACATGTCCATGGATGGCAGGGAGGCTTACTTCCCACTTATCGGGCCCGTCCTGGAAGATTCCTTCGAGATATGGCTCATGCCCATGAAGGGAGAGAAGACGGGGCGGATCGTCATGCGCAAGCGGTTTATCCGGTTCTTTGAAGACAAGAAGAAACATCATGTCATGCTGTCGGCTGAATACCAGCAGGGGACATTCGTGGGATACACCTTTTTCCGCGGAGAGAAGGCAAAGTATTTCGCGAATCAAAGGATGGGGTGGTTGCTCTATGGGAGGTAAGGGGGAAGGAGCCATCCGGCTCCTGGAAGCCGTAGCGTTCTGCACCGGAGCATCAGGAACCCAGGCCCGCTCCGGTGGATTGGACACCAGTCTATCACATCGGCTGGAGTTGTCAAGATGCGTATAGACGTCGAGATAAAGGATAAACAGGTACAGCGCCTCTTCACGAGGCTCAAGAGGAACGTCACGGACCTCCGCCCCGCCTTCCGCGCGATCGGGGAGATCGTCCGGTCCTCGGTGATAAGGAACTTCCAGGAAGGCGGCCGCCCCGAGAAGTGGGAGCCTACGAAGGTAAAGTCCATATACCGCGCCTACCTGGGCAGGGGAAAGAGAAAGCGCAAGGCCTACACCCTGAAGGGAGGCTTTACGAAGGGCTTCACCCGGTATACGTCCGGGAAGAAAACTCTCATCGATCGGGGAAAGCTCCAGAACTCAATCACCGCCCGCGCAGGGGCCGACCGTGTCGTTGTGGGTACCAAGCGGGTCTATGCCCGCATCCACCAGATGGGCGGCATGGCGGGAAGGAACAAAAAAGTAAGGATACCTGCAAGGCCGTACCTCATGGTCCAGGAGGAAGACTGGGAGACGATGAGGGACTGCCTCAGGGGGTTTCTCATGAAAGGAGCACAGGGATGAAGAACGCGCTGGTTCTGATCTGCAAGGACGTCGAGGGCAAGGTGCCCGCCGAGATCCAGGTGATCCCCTATGGGCATCACGACACCCCGAAGGGACCGTTCAGACTCGACGACGAGGGGGCCCGGGGGATCGTCGAGGCCTTCGAGGCACAGACGAACGACATGGTCATCGACTACGAACACCAGACGGTCGCCGATCCTCCCGTCGAGGCCCCGGCTGCGGGATGGATAAAGAAGCTCGTGAACAGGGGCGCCGACGGGATATGGGCCGTCATCGAGTGGACGGACAGGGCGAAGCAGTACATCGCCAACAGGGAATACCGGTACGTCTCTCCCGTCTTCCTCAAGAGGATCTCCGACAACAGGGTGGTCCGGCTCATAAACGTGGCGCTCACGAACCAACCGAACATCGACGGCATGGTTCCCCTCGCCAACAAGCTCGGCTTTGAGGGGGACACAAACACAAAGGAGGCAACCATGAAAGAACTGTGGAAGCTCCTCGGGTTGTCCGGGGACGCAAAGGAGGAGGCGGCGGTCGCGGCGGTGAACAAGCTCAAGATCGCCCTTGAAGGGAAGCCGGTGATTAT
>MVQP01000242.1 GCA_002067235.1 Syntrophorhabdus sp. PtaB.Bin047
TGATGAAGAACAAAGCAACATGGGCGGAGGCCCGTTCATGAAAAAGAAATCAATTGACATTCAACACAGTTGCTGGAACCTGAAACGGTTTTTCTTCGTGAGACTTTCTCTTTCCTTGTCTGCCGGTTCTGGATTAAACTAGCGGCGGGCGTGTCCGGTGGACGCGGTCCAATACAGCAAGGCGGGTGAGGTTATGGCAAAGCATTCCCATCTTTTCGTCGAGGACTTCGACGGGTTTCTCGGCTACGGCATGGACAGGAAGACCGATGAGAACACGGTGCAGGTCTACCTCCAGAAATTCTCCGATGACGACCTTATGAACACCGTCCTCCAGCGAATGTCCGATGACGACCTGGCGGAGGTGTTCGGGGTCCTCAGCAAGATGCTCAAGAAGCACCTCACCGAACCCGAGTACCACCGTCTTTTTCTGAAAGAGGACTGAGAGGATGTGAGCCCCCTGCAAGGCAAGGAAATGTTTAAACGGCGCCGCATTTGTCCGATAATCTCCACAGGCACCCGTACAGGGTGCTCGTAGTAAGGAGGTCCACGCAATTGCCCCGAAACACCGGCAGGGGTCGGAAGCACATTCTTGCGGCTCTCGTTCTGTCCATTATCATTCTTTTCCTGACCTGCCCGGCCGTCTACGCCGCAAAAGCAGCGCCGCGGTCGATCCGGGTCGTCATGGACAACAACTATCCTCCCTTCGCCTTCCTTGACATTGAGGGAAGGCTGCAGGGCATACTCGTCGATCAGTGGGCCCTCTGGGAGAAGAAGACGGGGATCCGGGCCCAGCTTTTCGGCATGGACTGGTCGCTGGCCCTCGCAAACATGGAGGATGGCGTCTTCGACGTCATCGACACCATCTTCTTCAACGAGAGGCGAGCGAAGGTCTTCGACTTTACCAAACCCTACCAGGAGATCGATGTGCCCATCTTCTTCCATCAGAACGTCTCGGGGATAACAGACGCCTGGTCCCTGCGCGGTTTTTCCGTGGCCGTGAAGAAGGGCGACTCCGCGGCGGATTTCCTCAAGGCCAGGGGCGTCAACAACCTTGTCGAATACACGAGCTACGAGGCTATCATCCGCGGCGCCAGGGATCTGAGCGTCGGCGTCTTTGTTATGGACAAGCCCCCCGCACTCTACTACCTCTACAGGGAAGGGATACAGGGGCAGTTCAAATCCTCCCGGCCCCTTTACAAGGGTGCCTTCCATCGAGCCGTAAGGAAAGGCGATTCCGCACTCCTCGCGACCGTGGAGCAGGGCTTCGCCATGATAACGGCGGAGGAATACCGGGCGATAGAGCAGAAATGGTACGGTTCCCGGGAGCTCCCGACACGCTACCTCCGGTACGCGGGCATAGCCGCCGCGCTCATTGCCGCCCTCCTCCTTGGCCTCACGATATGGAACCGGGCGCTGCGGCGCGCCGTTCGCCGTAAGACGGCGGAGCTCAAGAGGGAGATGACGCTCAGCGAAGAAAGGGCCGAGGCCCTCCGGGAGAGCGAGGAACGATTCGCCCTCTTCCTGGAGCACTGCCCCATCCTGGTGTTCCTCAAGGATGAGGACAATCGGGCCGTTGCCTTGAGCCGAAGCTTCGAAAGGCTCCTCGCACGACCCCTGCAGGATATGCTGGGAAAGACATCGGAGGAGCTCTTTCCACCCGAGTTCGCCCGGAACATCCGCGACGATGACGAAGAGGTCCTCCGGACAGGGCATCTCAGGACGGTCGAGGAGTCCTTTGAGGGACGCAGTTACGTAACCTGCAAGTTCCCCCTGTACCGGCCTGACAAGACCGCGCTTCTCGGGGGTTATACCGTTGAGATCACGGACCGCAAGAGATTCGAGGAGGCGCTGAAGAAGAGCGAACAACAGTACAGGGACGTGGTGAACAACGCCAACAGCATCATCCTGCGCTGGGACAGGGCCGGCAACATCCTGTTCATGAACCCCTTCGGCCTTGAGTTCTTCGGGTATCACGAAGAGGAGCTGATAGGAAGGAACGTGGTCGGGACCATCGTTCCCGAACTCGAATCGGCGAGCTCGAGGGACCTAGCGTCTCTCATGGAGGAGATACAGCGGAATCCCGACGCCTTCAAGAGCAACGAGAACGAGAACGTCAGAAAGGACGGTGAGCGTGTCTGGGTCTCCTGGACGAACAAGGCCGTCACGAACGAGAACGGCGAGTGCGTGGAGATCCTCAGCATCGGCAAGGACATGACGGAGAAGAAGCTGCTCGAGGCGCAGCTCCTGCAGGCGCAGAAGATGGAGGCCGTCGGCACCCTCGCCGGGGGCATAGCCCACGATTTCAACAACCTCCTCATGGGCATCATGGGTTACACCTCGGTCATGCTCCTCACGGCGGACCCGACGGAGTCGAATTACGAGAAACTAAAAAGCATCGAGGAGCAGATCAAGAGCGGCGCCGAACTCACGAAGCAGCTTCTCGGTTTTGCCCGGGGTGGGAAATACGAGGTAAAACCGACCGATCTCGGTGACCTCGTGGAGCGCTGCGTCGACATGTTCGGACATGCCAACAGGGGTATAACCATACACAAGAAGTTCTCCGAAGACCTCTGCGCCACCGAGGTGGACCGCAGCCAGATGGAACAGGTCTTCCTC
>MVQP01000243.1 GCA_002067235.1 Syntrophorhabdus sp. PtaB.Bin047
CCTCTCGAGCCTCCAGGTGATGATCGCCTCCTTGAGCTTGCGGACGGGGTTCTTGGAGGGCGTGAGGTAGAGGTTCTTCGTGAGCTGCTGACTGATGGTGCTTCCCCCCAGCTTGAACTTGCCGGCCTCCAGGTTCTTTTCGAACGCCTTCTGGATGGCCTCCTTATCGAAACCGTGGTGGGACCAGAACTTGTCGTCCTCCGCTATGAGGACCGCCTTCATGAGGTAGGGCGATATGGATCTCAAGGGGACCCACCTCGACTGTATCCGTATCTTCTTCCCCTTCGCCCGGTACTCCGCCTCCCGGTATTCCATGAAGGATGTCTTCCCCGGATTCTGCTTCTTCAGCTTCGACACGTCGGGGTAGACCATGTAGAAGCCCGCAAACCCAACGACGAGAAGGATGACGAGAACGAAGGCGACCTTGGTGAAGCGGAAGAACCTCCCCGGTTTCTTCTTTTTGACCTTTCTTGTTGCCAATTCCTGTACCCATCTCTTCTTATCATATCGCGGGCGCCATTGGAAGGTCCCTTTTCCCCTCACGGGGGCAATTTGTTTTGAAATGACACCGTTACCTGTTGTATAGTTTCAATCATTTGTAAGCGATAGAAGGCAGTCAGAGAGGTGCGCTGTGGATTATGGTGATTACGAAGGGGTAATGGGCCTCGAGGTCCATGCCCATCTTCTTACGGAGAGCAAGATATTCTGCGGCTGTTCGACGAAGTTCGGGGCTGAGCCGAATAGCCATACCTGCCCCACCTGCATGGGTCTGCCGGGGGCGCTTCCGGTCCTCAACAAAAAGGTCGTCGAGTTCGCCATCAAGCTGGGACTCGCCGTCCATTGTTCCATCAATCCCAGGAGCATTTTCGCCCGGAAGAACTACTTCTATCCCGACCTGCCGAAAGGGTATCAGATCTCCCAGTACGAAGAGCCCATCTGCGTGAATGGCTGGCTCGACATCGTCGTGGACGGAAAGACGAAACGCATCCGCATCCTGCGCATCCACATGGAAGAGGACGCGGGCAAGCTCGTCCACGAGCGCACCATCGACACGAGCAGTTACAGCATGGTGGACTACAACCGCTCGAGCACACCACTCCTCGAGATCGTCAGCGAACCCGACCTCAGGACGCCGGAAGAGGCGACGGCATACCTGAAGGCGCTGCGCGACATCCTCATGTACCTCGAGATATGCGACGGCAACATGGAGGAAGGAAGCTTCCGCTGCGACGCCAACGTCTCGGTGCGCAAGAAGGGCGACGAGGCCTTCGGCACCCGGGCGGAGCTCAAGAACCTGAACTCCTTCCGCTACATCGAGAGGTCCCTCGACTACGAGATCGACCGCCAGATCGCCCTTATCAGGAAGGGTGAGAGCGTCGTCCAGGAGACACGCCTGTTCAACGCCGAGCAGGGGGTCACCTATTCCATGCGCGGCAAGGAGGAGGCGCACGACTACCGCTATTTTCCCGAACCCGACCTTCTCCCCGTGACCGTGGACGAGGCATGGGTCGACGAAGTGCGAAAGACCCTGCCCGAACTCCCCATGGAGAAGATGGAACGCTTCATGAAAGACTACGGCCTTCCCCGGTACGACGTGGAGATACTCGCCTCCGACAGGGAACTGGCCGCGTATTTCGAGGAGGTCCTCAAGCTCTTCCCCGAGGCGAAGACGGTGAGCAACTTCATCATGACGGAGCTCTTGAGGGAACTGAAGGACGGCAACGTTTCCCCGAAGGACTCCCCCGTCACACCGGCACGGCTGGCCGAACTTCTCACGCTCATCAAGGACGGCACCATCAGCAACAAGATCGGCAAGGAGATATTCCCGGAGATCTACCGGACCGGCGCCTCCCCGCGTGAATACGTAAAGGAGAAGGGCCTGCTCCAGATCTCCGACGAAGGGGCCATCGAGGGCATCATCGACGCGGTCATTGCCCGGTCACCGAAGGAGGTGGCCGACTTCAGGGCCGGCAAGGAGAAGCTCATCGGCTTCTTCGTGGGACAGGTCATGAGGGAAACGAAGGGCAAGGCCAATCCGGCGCTCCTTAACGAACTCCTCCTGAAAAAGCTGAAGGCATAGTAAGAAGAGGTGACGCATGACGGATCATATTTACTGGAAAAACGGCGTTCTTTACCTTCTCGATCAGAGAGAGCTGCCCTTCAGGAAAACATATGTGAAATGCAGGACCGCCGGGGACGTCATGACGGCCATCAGCAACATGACCGTCCGGGGCGCGCCGCTTCTCGGCATCGTGGCCGCCTATGGAATGGTCCTCGGGGTGAAGGAGGTCATGGCGGCGAGGCGGTCCGTCCGCCGGGTCGATATCGCCCGCATCGCCAAAAAGCTCGGTGCCACGCGCCCGACGGCAGTGAACCTCTTCTGGGCATTGAAGAGAATGACTGAGGCCTTTGAGGGCCATGCCGGCGACAGGGACATCGTCGAGGACATGCTCGGCGAAGCGCTCGCCATCCATGTCGAGGACATCGAGAACAACAGGATGCTCTCCCTCTACGGCGCGGAGCTCATAGAAAAAGGCGACACGATCATGAC
>MVQP01000244.1 GCA_002067235.1 Syntrophorhabdus sp. PtaB.Bin047
CCTTGTGAAGAGAATTACATACTGCAGCAAAAAAAGCCCCTGTGTTATCAACAGGATGAGAGGGGTTAACAAAAGGAGTATTCATTATTCTGAATCGTTGCGGCGTCAAATATGTATTGACAAGGAAAATCCAATTAGTGTTAAATACCAAAAGGTTTTAAGGGGTATAGTTCATTGATAAGCGGTCTTGTTCTGATGGTTCACTAATAGTGTTCACTATAGTGAATATATTTTCCGGGGCAGTCATTGACGAGTACACAGGCACAATTTGACGTACGGTAAACGGGCTCACTGCTGCCGGCTCTAAAGGTTGGTTAATCTGAATGGATACGATCAATTTAACTGAAAAAACCGATTGGGCTTTTATTGAAGAGGTGAAGAAGGAGAGCGGCCAGAACCCATCGCTGTGCTATCAGTGTGGGAATTGTACCGCCGGGTGTCCCTACACCCAGTACTTCGACTATCCGGTCAGCATGGTCATGCGCCTGCTGCAGGCCGGTCAGAAGGAGACGATCCTCACCTCCAGGGCGATATGGCTCTGCGCCACCTGCGAGACATGCACCACCCGGTGCCCCTGCGAGGTCGACGTGGCCCATATCATGGACACGCTGAGGATCATTGCCCGTCGCGAGGGCAAGGTCTCCGAGAAGGACGTTCAGCTTTTCTACGATTCATTCCTTGATTCAATGAAGAAACATGGCAGGATTTTCGAGATGGGCATCCTCATGGGCTACAAGTTCAAGTCGGGCCAGTTCATGGGCGATGCGGAGCTCGGGCCGAAGGTCATGAGCAAGGGCAAGATCAGCTTGTTCCCCAAGACGATAAAAGGCGCCGACAAAGTAGCTCAGATTTTCAATAGATTCCAGGAAAAGGCGAAAAAGCATGGCTGAGAAAGAATACGCATATTTCAGTGGTTGTTCGCTGGAAGGTACCGCGAAGGAGTACGACGAGTCACTTCGGGCCGTCATGAAGGCCCTCGGAGTGGGGCTTGTGGAACCCGATGACTGGAGCTGCTGCGGCTCCACGCCGGCCCATACGGTCGATCACGTATTCGCCGCGGCCCTTGCCGCACGGAACCTCACCCTCGTGGAGAAGATGAACAAGGACGTGCTGACGACCCCCTGTCCTTCCTGCCTCATGGCGTTCAAGAAGGCACAGTACAACATGTCGAAGGACGAGGCTTTCAAGGACGAGGTCAACGGGCTTCTCGACGAGGCGTACAATTGTGGCGTCGAATCGAAGTCGTCCCTTCAGATCATTTACGAAGACGTCGGGCTTGATGCCATCGCTGCAAGGGTCACCCATATCATGCCGGACCTGAAGGTAGCCCCGTATTATGGGTGTATCCTCTCCAGACCGCCGGAGATCGCGCAGTTCGATGACCCGGAGAATCCCGTTTCCATGGACAAGGTCCTGACGGCGGCCGGCATCCAGGTCCAGGATTTCGCTTTCAAAATGGAGTGCTGCGGCGCCGCCTTTGGCGTTCCGAAGCGGGAGATGGTGAACAGGCTTTCGGGCAAGGTGCTTGAAATGGCCATCGATGCCGGCGCGAACTGTATAGCCGTCGCGTGCCCGCTGTGCCAGCAGAACCTCGACCTTCGCCAGGAGCAGGTGAACAAGACGACGGGTTCGAACTACAGCATTCCCGTCATCTACTTTACACAGCTCATGGGACTTGCCTATGGATTGTCACCCAGGGAACTGGGTATGGATAAAGTGATCGTGAGCGCCGACAGGATCACGCGCAGGATCACCAGGGAAGAGTACGAGAAGATCAAAGCAGAAGAAGCAGCCGCGAAGAAGCCCCAGAAAGCCAAGAAAGAAGCAGCTGCCGAAGAGACAAATAATTAAGGAGACCTGATCGATGCGGGTTGGTGTATTTATCTGCCATTGTGGAAGCAACATCGCGGGAACCGTTGACGTCGCGAAAGTGGCCGAGGAAGCCCGGAAGATGCCCGGCGTCGCCTATGCGACGGCCTACATGTATACCTGTTCAGAGCCGGGACAGAAAGAGATCACAGACGCCATCGAGCGGGACAAGCTCGACAGGATCGTCGTCGCGGCATGTTCACCCCGTATGCACGAGAACACCTTCAGAAGGACGATCATGAAGGCGGGGCTCAACCGCTATTTCTTCGAGCAGGCGAACATTCGTGAACATGTATCCTGGATCGGCCTTGACAAGGAACTCAACACAAAGAAGGCGATCGAAGAGGTCAGAATGGCCGTGGCAAAGGTCATGAAGAACAAACCTCTTTTTTCATCGTCATTCAAGATCAATAAAAGAGTCCTTGTCATCGGCGGCGGCGTGGCCGGCATGCAGGCGGCACTCGACTGCGCCGACGGCGGGCTCGAGGTTGTCATGGTCGAGAAGAGTCCCTCCATCGGCGGCATGATGGCGCGCCTCGACAAGACCTTCCCCACCGTCGACTGCTCCATCTGTATC
>MVQP01000245.1 GCA_002067235.1 Syntrophorhabdus sp. PtaB.Bin047
TCGTTCGGCAAGGCGGAGCAGGAATGGGAGCGATGGAAGGCACACCAGGAGCTGGCCGACAGGCTCCACGAGATAGACAGGCAGCTCCTCCTCGACGGCTACGCGAAGCTCGTGAAGCGCATGGCAAAGGTCCGTGAGCGACAGACAGACCTCGAGGAAGAGATACTCCAGAAGGAAGCCGACAGATCGACGGTCCGGGAGGAGTTCGAGGCGAAGGAGAGTGAGTTCGCCCTCACCGACAACATCATCCGGCAGCTGGAGGTCGACCTCAAGAGCAAAGAGAAGGACATGGAGAGCCGCCTTCTCGAGATAGAGTACCTGGGCGAAGAGGTGAAACGCCTTGAGGCGTCCCTCAAGGGGCTCGCGGAAGAGGAGTCCTCCATCGCCGCGGAAACGGCGCGCCATGAGAAAGAGATGGAAGCCCTCGGGGAAAGAAGCGGGGCCCTGACAGGCGAACTGGAAGAGGAAAAAGGGAAGGAGGCGCGGACCCGGGATATCGCTCAGGGCTTCAGGACGAACATCGAGGAACATGAGAAGGCCCTCGAGGAGTCCCGTACGAGGCTCTTTGTTTCAATGAGCGCTCTCACGGAGACACGCAACAGGATAGCGCAGATCGAGCGGCAGGCCGAGGAGAGACGGAAGCGGATGGAGCGCCAGGCGGCCGAGGTGAAGGAGCTCGAGACACTCCTTTCGTCCCTCGACGCAAAGCGCAGGGCCCTTCACGACACGCTGCAGGTGGCGCTCGGGGAAAAGGAATCCCTGTCCGCCAGGGAATCGGCCGCTGCAGACGAGCGCGAGGGCATGCTGCAGGAGATGGAGAGACTCAAGACCATCGCCGAGAGCACGCGGAGCGAGAAACGGGTCAAGGAAGAATTCCTCAAACAGCTTGGCGGGTACATCGAGGGCCCCGAGGACGCGGTACGCGCGGAAGACCGGCTCGTCAACCTTATCAGGATGGAAGAGCCGAGGATCAAGGCGCTGGAAAGGTTCTTCTCCGAAGAGCTCGAATACGAGGTTGTAAGGAGCGATTCCATGGAGGCCCTGGCCTCTGCCGTGCGGGAGCGGGAAGGCAACCGCGTGTTCTTTTCCCCGAAAGGAATATTCCGAAAGACCGGGGACGATGTCGAGATGGAGGTCGCCTGGATAGCGGACATCGATGAAGCCCTCTCGCGGGTCGCTGCCGGAGAAGAAGGGATATTCATCAATGACGATGTCTATGTCGACTCGCGCGGCGTCATCCTGAGCGGAGGGGCCTCGAAGAAGATCGACGTGAGACAGTTCAGGGAGAAATTGAAGCTCGAGAAAGAGCTGCAGACCCTCACGGCCGACGTGGAGCGCCACGGCAGCGCCCTCGCGGGAATGAAACCTCGCCTCGAGGCCTGTGACGCGAAGTGCCGTTCCGCCCGCGCTGCCCGCGAGGCTCAGGAAGGAAGGGTAAGGGCGCTTGAGAAGGACCTTCTCATGGCGGAAGCACAGTGGAAAAGCGCAGCCGACAGGCTGAAGGCGCTTCAAGCCATGACGGAGTCTCCCGACGAGACCGGCCCCGGGGCGCTCCAGTCGCTTATCGTGGATCGCGGCCGACGGGAAGAGGAAAAGGCCGCGATAGAGGCCTCCATGACCCAACTCAGGGAGACACTGGCAGGACTGAAGAAGGAGCATGAAGCGGCGCAGTCGGCATGGCACGCCGTCACGATCGAGATAGAGAGAAAGATGAACATGCTCAAATCCATGAGCGACAACCGGGAACGCTCCGAAACAGCCATTCGGTCGCTTGCCCAGAAGGCGCAGGGGCTCAAGGAGAAGTACGCGGCTATCAACAGGGACATCGAGGGACGCACGCAGAAGATACGATACCTGGAGCGGTCCTACGAGGAGCTTGAGGCTGACCTCAAGAAGCATGTCGCGAGGTTCGAAGAGCTCAAGACCATGCTCGGCAACCTTCACGCCCAGAAACAGACCCTTCAGGAATCCATCGACACCCTTGGCAAGGAGATCGAGCGGGTCCGCGCCAGGAAAGAGAACGCCGAGAAAGACCTCGCCGTCCTCGAAGAGAAACGCCTCACCATCGTCGAGCACCTCGCTGGCACATACGGCATCGACCAGCCGGACGAGATGACGGTGCAGCTGCCCTCCGATATAGAAAAGGAAAGGGAATCGCTCACCTCGCGCATAGCCGAAATGGGTGAGATCAACTTCAGGGCCGAGAAGGAATACCTTGAACTGAAGGAGAGGATCTCCTTTCTGGACAAGCAGAAGGAAGACCTTCTTGCCGCGATGGAGTCCCTCAGGAAAACGATAACGAAGATCGACCAGTTCACGAAGGAGCTCTTCACGGAGACCTTCGACAAGGTGAACAGCGCCTTCTCGCGGTTCACCGACCTCCTCTTCAAGGGCGGCAAGGG
>MVQP01000246.1 GCA_002067235.1 Syntrophorhabdus sp. PtaB.Bin047
CAGGATGTACGACCCCGCAAAGGTGGAGACGATCTCCGGCACCGTTGAAAGCGTGGGTACGGCAGTTCCCATGAAAGGGATGTACGCGGCGGCGACTCTGACCGTGAAGACCGACAAGGAGACCATCGCAGTGCATCTCGGTCCCGAATGGTACATCGGGCGATTGGATACAAAGATCGCCAAAGGTGACGCCATCGAGGTAAAAGGCTCCAGGGTGACCTTCGCGGATAAACCGGCCATTATCGCCGCGGAGGTGAAAAAGGGAGATAGCGTTCTGGCCCTGCGCGACAGCGCGGGTATACCCGTCTGGTCGGGGTGGAGAAGGTAACGCAACCTGCGGCAGGCCCCGTTCTTGAGCCTTAAGCGGGACCTGCCGCCATGGAGAAGGTCATGGAACTTATGAAAGCAGCGAACATAGTCAAGGATTACATGGTCGGTGAGGTCGCGGTCAGGGCGCTCAATGGGTTGAGTTTCACGATAGACCCCGCCTCCTTCGTGTCCTTTGTGGGCCCTTCGGGAAGCGGGAAGACCACCCTGCTCAACCTCATCGGATGCCTCGACAAGCCGACGGGGGGAACCCTCACGGTGGCCGGCACGGATGTCGCGGCGCTCAGCCGCAAAGAGGGCGCCGCCTTCAGGGGGGAGAACATCGGGTTCATCTTCCAGGACTTCAATCTTCTTCCCGTCCTGACCGTGTACGAGAATATCGAATATCCCCTGCTCATGGTCCAAAGCCTGCCGGCAAATGAACGTGAGGAAAGGGTCATGAAGCTCCTCGACGCGGTGGGGATGCTGGAACAGGAGAACAAGTATCCCGACCAGATCTCGGGGGGACAGAAACAGCGTGTGGCCGTCGCGCGGGCCCTTGTCACGAAACCCCGGCTGGTTCTCGCCGACGAGCCGACGGCAAACCTCGACCACAAGACGGCGTACATGGTCATCGAGCTGATGAAGAGGATGCGAGACGAGTTCAGCACGACCTTCATCTTCTCCACCCACGATCCGAAGATCGTGGGAGAAGCGGAAATAATCTATACGCTTGAAGACGGACAGATCACCGGAAGAGAAGAAAAAGGAGGTGGTAACTGTGGCTAACCTCTTCAAGATCGCGATCAGGAACCTCATGCGCTACAAACGGCGCACAACCCTCACCGCTTCTCTTGTGGCGATCGGGGTCATCTTCGTCCTCCTTTTCGTGGGTGTCACCGGCTCCTTCAAGAGCATGATGACGGGACAGATGACGGACTCCATGCTCGGCCACATCCAGATCCACAGGAAGGGGTACATGGCATCCATCGACAATCTTCCTCTCACGATGAACATGAAACCTCAAGCCGTCAGGAAACTGGAAGAGACATTCCGGGGGATGCCGGAGATAGAATCCTGGTCACCCCGGATAAAGTTCGGCGGCATGTTCAGCAGCTTCACGGAGACGACCAACATCAGGCTCAACGGAGTGTACCCGGACAGGGAGATGAAAACACTGCCCCTTTTCTCATCGAGGATAACCGAAGGGGAAAAAACCGTCAGGAAAGGCGCGATCGTCATTCCCGAACTCCTCTCCAGGGGGATGAAAGTCAACGTGGGAGACACGATCGTGGTCATCGCCAACAACAAGGACGGCTCCGTGAACGGCAAACAACTCCAGGTAAGCGGCATCATCGAGAGCATCACCGGGCCGGGAGGCAGGGATGGCTATGTCCATATCGAGGACGCCATGGAGATACTCAGGATGGAGGAGCCCGAGATCAGCGAGATCGCCATACGCATCACGGATTTCGGAAAGCTCCACGCCGTGTACAACTCCTTCACCGCCGCGCTGGCGGGCGAGCGGAACAAACAGGGCAAATCCGTCTTCGAGGTCCACACCTGGGAAGGCCTGACCCCATTCTACAATGTTGTCCGGATGATAGACATCATGACCATCTTCATAAAGATCATGCTCATCGCCATCGTCCTCATCAGCGTGATGAACGTGATGATCATGGCCGTCTACGAAAGGATACGGGAGATAGGGACCATCACGGCGATCGGCACCATGCCGCGAAAGGTCCTGTCCATGTTCGTCATCGAGGGCTTTCTCCTGGGGATCCTAGGTGCCGTGGCCGGCAATGTGATAGGTATCGGCATCATCTACATATTGAAGGCCGTGAAGATCACCTTCGATTTCGGACGGCAGAC
>MVQP01000247.1 GCA_002067235.1 Syntrophorhabdus sp. PtaB.Bin047
GCGAGCCGCACGGTGCGGTTCCGTGACGGGCTGATAGCGTCCGACAGCCGCGGCAGCGAGGTGACACAATGATCTGGAATGCCTTCCTTCTGGCCTTAAGGGCCATCCGGCGCAACAAGATGCGTTCCTTCCTGACCATCCTCGGCATCGTCATCGGTGTCGCCGCCGTCATCACGCTCGTGACGGTGGGAGGCGGGGCAACGGCAAAGGTGACCGAGGACATCGCGAAGCTGGGAAGCAACCTCCTTATGGTGACACCCGGCCAGATGCGCGGCGGGGGTGGTTTTTCGGGGGCTGCGAAATCCTTCGAGGTCGATGACGCGAAGGCGATCGCCCGCGACGTCAATTCCATCGCCGCCGTTGCCCCCACGTCCTCTTCATCGGGCATGGCCGTTTTCGGCGCGAAGAACTGGTCGACCCTCGTCACCGGCGCCGACCCGGCATTTTTCAAGGTGAAGGAATGGATGGTGGAGGAGGGCAGAGAGTTCACAGAGCAGGAGGTCCGCTCGGGTACCGCCGTGTGCGTCCTGGGTGCCACCGTCAAGAAAGAGCTTTTCGGGGAGCAGGCGCCGCTGCAGCACAGGGTCCGCATCAAGGGCGTCTCCTTCGAGGTGATCGGGGTGCTTGCGGCGAAGGGTCAGTCGACGACGGGACGCGACCAGGACGACCTCATCGTCATGCCCCTGCGAGCCTTTCAGCGGCGCATTTCGGGAAACGAGAACATTGGCCTCATCCAGATCTCCGTGGAGGACGGTGCATCGACAGAGAAGGCCCAGGAGGACGTCGAGAGCCTGCTCAGAGAACGCCGGCGCATCTCCACCTTGAAGCCCAACGATTTCCAGATCCGGGACATGAAGGAGCTTGCGAGCACGATGCTCGCCACGACACAGCTTCTCACCACCCTTCTCGGTGCCGTTGCGGCGGTGAGCCTTCTCGTCGGCGGCATCGGGATCATGAACATCATGCTCGTGTCCGTTACGGAACGGACCCGTGAGATCGGGACGCGGCTCGCCATCGGCGCGCTGGAGCGCGAGGTCCTTCTGCAGTTCCTCGTTGAGGCGATGGTCCTTTCGGCGTTCGGGGGTCTCTTCGGCATTGTCCTGTCCCTCGTCGCTTCGGCCATCCTTGCCCGCTTCCTCGAAGTCCCCTTCGTCATAAACGGGTGGATCATCTTCATTGCCTTCATCTTCTCGGCGGCGGTGGGCCTGATGTTCGGCTATTTTCCCGCCCGGAAGGCCGCGAGCCTGGACCCGATAGAGGCCTTGAGACACGAATAGGAGAGAAACCATGGTGAGAACGATCAAGGAGACACAGACCATGAACGTGACAGGAAAGATCATAAGATACGCGGCGCTTCTCATTGCCGTCATCATCCTGACAGGCTGCGTGACGGTCGGGCCCGATTACGTCAAACCGGACGTGAAGGCCCCCGAGAAGTGGAACACCTCCCAGTCGGCGGAGATCACCGTGGCGGCCGCTTCAAAGGATTCTCTCGCGTCCTGGTGGGCGAACCTTGAAGACCCGATCCTGGTGGTTCTCATAGACACCGCTTTCAGGAACAACAAGGACCTGAAACAGGCCGCGTCGAGGATACGCGAGGCCAGGGCCCAGCGGGGGGTTACGGAGGCGAGATTGTGGCCGTCCGTCGACGCCTCCGGTTCCTACACGCGCACCCGGACGGAGAACAACTCCGAGACGGGCACGTCGAAGGAACTCTTTGCCGCTGGCCTCGACGCGGGATGGGAGATCGACCTCTTCGGGGGCTTGAGAAGGGCCACCGAGGCGTCGCAGGCCTCCTACGAGGCATCTCAGGAAGACTACCTGTCGGTGTACGTGAGCCTCGCCGCGGAGGTAGCCCTCAACTATATTGACGTTCGGACTTTGCAGGAGAGGCTTTCCATCACGGAGGAGAACCTGAAGCTCCAGACGGAGACCTGGGAGCTTACGACCCATCGCCAGAAGGCGGGCCTCGTGACGCAGCTTGACGTGGACAGGGCGAAAACGAACATGGAAGAGACCCGCGCGTCCATCCCGACGCTCGCCACCCGACTTGCCGCGGCGAGGAACAGGCTATCCACCCTCATGGGAGAATACCCCGGCTATGTCGACGCAAAGCTTGCCGAGCCTAAAGACCTTCCGCTCACCCCTGTCGAGATCGCCCTCGGAGTCCCCGCGGA
>MVQP01000248.1 GCA_002067235.1 Syntrophorhabdus sp. PtaB.Bin047
TCCAGGGGCTTTACTCTGGGGGATTCTATCTTCAGCCCTTTTAGGCCTGGTTCTGGGAGTGGTTAAATTCCAGGGGCTGTTTTCGGCTCCTCCTTCTCTCTCCCCGACATTTTTAAAACTGGATATAACCGGGGCTCTTAGAGGCGGACTGCTTCCAATTATTTTTGTCTTTTTCTTTCTTGACGTTTTTGATACGGTTGGGACACTGGTCGGGGTCGGCAGTCCGGCTGGTTTCTTTAAGGATAAAAAACTTCCCCGGGCCAACCAGGCCATGCTGGCCGATGCCATTGGTACCGTCGCCGGAACCCTGCTTGGGACTTCGACGGTCAGCAGCTATGTAGAAAGTTCAACCGGGATTGCCCAGGGAGCCCGCACCGGCCTGGCCAACGTTTTTACTTCTCTTTTCTTTCTGGCTGCTTTGTTCTTGAACCCCTTAACTGAAATGATTGGAGGCAGCTATGTTGATAATGGCCAGGTTCTGCGGCCGGTCATTGCCCCGGCTCTGATCATTGTCGGTTTCATGATGATCAAGGCTGTGGCCCGGATAGACTGGGAAGATGTCACTGAAGCTGTTCCGGCCTTTTTGACCTTAGTGGTCACTCCGCTCACCGTCAGTATCACCGACGGTCTGGCTTTTGGTTTTATCAGCTACTCGCTCCTCAAGATTTTTAAAGGAGAAGGCCGAAAAGTTCACTGGCTGGTTTATCTCATTGCTTTGTTGCTCTTAGCTCGCTATTTTCTGGATTAAGTTGAAAAAATAAGCTGACTGAATATCATACAGGTTAATGGCTGGATTAAAGGCTAACTTTGAATTTAAATATGAATTGACAATACTTAGACCGGCAGAAACTGGCCGGTTTTGGAAAGGAAGAAACCAATGAAACCAAGAAACCTCTGGAAAGGACTAATCCCTACTATTTTAGTAGTATTTATGGCCAGCTGTTTGACCCAGGTCAAACCGGCTAAAGACTCAGGCCTGACTGCCAGTCAGCAAAAATGGATAGAAAAGACCATGCGAAAAATGAGTCTGGAAGAAAAGATCGGCCAGCTGGTGGTCGCCCGTTATCATGGCGAATTTTATAACCGCCAGGATGAAGATTTCAAGCAGCTGGAAAGCCTGGTCCGTGATTATCACTTAGGCGGGCTGATTCTCTTTGGCGGAGAACCCCTGGAGACAGCCTATTTTACCAATCATTTCCAGCAACTGGCCAGAGTCCCGCTACTCATTGCCTCTGATCTGGAAAGAGGAACAGGCAATCAGGTGACCGGGGCGACTCTGTTTCCGCCGCTTATGGCTCTGGGCGCCACCGGTTCGGAACAACTGGCCTATGAGATGGGCCGGATTACCGCTATCGAGGGCCGGGCTCTGGGCATTCATATGACTTATGCCCCGGTGGTGGATGTTAATATTAACCCGGATAATCCGATTATTAACGTCAGATCAGCCGGCGAAGACCCGGAGCAAGTTGCCCGTCTGACCGGAGCTTTTATTCGCGGCTGCCAGTCAAAGGGGATGATAGCCACTGCCAAACATTTCCCCGGTCATGGTGATACTGACCAGGATTCGCACAGCCTGCTGCCGGTTATCAAGGCCGACCTTGACCGGCTCGAAAAAGTTGAGCTTTATCCATTTCAAAAGGCTATAGACCAGGGAGTCCAAGCCATCATGACCGCCCACCTCTATGTGCCAGCTCTTGAACCAGAACCAGGCTTGCCGGCCACTTTATCGCCGCTGATTCTAAGTGATTTGCTCAGAAAAAAGATGGGTTTTAAAGGTCTCATTGTCACCGATGCTATCGAGATGGCTGGCATCATGCGTTATTTCAGTCAGGAAGAAGCCTCCCTCCGGGCTCTTAACTCTGGAGTTGATCTCCTTCTTCTCCCGCCCGAGCCTGTCAAGGTCATCAATTATTTGAAACAAGCTGTGGGGAAAGGCGATTTGCCCTTGAGCCGGGTGGAAGAATCGGTGCGGCGGGTGCTGGCGGCTAAAGCCAGGCTGGGACTCAACCGCAGCTCGCAGGTTTCACTTGACGATTTGCCCCTGATTCTTGGGCGGCCAGAGTTTAAAGAAACTGCCAGGAAGACTTTTGAGTCAGCCATTACTTTAGTCAAAAATGAGAATAATCTTCTGCCAGTTCGGCCCGGAAAGAAAA
>MVQP01000249.1 GCA_002067235.1 Syntrophorhabdus sp. PtaB.Bin047
CTTGTCGATATTCTCACCGTGACGCCCGAACATATGGCTGCCGTGAGAAATGAGGTGCTGCAGGGGTCCCTATTTAACCGGACAGTACTGACTTAAAACCTAAAACTTAAAACCGCTTCTCTTACCTTGAAACCCGAAACAGTCTTTATTGACTATACTCCTTGAGAAACTCCGCCATTCTTTCCGCCACGCTCTTTATCTCCTCCACGGTGGGGAGGAAGACGACGCGGAAGTGGTCGGGGGCGGGCCAGTTGAAGCCCGTGCCCTGCACCATGAGGACCTTTTTCTCCGTCAGGAAATCAAGGAGGAATCTCTGGTCGTCCGTTATGTTGTACTTCTTGACGTCGATCTTTGGAAAGAGATACAGGGCACCCATGGGCTTGACGCAGGTTATCCCCGGTATGGCGCGGAATCCTTCGTACGCTGCCTCCCTTTGCTCGTAGAGGCGGCCGCCGGGGGATATCATCTCCTGGAGGCTCTGATACCCGCCAAGCGCGGTCTGGACGGCGAGCTGGCCCGCCATGTTGCCGCACATCCTCATGTTCGACAGGGTGTCGAGCCCTTCCTCTATGTAATCCCGGGCGTGTCCCTTCTTCCCGCTCACGATCATCCATCCCGCGCGCATCCCGGGGATGCGGTGGGACTTGGACAGCCCGTTGAAGGTCACGACGAAGATATCATTCGTCAGGGACGCGGCGGGGACGTGGCGTGCGCCGTCGTAGAGGATCTGGTCGTATATCTCGTCGGAAAAGAGGATGAGCTCGTGCTCGGCTGCCATGTCGACGACCTTCGCCAGAACCTCCTTGGGGTAGACCGCGCCGGTGGGGTTGTTGGGGTTGATGAGCACGATCCCCCGCGTCTTCCGCGTGATCTTTGACTCCATGTCCTTGAGGTCCGGTATCCAGCCCGACGCCTCATCGGAGATGTAATGCACCGCCTTTCCGCCCGAGAGCGTGACGGCGGCGGTCCAAAGGGGATAGTCGGGCGCGGGCACGAGCATCTCGTCGCCGTTGTTCAGAAGGCCCTGCATGGCCATCATGATCATCTCCGAAACCCCGTTCCCGACGTAGACGTCCTCCATTTCCACGCCTTCTATCCCCTTGAGCTGGCACTGTTGCATGATCGCCTTGCGCGCCGAGAAAAGCCCCTTCGAATCGCCGTACGCCTGTGCCGACCTGATGTTCAGGACGACATCGTGGATGATCTCGTCCGGCGCGTAGAGCCCGAAGGCGGGCGGGTTCCCGCTGTTCAACTTGATGATCGTGTATCCTTCGTCTTCGAGACGCTTTGCCTCCTTCAAGAGAGGCCCGCGGATCTCGTAGCATATGTTCTCCATCTTGTTCGATTTCATGATCTTGCGCATGTGGTGTTCCCTCTTCCCCCTGCTCCTTTTCGGCGATGAAGCCGTTCATAATTATTCAGAAAAACCCTGTATTTGTCAACCGTGATAGCGGGGAAGGGGGGAAGGAAACAGGGACGGTTCCCAAGGTTCAACCGCCTGGTGGCAAACTCATTTGTGAAGTGGGTTCGTCCACTTTCGTCATTTCGGCTTCTCTTCCTTCGTCATTCCGGCGAAGGCCGGAATCCAGGAAGACCTCCGTCACGGTAATAAGTGGTGGTAATGAATGAGAAGGTCCCAACGCTTCCTGTCAGATGGTCTCGCACCCGTGTTCTTTCCTGGATTCCGGCCTTCGCCGGAATGACGGGGAATAGGAGTTTATCAACGACCCATCAAGGGTTCAAGGGAAAGACGGAGAAAGGGGGTCGGCTGTCAACACAAATGCTGAGCAGGTGCCTTTTGATGGGGAATATTAATATTGACAATATTTCTCTCTGTGGTATTATAGTTCATGGGATGAACTAGTTGTTCACTCCATGAAACAGTCAGATGGACAGTATCCCATGCTGCCCGCATGGGTCGAACAACATCGAGGAGGATGACATGAGTGACAAGGGTCCATACAAGGCTTACAGCGGATGCGCACTGTGCTACCACAG
>MVQP01000250.1 GCA_002067235.1 Syntrophorhabdus sp. PtaB.Bin047
GTGGTCTTCTTCATGACCTCACCGCCGAGCTTGTTGGCGAACTGCTTCGTCTTCGCGAGCATCGCCTTCGCGTCGTCGGCCGATTCGAAGGCGAGCTTTATCGCGTCGTCTATCTGACCCTCCAGTACGTCAAGCTCCTTGACCGCCGCACCTTCGGCGCTCACGCCGCCCAGTTTTCTTGCGCTCTGGAGGCGCTCTTTTGCACGTTTGAGGTTCTTCTTCGCCGTGTCGAGCTTGCCCTCCTTCAGGGCCTTCTGGGCCTCGTTCAGGCTGTACTCCGCGGACTGGACATATCCCTTCAGATTGGCTTCGCCGACCTTTTCGGCAACGTGCTCCGCCTCGGCGGTGGCCTTGTGGACCAGGCGGTACGAGTCAGAGCCTTCCTCGGCGACAAGCTCCGCCACCTGGACCCTCTTTCCCGTCTCGTATCCCTGGCGGATGAACTTGGTGGGCGTCGTGTAGAGGCCTTCCGCGGCCTCTTCACCGACTTCCAGGAGATTGGGGTAGTTGCCCATCTTGAGGAATTGGGCGATGGCCTGTTCGTTCTGTTCTATCCCCTTCATGAGCTGCGCGGGAGGATAGAAATTGACGGACTTGAGAAGAAGCTGTATCTCGTCGGTGCTGTACCCCGCGCTTTTCGCCATGGCGAATATCTTCTTCCTCAGGCGCCCCTGGTAGGCCTTCCAGACCTCCCGCGCCCGCTCAGGCCCCACATCGTCAAGAGAGATGAAAAGCCTGGCGTCGTGGTCGGAAGGATCGAGGAGGTTGGTGAGGGGATTCCGGTAGCTCTCTCCCGATATCCATGACCCCTGCTTGATCACCTTCAGAAAGGGGTTGCCCATGTCGACGAGGACACCGTCCATGGCCTCGCTCACGAGCTGAGAAGGCGGCATCGTGACGGCAAAAAGAAGTGTCGGCACGAGAAGGAGCACACCGACCAGGAGATTGATCTTCAAAAACTTTGGAATGCGCATGCGATCCCCCTTCGTGACTTCCCGGAATGTAGACTGCTTGGTGAATCCGCGGCCGGTTTTTCTGGCCCAAAGGCAAAGCGGCGGATACCCTGCGAGGATACCCTTTGCCTTTTGACGCAATATATCGGCGACGGGCTCACGTTGTCAACAGTAATATTAGGGTGTAGTACACCACCCGTCCGCAAAGGAAGGCCCGGCCTCAATTGTCAAAATTATGACGTTTCGGCCACCTCACGCGGAGAAAACGGGGTACCGGAGTTCGAGGTCTTTCGTTGACAAAATTTCCGGGTTCCAGTTATACTACGTGCTACACCATGGGTACGGCACAGCAATATTTCGCCTGCACATCAGGTACCGCTGATCCGGGACAACTGCATAGTGAATGATATTTCAGCAAGGGGAATTCAACATTTCTTAACAGTAGGGAGGTTCTCATGAAATCATTGCCTTCGATTCTTGTCGTTTTTCTTGCCGCCATCGCGATCGCGTGCTCGGGCGGCGATGTCTTCGCGCAGAAGAGCCAGCCCGCCGGGGCAAAGGCCATCTTTGACAGCGGCGAAGGGCCGGCGGTCAGGATGTCTTCCGGACCGGCGGTGAAAACCCCCACGCAGACGGCGGCAGCGCCTGCCAAAGAGAAGTACGTGGGAATCTCCTACAAGCTTGTCCTCCTTCGCGATGACGGCAGGTTCGATATCGTTCCCCGGTCGAGGACGTTCCGCTCCGGCGAACGCCTGAAACTTCTCGTCAGGACCAACAAGCCCGGCTATCTCACGATCATGAACACAGGGACTTCGGGGAACACGACGGTCCTGTGCAGCGAGCAGGTAGAGGCCGGCACGATGATGGAAATACCCAGGGGCGGCAACTTCAGGTTCTCCGGCGCTCCGGGCACGGAAAAGCTCCTCGTCATGCTCTCCGGGCAGCCAAACCCCATGGGCATGCCGGGACAGGGACAGACAGTGGCACAGGCACCGGCGGCTCCGCCTCCTCCGGGCGGCACCAGTGCGGCCCTG
>MVQP01000251.1 GCA_002067235.1 Syntrophorhabdus sp. PtaB.Bin047
AAACAGTCGCAGAAACTCGTATCGAAGTACCTCCTTGAACTCCACGAGGCAAGACGCATGCAGAAGATGCCTTCAACGTTCGTGGCACACAGCGAGCGGATGAAACAGGTCATCGAAACAGCGTACCGTGTAGCACGGATCGACACGACGGTGCTGATCCTCGGTGAGTCCGGCGTCGGTAAGGACCTGGTGGCGCGGCTTATCCACGAGGCCTCGCCCCGCATGGAAACGGGCACATTCGTGAAGATCAATTGCGGCGCCATACCCCCCGACCTCCTGGAATCGGAGCTCTTCGGCCATGAAGCCGGCGCCTTCACGGGTGCCAGGAAAGAGGGAAAAGCGGGATACTTCGAGATAGCCGACAAGGGCACGATCTTCCTTGACGAGATCGGGGACCTGCCCCTGCGCCTGCAGGTTAAGCTGCTTTCCGTCATCCAGGACCAGGAGGTGACGCGCGTGGGAGGCACAAAACCCAAGAAGGTCGACGCGAGGATAATAGCGGCGACGAACAGGGACGTGGAAAAGATGGTGAAGACCGGCACCTTCAGGGAAGATCTCTATTACCGGCTCAATGTCGTCCCCTTCTACATACCGGCCTTGAGGGAGCGACGGGAAGAGATACCCTTCCTCATCAAACACTATCTCAACGAGTTCAACAGCAGGTACAGCCTGAAGGTGAAACTGACCCAGGAGGTCGTCGAACGGTTGACCGCCTACAGGTGGCCAGGCAACGTCCGCGAACTGGCGAACCTCGTGGAACAGCTCGTCGTGCTCGCCAACGAGGAGCTTGTCACGGTTGACCATCTTCCGAAAAGATTCAGCATCCCGGAGCGGAATGATCTCGCTGAAACGCAGGAACTGAGGCCTCTTGACGAGTCGGTGAGGGAATTCGAGATGAAACTGATCAGGTCCGCCCTCGATCAGTCAAAGTCCAATGAAGAAGCGGCCCATAAACTCGGGATCAGCCTCTCCACCCTGGCACGACGCCTCAGGCAATTCAAAACTGACAGTCATTCCTGACACCAAGCCAGAATACCATGATCATTGGGCAAAACAGACCCTGTTCCCCTGGTTGCCATGTCAGGTATGACATATTTTCGGGCCTTCGCCGGTTCGCCTTGTATCCCTAATCCGCTATCAAACTGAAATAACGAGATTTTCCATGCTGGCATCCAACTTGCACTTTGCTCATTCTGGAAACCAATACTTCAAGGGGGTACGGAATGAAAAAACTGGTTTTTTCCCTTTTTGTTCTCATGATCTTTGTCGCCCTGGCGGCTGCCGGTCCCGCATGGTCGAAAGAGCCCATCAAGATCGGCGGCATCTTTTCCCTGACGGGATACCTGTCCTGGCTCGGGGAATACAAGAAGAAGGCCGCGGAACTCAAGGTCGAGATGATCAATCAGGCCGGCGGAGTGAACGGCCAGCAGCTTGTCCTCATATCCTACGACGATAATTCTTCCCCCGAGCAGGCATCCAAAGTGGCCCAGAGACTCATATCCAAAGACCAGGTGGTCGCCATGGCAGGGACAGCCTCCGTTCCACTCTCCGGCGCCGTGGCATCCATGGCAAACAGATACAAGATCCCTACCATTATTAACTCCGGCTACGCCGTGGACACGAGCAAGGATCCTTATCTCTTCAACACATCCCACAAGACCGACTTCGCCGTCATCACCGCCTATAAGGTGTTCCAGAAGAAGGGCATCAAGAAGCTGGCGCTTCTCATGCCCATAGGCCCTCTCGGCGAGATCGGCGGAACGGCCGCCCGGAAATATGCGGCCGAGTATGGGGTCACCATCGTGGGTGAGGAAAAGTTCGACGTTAAGGCCGCCGATGTCACCGCTCAGCTGGCGAAGATACGCAACATGAACCCGCAGGCCATATTTTCCTTCGTCACC
>MVQP01000252.1 GCA_002067235.1 Syntrophorhabdus sp. PtaB.Bin047
CGAGGACATCGAGAACAACAGGATGCTCTCCCTCTACGGCGCGGAGCTCATAGAAAAAGGCGACACGATCATGACGCATTGCAACGCCGGTGCCCTCGCCACGGGAGGCTACGGCACGGCCCTCGGCGTCATGCGCGCCGCCCACGAGGCAGGCAAGAAGATAAAGGTCATCGCCACGGAGACGCGTCCCTACATGCAGGGGTCGCGCCTGACCGTGTGGGAACTCATGCAGGAAGGCATTCCCGTCGAGCTCGTCCCCGAGAACCACGCCGGGCTCCTGTGCTCCCGGGGGGCCGTGAACAAGATCATCACCGGCGCGGACAGGATAGCGGCGAACGGGGATACGGCGAACAAGATCGGTACCTTCATGATCGCTCTCGCCGCGGATGCGTACAAGATCCCCTTCTACATCGCCGCCCCGGTCTCCACCTTCGATAAGGCCGTCGAGAATGGCGGCCGGATAGAGATCGAGGAACGAAACGCCAGGGAAGTGAAATACCTGGATGACAGGCTGCTCACCGTCAGGGACGCGAAGGCCCGTTACTTCGGGTTCGACGTCACCCCGTCGCGGTACATCAGCGGCTTTGTCACCGAGAAAGGCATCATCAAGAGGCCTTTCGCGAAGTATATCCGGATGCTCTAACTGGCAGGGCCGATGGGCATCATCACCCTCCTCACCGATTTCGGCGTCAAGGACCCCTACGTGGGCGTTATGAAGGGGGTCATCCTCGGTATCGACCCGGGCGCCCGGGTCATCGACATGACCCACGAGGTGGAACCTCAGGACATACGCGAAGCCGCTTTCCTCGTCGACGACTACTGGCGGTACTTACCGCCGGGAACGGTCCATGTCGTCGTCGTCGACCCCACCGTTGGCGGTGCGCGGCGGCCCATCGTCGTGTCGCTGAAGGGGCATCACTTCGTCGGGCCCGACAACGGCGTCTTCACCCTCCTTATGGACAACGCCCCGGACATCCACGTCATCGAGAACCGCAATTTCATGCTTTCCCCCGTCAGCCCCACCTTCCACGGGCGGGACATCTTCTCCCCCGCCGCCGCCCGGCTGTCCCGCGGGTACTCCCCCCAGGCGTTCGGGCGAAGGATAACGGACCCCGTTCTCCTTGGGGACATCCATCCCGTCATCGGAGGCAGGACGCTCAAAGGGAACGTGGTGCGCTTCGACCGCTTCGGCAACGCCATCACGAACATAAAGGGCAGCGCTTTACGGTATTTCGCGGGGGAGGGCCCCTTCGAGGTGCGGATAGGCGAACACGTCTTCGCGGCCCTCGACAGGACCTACTGCGAGGGTGATCTCACCTGCCTCGAGGGCAGCTCGGGCTACCTGGAATTCGGGGTTTTCAAGGGGGACTTCAGAGACAAAACGGGGACGGGCAAAGGCGACCCTGTGACGGTCACTCGCCCATAAGGCCGAGGGCGCCTTTAAGCTTCTGTGTGGCGATCTGTATGAACTGGCCGGCCTCGTCTATCTCCTTCGATACGGCATCGAGACCACCCGTCGCGGCGACCCTGCCCCATTTCCGGTAATTCTCGGCAAGATACTCGTTGTTCTGGATGAGTTGCTTCAGCACGGTACGTAAACGGTCCTCATCTTCCATCAGAAACCTCCTTCCAGCCTAATTTTCATCCTGCGTCAGCCCTCCCGCCCCGAGTTCCAGGGCATCGGCAGCGCCCAATTCATCGATCTTCCTCAACGGCCTCTCGAGCATGTTCGTCCGCGTGGTGACGAGGACCTCGTACTCCTTCCTCGCCGCGTCGATGCGGTCACCCATGGTCTTGAACTTGTCCTTGTACAGCTTCCACTGTTTCGAGAACTCGGCAAGGAGCTTGAGTATCTCCGAGGCGGTCCGTTCGAGCTTCACGTTCTCGATGGTCTGGCGG
>MVQP01000253.1 GCA_002067235.1 Syntrophorhabdus sp. PtaB.Bin047
CTCCTCTATCACCCTCAGACTCTCCTTGAACTCCTCCATGTCCTTCCTGGTGAAGGTGCCGCCCTCGAGGTTCTCCAGGGATTCCAGGGCAAGCTCGGCGTTGGCCGTTATGGTTGCCAGCGGGTTGTTGAGCTCGTGGGCGATGCCCGTCGTGAGCCGCCCTATCATGGACATCTTGGCTTCCTGCATGAGCTGCTCGCTGGCCCTGACGCGCTCCGTCGTCTCCTCGATGATGCACAGGAGACCCTCCACCCGGCCGTCCTTGTCCTTGATGGGGACGCCCTTGAAGTAGATGTACTGCGGGACACCCCAGTAATTGATGAAGGGGAAGTCCCAGAGCTGGAAGGGCTTGCCCTTGAGACCCTCTTTTATATGGTGCGCCATGCCGCATTTTTTCGTGTAGGGGTTCTTTATCCAGTTGAACCCAAGGAGCTTCTCCTTCGCCTTCGCCATGCTGTCGAAGCCCGACAGGGTGGCGAGCGCCGGGTTGACGCTGGAGAACTCCCCCTTCTTATTAATGGTAAAGATCGCCACCGGCGCGTTCTCCACGATCTCGTAATTGAACTCTCCGAGCTGCCGAAGGTCCTCTTCAGTCCTCCGAAACGCCGTGACGTCCCGTATGATCTCGACAACCCCCGTGAGACTTCCACCCTCGCCGCCCAGGGGGGACGCGGTGAGGACGAAGTACTCGGCATCGGCCCCTTTGCCGATCTTCATCTCCAGTTCCTCCATCCTGCCGCTTTCGTAACACCGTATGACGGGGCAGCTCTCACAGGGTTTGCGCCGCCCCATGATGACGGAGTAACAGCGCTTCCCTTCAAGCGCTTCGGCATCCTTCCCTCCCGACCACCGGCGGTTCACGGACCCCACCCATTCGATCCTGAGGTCCGGGCTGACGACAAAGGACCCCCCGCACAGAAGGCGCATGATCGACCTCAAGGTGGAAGAGCTCTTCCGGGAGTTCATCTCGGCCATGACGACATAGGATAGCAAAAAAGGTGCCAGAAAGAAACCAGGTTATGGGTGATAGGCAATGGGTAATAGGAACAACAAGGAACGTCGGTCGGGTCACAAAGGTCTTTCCCGTGACCCATAACCCATTGCCTATTACCCGTTTTTGCTTGACTTCCTGCCCACATCCCCCTATCATCTAAACGAAAATGTTAGCTATGTTCCTTATCTTATTGAGATAGTTCCTGCCCGCTTCAGACCTGTTATTGGCTGTTTCGTCGGCAGGTCGCATCGCCGGGCAAGGTTTTGGGGGCAGGCCCGGGTTTATGATAGTTTCGATCACGCGATAAACAGACAGGGGACCATGCGGGCGGCAGACAAATGAAATTGCAGACTAACAGACCATTTTCCATCGCCCTCGTGATGGCCCTCAGTGTCCTTGTCCTTTCGGCCATGTCCTGCTCCTCGGGCAATAAGGCCCAGGGGGGAGGGCAGCAGGGAGGACCGCAGGCACAGGCGCCGGTGCAGCAAAGCGGGCCGCAGCCGCAGCAGGACGAGAAGCTCAAGAGCCTCGGCCTCGACCCCTCGCGGCCGTTTGCCTCAAAAGCCATCCAGATCGAGTACCGGGCGGATCCGAACCTCAATCTTTACCAGGACAAGCCGCACACGCTTGCCTTCGTGGTCTACCAGCTCTCCGACATCAACCCTTTCACCAACCTTACGAAGGATGCCGCCGGGCTCACAACCCTTCTCAAGGGAGAGGCCTTCGACAAGAGCGTCATGGCGGTGAATCGCTTCTTCATCGAACCGGG
>MVQP01000254.1 GCA_002067235.1 Syntrophorhabdus sp. PtaB.Bin047
CCCCGCCTTTTGTGTTGACAAAGTGCTGGAAAAAAAATTAAAATTGTGAAAACAGTAACAAATTCCTACAGCCATCGGAGGTAATAAATGAGACCGTATTTTGAAAAAATGCAGGAATGGAACAAGCCGGTAAAGGTGAACGCAAAGAACGCTGAGGAGATCAAAGCTGTTGAGAAAGAGATCGATGAACTTGTCGACAAGGCCAAGAAGGCCGGCCTGGCCCAGGAGACATTGAACAAACGCGGTGAATGGACAGTTCACCAGAGGTTGGAATACATTGTCGACCCCGGTACATGGGCCCCGCTTCACATGCTGTTCGATCCCATGGACGAGGAATCAGGGACAACGGGTGTTGTGGACGGTCTCGGCAGGATAAACGGCAAATGGTGCGTCATCATCGGTTTTGACAACAAGGTCATGGCGGGTGCCTGGATCGCGGGCCAGCCCCACAACATCCTGAGGGTCACGGACATCGCGAAAAGGCTCCACTGCCCCCTCGTGTGGCTCGTCAACTGCTCCGGCGTCAAGCTCCCCGAGCAGGAAAGGATGTACGCCAACAGGCGCGGCAGCGGCACGACGTTCTTCCGCCACGCGGAACTGAACAAACTGGGCATCCCCGTCCTCGCGGCCATATACGGAACGAACCCGGCAGGCGGCGGCTACCAGGGCATCTCCCCGACGCTCCTTCTCGCCCACAAGGATTGTAATATAGCCGTCGGCGGCGCCGGCATCGTCAGCGGCATGGCTCCGAAAGGTTACTTCGACGAGCAGATGGCGGAGCAGATCATCGAAGCCACCAAGAAGTTCAAGAGCGTGCCTCCGGGCAGGGTCGAGATCCACTACGACCACACGGGGTTCTTCCGCGAAGTGCACCAGACAGAAGAAAGCCTCCTCGATTCGCTGAAGGCCTGGGTTGGCAAGCTTCCCTACTACGATCCGAGCTTCTTCAGGGTCGCGAAGCCGGCGGAACCGAAGTTCCCGGCCGAAGACCTCTACAGCATCGTCCAGTTCAACCAGAAGATGGTCTACGACGTGGAGCAGTTCATGTCGCGCCTCGTCGATAACAGCGAGCACATGGAATTCCGTCCCGACATCGGTCCCGAGCTCTACACGGGTCTTGTCAAGGTCGACGGCTTCCTCATCGGTATAGTCGGCAACAGGCAGGGCATGCTGCCCAAGGGCTACCCGCAGTACGCGCCGTATCCCGGCATCGGCGGCAAGTTCTACCGTGAGGGCCTCATCAAGGTCAACGAGTTCGTCAGCCTCTGCGGCAGGGACAGGGTCCCCATGATCTGGATTCAGGATACGTCGGGCATCGACGTCGGCGACATCGCCGAGAAGGCGGAGCTCCTCGGCCTCGGCCAGGCGCTCATCTACTCCATCGAGCAGAGCGACCTCCCCATGATGACCATCGTCCTGAGGAAGGGAACCGCGGCCGCCCACTACATCATGGCCGGCCCGCAGGCGAACAACAACAACTGCTTCACCCTCGGCACGGCAACCACCGAGATCTACGTCATGCACGGTGAGACCGCGGCTGTCGCCAGCTTCGCGCGTCGCCTCGTGAAAGAGAAAGACGCGGGCAAGCCTCTCGGGCCGGTCATCGAAAAGATGAACGCGACCGTGAAACATTACTATGACATGTCACGGCCTTCCTACTGCGCGAAGAAGGGTCTTGTCGACGAGGTCGTGAAATTTGCCGACCTCAGGAAGTACTTCGTGGCCTTCGCGAACTGCGCGTACGCGAACCCGAA
>MVQP01000255.1 GCA_002067235.1 Syntrophorhabdus sp. PtaB.Bin047
CTATATCACGCCTTCCGTATGGAACACAAAAGTCCCTTCCACTCGGGGTATCCCATGATGGGCTCCCGGGCGTTGCAGTCGGTGAGCCTGTTGCAGTTGCCTTCCTCCGGCCAGCCATGGGGGACAAGGACGACGCCCTCCATGACCCTCTCGTCGACGGAGGCCTTCATCTTCACGAAGCCCCTGTCCGTCTCGACGATGACGTCATCGCCGTTGGCGACGTTGTACTTCTTCGCCGTCTCCGGCCCCAGCTCCGCCTTCGGATAGGGGGACCATGTCTGGAGGGACTTGATGTTGTGGAGCATGGCCCCGTTGAAGTAGAAGTCCCTGACGCCCGTCGCGAGGACGAGGGGGTACTTCTCTCCCAGCTCGGCCCACCGGCGCCCCTGGGGGCTCTTCGAGGGCTCGAGGTAGGTGGGCAGGGGGTCGTGCCCCGCGTCGGCGAAGGCCTGGGAGTAGATCTCGATCTTCCCCGTCGGTGTGGCGAAGGAGCCCTGGCGCAGGGTGTAGTCCTTCTCCTGGTATATGGCACCCTCGGGCCTGGCCATGAGGGCGTCGAAGTTGAGGGCGCAGGGCTCGAGCTCATACCTGACCACGTCCTCGTCCTTCTCCCAGGCGAACTTGTCGCCGAAGCCGAGCCTGTGGGCGAGGTCCGTGTAGTAGTCCCGGATGGAGCGGCACTCGTAGTAGGGGGGAAGGAGCGCCGGCCGAAGCATCAGGTAGGGCAGGCAGTGGCAGACGTTGTAGTTGTACGCGAGGCCCCAGAACTCGAGCTGGTTCAAGGCCGGCAGGACGTAGTGGGCGTACTTCGCCGTCTCGGTGAGGAACTGCTCGTAGACGACGACGAGGTCGAGCTTCTCGAAGGCCTCCCGCAGGGCGTTACTGTCGGGCATGGTGACGAGCGGGTTCCCGCCGGCGACCATGAAGGCCCGGATCTTCGAGGGGACGCTCTCGGGGACCATGTTCATGACCGCGTAGGGGCTCGTCCTGCCCCAGAGCTCGTAGAAGAGGGGATACTCCTCGGCTCCGAGGGGCTTGCCCGGGAAGGGCAGCGACGTGTCGTTGAGCCTCAATCTCGGGCTTATCACCCAGCCGCCGGGGACGTTGATGTTGCCCGTCAGCACCTGGAGGATGGCGAGCGCCCTGTCGTTCTGGGAGCCGTTCGCGCACTGGTCCTGGGTGCAGGTGCCGTGGAAGATGGAGGCGCCCCTCGTCGTCGCGAACATCCGGGCGATCTTGCGGGTGACGTCGGCCTTGACGCCCGTTATCTTCTCCGCCCACTCCGGGGTGTACTTCTGGACGTGGGGGACGAGCTTGTCGAAGCCGTAGGTCCACTCCTCGACGAACTTCTTGTCGTAGAGGTCCTCGTTGATGATGACGTTGATCATGGCCAGCGCGAGGGCCCCGTCGGTGCCCGGCCTGATGGGGGTGTAGATCTCCGCCCTGTCGGCGATGGGGATCCTCCTCGGGTCGATGACGATGACCTTGGAGCCCTTCTTCAGGTTCTCCTCGATGGCAAGGGAGAGGGGGAAGTCCGATGCCGCCGGGTTGTGGCCCCAGAGGAGGTAGAGCTTGGAGTCCATCTCCTCGACGGGGTACTTACCGAAGGTGATCTGCCTCGCCCTGATCCGCATGCGGTAGCAGATGGACTCGACGGAGAAGAAGTTCGGGGAGCCGAAGGC
>MVQP01000256.1 GCA_002067235.1 Syntrophorhabdus sp. PtaB.Bin047
TTTGTCTTCAGCTGTGCGCGCCTCAAGGCCTCCTGCTTGTTCGTTGTCTTGAGGGCGCTGTAGAACTCCGTCATAAGGTGTGACGTCGCCATGTCGTCGACCTTCCAGAGGCTTGACACGACGGTGCTGCTTCCCGCGTAGAGGAAACCGCGCGTCAGGCCCACCACGTCATCGCCGTTTGCCACCTTGCCCAATCCCGTTTCGCACGCGCTTAAGGTCACGAGGTCCGCCTCGAGGCGCATCGAGTAGAGCTTGTCGACGGTGAGCCTCCCGTCGCTCTGCCCGTCACGGGCGAGGAGCAGGGCCGACTCGAGGGGCGCGTCGGGATCGAACTGGCCATGAGTGGCGAAATGTATGTAGTTGAAGCCGGCGCCGAACTTCCTCAGGGCAGTCTCCGTCGCTTTTTCCCGCACGAGGACCATCGATCCGGCACGGGACGCGGCCACGGCCACAGCTTCATTCTGGGCGTATTTGAGATCGTGCTTCGGATCGCCAAGGTCGGGGTTACCGAAGGCAAAAACGCGGGGACGATCGGACGGTCTCCTGGTCCGCAGGTACTTGCTCACGCTCGCGCTCGGCAGCATACGGATGCCGCAGCGTTCGATGAGATACCGCTGGCCGTCGTGGAGCGCGTTAAAAGGAAGATAGTGGAGCACGCCGTGGGGAACGATCACCAGGTTCGGCTTCACGAGACTGCCTTCGACGGAACCCATGATCTGTTTGTAGAGGCGCCGGCACAGGGGCAGGGGATCGCCGGAGCCGGGGTCGGCGATAAGACTTCGGAGAAGGCGAATGTCATCGGCAAGAGCCCCCTTCTTCACCCTGGTCGATTTCAATATGCCGTCGGACAGGACAAAGATGTAGACGTCGTTGTCGTCGTAGTAGTACTCGACAAGCGTTTCATCGGCACCGATGAGCCGCTGAAGCTCGGCGAGGGGAACCGATGTGACGCTGACAAGAGAAGCCAGTTCGGGAGACTGTCCCCGTATCTGTTCTCTTGTCTTCACACTGCGTGTGCGGCTTTGTGAGCTCGAGGGAGAAAGGTCCTGGATCACGGCCTCCTGTTCCTCTTTCTTGATGAGGTCCAGGAGTTGAAGCACCTTTTCCCTGTCCGCGCCAGCGACGGAGAAGTCCTGTTTTTCCGCCAGGAGATCGACGAGGGCCCGTGACTTCGAGCGTTCAACGTAGTCGAAGGCGGCCTCGTACTGCCCGCTTGCGTGCAATGAGGCTATCAACCGCCTGTACACTTCCTGCTTGTCCCCGACAAACCCGATCTTGTTCGTTTCCGTGTTGATGGTGGAGCGCTGGGACTCGATGACCTCGATCGCCCGGCGGTAGAGATCAATGGCCTCAGGGAGCTTGCCCTGCTTCTCGGCGACCCGGCCCCTCTCAAAGAGGGTCAGCCAGTAGATCTCGCCGTTATCGGCGATCCGGGCGTTTCGCAGCATGACGTCAAGGGTTTTCCCGGCCTCCTCGAG
>MVQP01000257.1 GCA_002067235.1 Syntrophorhabdus sp. PtaB.Bin047
GCCCGCTCCAGCGCCCTGTTCTTTTCCTCGAGCTCTCTCTTGAGCTCTCTGATCTGGCTTTCCAGCACCCCGTAATGGCTTATGATCGAATCGGAGGCCCTGGAGAACTCGTTAAAGGCGTTTTCGAGAAGTTTGGCTTCGGGAGTCTGCATGGAGGGAGATTTTGCAAGAAGGGTGCCAGAGAGGCGGGTAATGCGCAATGGGTAATGGGGGATGGGGAGTGGGGAGTGGGGAAGATAAGTTATTCCCATTACCTATGAGGCATCGCCTGCCACATATCCTATTACCTGTTACCCATGACCCATGACCTGTGGTCCGTCAATTTCTTGACGGACTAGTCCAGACCGAGTCTCTTCATTTTTTCTATGAGTGTCGTTCTGTTGATGTTGAGCGCCTGGGCGGCCTTGCTCTTCACGCCCTGGGTTTCCGTGAGCGCCTTCATGATGAGGGTCTTTTCGAATTCGGAAACGAGCGTGTCGTACCCCTTGTCTATGTCGATCTCCGGGGTCGGCACCTCTTCTTTTTCGTGGCTGTACAACTTCTCGGGAAGGTCCTCTATGTCGATATGCCCTTCCCTCTTCAGGACAACCATACGCTCCACGACGTTCTGCAATTCCCTGACGTTGCCGGGGAAATCGTATTCCATCAGCGCCTTCATGGCCTCCTCAGAGAAACCTTCAATGGCCGCGGAGTTTATCCTGTTGGACTGTTCGAGGAAGAAATTGACGAGAAGCGGAATGTCCTGGCGCCGCTCGCGCAACGGGGGGATCTCGATGGGGACCACGTTGAGCCGATAGTAGAGGTCCTCACGGAACTTGTTCTCGCTGACGAGGTCTTCCAGCTTACGGTTGGTGGCGGCGATGATCCGCACGTCGACCTTGATCGTCTTCGAGCCTCCGATGCGCTCGAAAGACTTCTCCTGGAGGACCCTCAGGAGCTTGACCTGCAGGTTGAAGCTCATGTCCCCGATCTCATCGAGGAAGATCGAGCCGCCCGCCGCGAGCTCGAACCTGCCGAGACGGGTATTGACGGCACCCGTGAAGGCACCCTTCTCATAGCCGAAAAGCTCGCTCTCAAGGAGAGTCTCCGGTATGGCGCCGCAATTCACGACGACGAGGGGATTGTCCCGCTTCGACGAGTTGTAATGGATGGCCCTCGCCACGAGCTCCTTGCCCACACCGCTCTCGCCGGTGATGAGGACCGTGGCGCTGGTGTCGGCCACGCGCTCGATCATCTCGAAGACCTTCTGCATGGGAAAGCTCACCCCGATGATATTCTCGAACCTGTATTTGTCCTTGAGGGCCGTCCTGAGGATGGTGTTTTCACGGACCATCTTGTTCTCGGAATACCGCCTGAGGAGATTCGCCTTGAGGGTAAGCCCCTTGGGGATGTTGTCGCTCTTGAGGAGATTGAAGTAGTACATGGCCGAATCCAC
>MVQP01000258.1 GCA_002067235.1 Syntrophorhabdus sp. PtaB.Bin047
AGCCTCATTATGTCGGCGCTCAAGAAGGTCTTTCCCTACAGGAAAGAAGAAGACAAGTAAAGGGAGGATTCGGGCATGTTTGCTGATTCGGTAATGAGCGGTATTAACGGACTTACGGCTGGTTTTGCGAACCTGCACTGGTCGCACCCCATCATGATGATCATCGGTGGGATACTCCTTTACCTGGGGATCAAGAAAGACTGCGAGCCCCTGCTTCTTGTTCCGATTGGATTCGGATGTATCCTCGTCAATATACCTCTCGCGGGGCTCATGGATAAGGAGGGGTTCCTCCGCATCATCTACGATGCAGGCGTCATCACGGAACTCTTTCCCCTCTTCATATTCATCGGTATCGGGGCCATGACTGACTTTGGCCCGGTGCTCGAGAACCCCTACACCTTTCTTCTGGGTGCCGCGGGCCAGTGCGGCATATTCATCACCCTCCTTCTCGCCCTGGCGATCGGTTTTCCCTACAAGGATGCCGTTACCGTCGGCATTATCGGTGCCTGTGACGGACCTACCGTCATATATGTCTCGTCGCAATACGCCCAGCACCTGTTAGGGCCGGTGACAGTGGCGGCCTACTCGTACATGGCGCTTGTCCCCGTTCTTCAGCCCCCGATCATGAAGATGCTGACGACCCAGAAGGAAAAAACGACCGTCATGAAGACCCACGCGAAAACGGTCTCCAAGACGACCAAGATGCTCTTCCCCATCGTCATAACGATCGTTGGCGGATGTATCGCTCCAAAAGGCCTTCCTCTCCTGGCAACGATCATGCTCGGCAACCTCATGAAGGAGTCGGGAGTCGTCGCAAGGCTGACAAGCGCGGCCGAGAATGAGATAGCCAATATCGTGACGCTGCTCCTCGGCATGGCCATAGGCGCCACCATGAGCGGGCCCGTTTTCGTACAGCCCAAGACCCTTATCATCCTTATTCTGGGGCTTCTCGCCATATGTCTCGATACCGTTTTCGGCATCCTCTTCGGAAAGATCCTTTACGTGATCACCGGGGGCAAGGTCAACCCGCTCATCGGGGCGGCCGGCATCTCCGCATTCCCCATGTCGGCCCGGGTCGTTCAGAAGGAAGGTTTGAAGTATAACAAAAGGAACTATCTCCTCATGCATGCCATGGGCGCCAATGCCGGCGGACAGGTTGGGTCGGTCATGGCCGCAGCCGTTATGCTCTCGGTTCTCAATGGCATGGGCATCATCTAAGCGCAGGAACAGGTGAAGAAATTGAAAGGGCCGGACAGCAGTTGCCTGTCCGGCCCTTTTTTCAGGTGTCCGGGAAAGAGGATAAAGAGGGGTGTGTTGGGTCGTCCCGCAATCCGATCTCCTCATTCGATAGTGCTTGC
>MVQP01000259.1 GCA_002067235.1 Syntrophorhabdus sp. PtaB.Bin047
GAAAATATTCCTCAATGAAAAGGACATGCCGCGGGCCTGGTACAATATTCAGGCCGATCTTGAGACGCCCCTGCCCCCGCCGCTCAACCCGGAAACGGGAGAGCCCGTGACGCCGGATATGCTCGAGGCCATCTTCCCGATGAACCTCATCGAACAGGAGGTGAGCACCGAGAGGTTCATCAGCATTCCCGACGAGGTAATGGAAAGACTGCTCATGTGGAGGCCGACGCCACTCACCCGGGCAACGGGGCTCGAAAAGTTCCTCGGGACCCCCGCTCATATCTATTACAAGAACGAAGGGGTCAGCCCCCCGGGAAGCCACAAGCCGAACACGGCCATCGCCCAGGCGTACTATAACAAGGAGGCCGGCATCAAGAGGCTCACAACGGAGACGGGCGCCGGGCAGTGGGGGAGCGCCCTTGCCTTTGCCTGCAACCAGTTCGGCATCGAGCTGAAGATCTACATGGTTCGGGTGAGCTTCAACCAGAAACCGTACCGGCGTGTTATGATGGAGACCTGGGGTGGGAAGTGCGTGCCCAGCCCGAGCCCCGATACGAAAGCCGGGCGCACGTTCCTCGAGGGGAACCCGGACCACCCGGGAAGCCTCGGAATGGCAATCAGCGAGGCCATCGAGGACGCGGTGACCTCGAAGAACACGAAGTACTCCCTGGGCAGCGTCCTCAATCACGTCCTCCTCCACCAGTCCGTTATCGGCCTCGAGGCACAGCGGCAGCTCGAACTCGCAGGGGAGTACCCCGATGTTGTCATAGGGTGCGCGGGCGGTGGCAGCAACTTTGCCGGTATCGCCTTCCCTTTCATCCGTGACAAGATCCATGGGAAGGAGATACGGGTGATAGCCTCGGAGCCCGCGTCCTGCCCGACGCTAACCCGGGGCAGGTATGTCTACGATTTCGGGGACACCGCGGGGATGACGCCGCTTCTGCCCATGTACTCCATAGGGCACGGTTTCGTTCCCGCCCCGATACACGCGGGTGGCCTTCGGTATCACGGCATGGCCCCCCTTGTCAGCAAGGTCTTTGCTGACGGTCTTATCGAGGCACGCGCATACAACCAGATCGAGACGTTTTCGGCCGGGATCATCTTTGCCCGGACGGAAGGATTCATCCCGGCGCCGGAAACGAACCATGCCATAGCTTGTGCCATCGATGAGGCAAGAAGGGCGAAGGAAGAGGGCAGGGAAAAGGTTATTCTCATGAACTTCAGCGGCCACGGTGTCATAGACCTGCCTTCCTACGACGCCTTCCTGTCGGGCAAGCTCCAGGATTACGCAATGCCCGACAGCGAGATAACGGAGCTCCTCCGCAGCCTGGAGAAGTATCCAAAGCCGA
>MVQP01000260.1 GCA_002067235.1 Syntrophorhabdus sp. PtaB.Bin047
CATCGGGGTTCACGGGCGGAGCCTGCGGGGCATTGCGTATGTTCTCAGGCAGGCTCTCCGGGGTGATCTCTCTCGATGTTTCAAGGAGTGTCGCCCGCTCTACCACGTTCTCGAGCTCCCGCACATTCCCGGGCCAGTGGTATCTCTCGAGCAAACGAAGGGCATCCCGTGACATGTCGTTTATGGTTTTCTCGTTTTCCGTGGCGTACTTCCTCAAGAAGTGGCCCGCAAGCGTGGCGATATCTTCTTTCCTCATCCTGAGGGGAGGAAGCTCAAGAGAGATCACATTGAGGCGGTAGTAGAGGTCTGCACGGAAAGCTCCTTGTTTGACCATATCCTCAAGTTCCCTGTTCGTCGCCGCAACCACGCGCACGTCGACCTTCCTGCGTACTGTCGATCCCACGGGCTGGATCTCTCCGTTTTCGAGCACCCTGAGGAGGATCTGCTGAAGACGTGGACTGATATCGCCTATCTCATCAAGGAATACCGTGCCGCCGTGGGCGACTTCAAAGACGCCCTGCTTGTCCCGCACGGCCCCCGTGAAAGCACCCTTCACATAGCCGAAAAGCTCGCTTTCGAGGAGCGTCTCCGCCAGCGCCGCACAATTGACGGGCAGGAAGGGTTTCTCGGACCTGATGCTGTTGAAGTGTATGGCCCGCGCGACAAGCTCTTTCCCGGTTCCCGTTTCACCAAGGATAAGTATGGTTGCCCTGGAGTCCTTGATCTTTTCTATGGTCTTGTAGACCTCAACCATAGCCTCGCTGTTGCCCACAAGGTTGCCGAAGCTGTACTTCTTTTTCAGCTGGTTCCTGAGAAAGCGATTGTCGTCGACAAGGGCCTTCTTATCAAGGACCTTCCGCACGATAAGCCGGATCTCGTCAAGATTGAAGGGCTTTGCTATGTAATCCTCCGCCCCCTCTTTCATCGCTTCGACCGCCGTGTCGACGGTCGCATAGGCAGTGATGATGATAACACTCGTGTCCCGCGCCAGTTTCTGGACCGACCGCAGGACATCCATGCCGTCTATCCCCGGAAGTTTGAGATCGGTTATAACGAGGTCATAGACCGTGTCCTTTATCATCGACACGGCCCTATCGCCTGCTTGAGTCGCATCGACCGCGTACCCTTCGCGGGTCATGATCTCCTTCAAGGCACTCCTGAGCTTCGTGTCGTCTTCAACGATGAGAACGCTTGCCGGGTTCAATCCTGATCACCTGCCTTTTGATTGCGTGGACTCTCTTCCTCGAGGGCCGGAAGTTCAATGCTGAAGATTGTGCCCTTTGTGCCGGGGAAGTTCTCCCTTTCATCACTGGAGCTTACCACT
>MVQP01000261.1 GCA_002067235.1 Syntrophorhabdus sp. PtaB.Bin047
TCCAGGGGCTTTACTCTGGGGGATTCTATCTTCAGCCCTTTTAGGCCTGGTTCTGGGAGTGGTTAAATTCCAGGGCCTGTTTTCGGCTCCTCCTTCTCTCTCCCCGACATTTTTAAAACTGGATATAACCGGGGCTCTTCGAGGCGGACTGATTCCGATTATTTTTGTCTTTTTCTTCCTTGATGTTTTTGATACCGTTGGGACTCTGGTCGGAGTTTGCAGTCCGGCTGGCTTCTTTAAGGATAAAAAACTTCCCCGGGCCAACGAGGCCATGCTGGCCGATGCCATTGGTACTGTCACCGGAACTCTGCTCGGGACTTCGACGGTCAGTAGCTATGTAGAAAGTTCAACCGGGATTGCCCAGGGAGCCCGCACCGGTCTGGCCAACGTTTTTACCTCTCTTTTCTTTCTGGCTGCTTTGTTCTTGAACCCCTTAGCTGAAATGATTGGCGGCAGCTATGTTGATAATGGCCAGGTTCTGCGGCCGGTCATTGCCCCGGCTCTGATTATTGTCGGTTTCATGATGATCAAGGCTGTGGCCCGGATAGACTGGGAAGACATCACCGAAGCTATTCCAGCTTTTTTGACCCTGGTGGTCACTCCTCTCACCGTCAGTATCACCGATGGTCTGGCTTTTGGCTTTATCAGCTACTCGCTCCTTAAGATTTTTAAAGGACAGGGCAAGAAAGTTCACTGGCTGGTTTATCTCATCGCTTTGTTGCTCTTAGCTCGCTATTTTCTGGATTAAGTTGAAAAAATAAGCTGACTGAATATCATACAGGTTAAGGGCTGGATTAAAGGTTAACTTTGAATTTAAATATGAATTGACAATACTTAGACCGGAAGAAACTGGCCGGTTTTGGAAAGGAAGAAACCAATGAAACCAAAAAACCTCTGGAAGAGCCTAATTCCTACTATTTTAGTAGTATTTATGGCCAGCTGTTTGACCCAGGTCAAGCCGGCTAAAGACTCAGGACTGACTGCCAGTCAGCAAAAATGGATAGAAAAGACCATGCGAAAAATGAGTCTGGAGGAAAAGATCGGCCAGCTGGTGGTCGCCCGTTATCATGGTGAATTCTATAACCGCCAGGCTGAAGATTTCAAGCAGCTGGAAAGCCTGGTCCGTGATTATCACTTAGGCGGGCTGATTCTCTTTGGCGGAGAACCATTGGAGACAGCCTATTTTACCAATCATTTCCAGCAGCTGGCTGATGTTCCGCTCCTTATTGCCTCTGACCTGGAAAGGGGAACGGGCAATCAAGTAACCGGGGCGACTCTGTTCCCGCCGCTTATGGCTCTGGGCGCCACCGGTTC
>MVQP01000262.1 GCA_002067235.1 Syntrophorhabdus sp. PtaB.Bin047
GTCATGCCCGATCCTGTCTCAAGCGGTCTTTTCCCCTGCCAGAGAATACCGGGGGGTAGAAGTCCTTCACAAGCATGCCGCAAGACCCACTTGCCGTGAACAACGCCTTTCTCTTCCCTGATCTTCCATTTTCCCTGTATTTGAAGGGCGAAATCAAGGATTTCTTTATCGAGGAAGGGCTGTATGACGTCTATTTCGAAATGTTTTCCGAGAATGGTCGAGTTGAAGGACATGATCTCTGACAGGTGGCGGATGTAGCCGTCGAGGTCGCCAACCTCCGCCATATAGGAATAACCACCGAAAAGCTCATCGGCGCCGTCTCCGGTCATGACGGAGTTCATCCCCAACGCCCTTGCCTCTTTGAGGGCGAACCAGATGGCAAGGTCGTTGGGGATAGCGGGGTCGAAGCTGCGCAGTATGGCCACGACCTCGGGTATGGCGGAAAGGGCCTCGTCGACGCTTACAGCCCTGTGGGTGAGTTTGAGACCAATGGCCCTTGCCGTCTCGTGAGCGTAGGTGAGGTCGGGCCCGTCCCGGTCGAGCGTGACCAGGATGCCCCTTTTGCATCCCGAAAGAACGGCGGCGATGGAAGAGTCCAACCCGCCGGAAAAGAGAACACAATCGGAAGTGAATCCGGAGAAGAGGCTCCGGAGTGCCAGGCGTAGCATGTGTATTATTATATCCCGGGCGGCCCGGGTGTTCTTAGAATGTGTAGTTATACTGGACCCCCAGGATATAGTTCCTTTCCGGCGATGGATAATAGTTTCGGGCACCCGTCGTGTTGTTGACCACGGCATACTCGCTGTATTGCTTGTCGAAGAGGTTCCTGACCCCGCCCGTGAGCTTCAGGCCTTTCAAGGTGTATACCGCCGTCAGGTCGTAGACGGTGAAACCCCCCATGGCGGAATAGAGGTTTCTTACGTCACTCGTCATGTAGCGGTCCCCGGTGTACAGGGACGAAAATGTGACGGTCAGGTCCTTGATGGCCCACGAGACAGCGGCACTCAGCTTGTTCTTCGGAACCATGGGGACACGGTTCCCGTCCAGATCGTCTCCGTCAAATCGGGCGTCCATGTATGTGTATCCGAGGTCCACCCTCAGGCCAGGCATGATGAGCCAGAACAAAGAAGCCTCCAGACCCTCCCTCTTTGTCTTACCATAGTTCGTGTTTGTGAAGGTCAGAGGGTTGTAGTATATCTCGTTCTTGTGACGTCCGGAAAAAACGGTTGCCGCCGCCCCGACGCTCTTCGTGAAGTTGAACCTGATACCGAGGTCGATCTCTTTCACCGTGTGGGGTTCGAGGGC
>MVQP01000263.1 GCA_002067235.1 Syntrophorhabdus sp. PtaB.Bin047
GGGTTCGCATGAGCGGTACAAATCGCCTGAACGCTTGCAATGGGAAAAGGATTACGACTGCAATGCGCGTTTCCGGAATTGGATTGTTACTGAAGGCTACGCCACCGAAACCGAACTCAACGAAATTGAAGCTAAAGCCCAAGCCGATGCAAAAGCTGCACGTGATAAGGCGTGGGCTGAGTTTACGAATCCTATCAAGAAGGAACGTGATGAGCTGATTAAAATTATTGATAACCGTTCGTGTTTCTGCAAGCGCGAGCATATTGATAAGGTTGGTGAAATAACTGAACAGCTAAAGGCAATACCCAACCCTATCCGCAAGGATAATATCAGTGCAGCTAAACGCATTCTCCGCCATGTTTGCTCCGATTGCAGTATACGCGAAAAGCTTCAGGCCGACTTAACTGCCTGGATTGAACGCAACATGAACGATGGTTACGACAGGTACAGCTCGCATCTTTACTGCGAGACCGAACGAGCCGCATGGAAAGTGAAAGGAATTCCCCCGGTTTTCAAGGATGATTCTCCTTTGGTTGCCGGACGTGAAATACTTCGCGACAACTGGGATGCCCAGTTTCAGAAAAATCCCCTTCTGGTTATTTTTGGTGAGGATGTTGGAGGAATTGGCGGCGTAAACCAATCGTACGAAGGATTACAAAAGAAGTATGGGGAAATTCGAATAAGCGATACAGGAATTAGAGAGAATACCATACTTGGACAAGGGCTTGGCCTAGCCCTTAGGGGAATGCGCCCCGTAGCTGAAATTCAGTACTTTGACTACCTCCTGTATGCGCTTCAAACCATGAGCGACGATCTGGCCACCATACGATGGAGAACAAAAAGTGGCCAAATGGCGCCCCTTATTATTTCAACCCGAGGTCATAGGCTCGAAGGAGTTTGGCATGCAGGCTCACCTTTAAGCATGGTTATCAACTCAATAAGGGGTGTTTACGTTTGCGTTCCTCGCAATATGACTCAGGCTGCTGGCTTTTACAACACCCTACTCGAAGCGGATGACCCAGCATTGGTAATTGAACCCTTGAATGGTTACCGCTTAAAGGAAAAACGACCCGAAAATATTGGTGAGTATAAGATTCCATTAGGAGTTCCCGAGATTCTTCGCGAGGGTTCCGATGTTACACTGGTTACCTATGGCAGCTGCGTTCGTATAGCCCAGGAAGCCGTTGAACAGCTTTGGGAGTTTGGAATTTCTGTTGAACTGATAGATGTTCAAACACTCTTACCTTTCGATTTACC
>MVQP01000264.1 GCA_002067235.1 Syntrophorhabdus sp. PtaB.Bin047
CCGATCCAGGCGTTCAGCGCCCATTCGAAGTTCATGACAAAGACCCTGCCCACATCGTTGCGGACCCATTCCTCGTAAATGGCGATGAGAAAGTCGCCGTATTCCCCGGGGATGACCGTAAAGGGAGTGACCTCTGTCCGGTGCTCTTCTTTATCAAGCAACGCGGGCCCGGCGAGGCGCAGACCATACTGTCTGCTGTCTTCGTCCGGCATCCGCTCGACGACCGGCGTGAACTGGATGAACTCGACACCTTCACCCTTGAGGAACCGGTAGACACCGAGGGGATGGTTCGCCGTCTCCCTGGCAACGCAAGCCATCACGTTGTAGTCGACCCCGTGCTTCCGCAGAAGCTTCAATCCCCGCATTACCCTGTCGAAGGTGCCGTTCCCCTCATGGTCACGACGATAGCGGTCATGGACCTCTTTCGGACCGTCGAGACTGATCCCCACCATGAAGTTGTTCTTCTTCAGGAAGTCGCACCACTCGTCGGTGAGGAGCGTTCCATTGGTCTGAAGTGCGTTGGTGACGGTCTTTGTCCCGACGAAAGGTCTCTGAAGCTCGATGACGCGTTTAAAGAAATCGACGCCCAGGAGGGTAGGCTCCCCGCCCTGCCAGACGAACTCGACGACAGGGGTGGGCTGCGATCCGATGTAGTTCGTGATGAAGCGGGACAGGATCTCATCGGGCATCCGGTATTTTTCGCCCGCCCCGAACAACGCCTGTTTTTCCAGGTAGAAACAGTACTCGCAGTTGAGGTTGCACAGCGGCCCTATGGGTTTTGCCACCACGTGGATGCCAGGCTCGGGGCTCACGTGGCGCGTTTCGGTCTTCGCGTTATGCGTGCTCATGGTACTCTATATCATATCCCCCACCCCCGGGTGAAGGGGGTGGGGGAAAACACCGTAAAAAAGGGTCAGGATCTCAATCGGCTTTTATCTTTGCCTCTTTGGCCCGCACTTTCTTTCTGTCGCCGGCGGAGAGCCTGGACTCACCAGGCCTCACGACCACTTTCTCGAGCGTGCCCGTGAACCTGAACGGCACGTCATAGGACAGGCTGACAGGCGTGCCCGTATCTTCGCCCACGTCGAAGGTCTCGTCCAGGGACAGACGGAAGGGAACGGTCTTCCCGATACGCCCCCGGGCAACCTCTTT
>MVQP01000265.1 GCA_002067235.1 Syntrophorhabdus sp. PtaB.Bin047
TTGACGAAAGAAGGGGCGGATGAACCCGGGTTCTTCCCCCACAGGACAATGCATTTGCTCCGCGCGTAATCGCCGATCGGCATCTTGCCGAAGGTGACCATGTTGGCCATTGATTTTGATTCGTAGCAATGGCTGCCGCAGGTCGAGAAATTGGGTGTGCCGTAAAGGGCACAGAAACGTTCGGCGTAGGGCAGAAACTCCTTCCCCACCCCTGCATGTCCCACGTGGACCGCCAGCGCCTCGGGGCCGTGTTTCCTGCGTATTCCATCCAGCCCTTCCGAAAGGACCGCGAAGGCCTCCTCCCACGATACCTCTTCCCAGGTACCGGGCCCCACTTTCCTGAGCGGGTGCCGCAGTCGGTCCGGCGTTTTGAACATTTCCGGCAGGGCGCGTCCCTTGGGACAGATATGTCCCCTGCTCACCGGGTGTTCTGAATCGCCTTCGATAGCTGAGAGTTCCCCGTTCTCCAATCTCAGCGTCATCCCGCACGTGCCGCTGCAGATACCGCAAACGGTGCGGTTGCCGGTGAATTCTCCCGGCCCTTTGCCGGCGGATCCGGGGGTCGGCTGGTCTGAATATGTCATGACTCGTTGTTCCCTTTGTTGCCGCTCTGCCGGGACTCGCGGGCGTATCCCGCCGTGTCCGGTTTTTTCTTCAACGTTATCGAGTAGATGCCTTCCGGTTTCTCGGCGATCCCAATCGAACACCCCGTGTGCGTGGCCAGCACCCGAATGTTCTCCAGGGATTCCCGGGTATCCACGATGATCGTGGTCTCGTCATGGAGTTCGATGGATCGCCTCGCAAGGAGGACCGGCTCAGCGCAACCCAGACCTTTCGCGTCTATATGATCGGACATGTGCGGCAAGCTCCCGGATCGTCCGTCAGCCGGCAACCGGGCTGCTCCCCCCGGCGCCTTCCTTTCCCTTTCTGACTATGGCCCTTTTCTCCTCGGGAAGAGGCGGTGGAACTGGTTTGCCCACGATCTTTGTCACGGCTCCGAATTTGGAGGGACAGGCGGCAAGGCACGTCCCGCATCGTATGCATTTGTCCTGGTCGATCACGTGGACCTGGTTCTTCGCGCTGATGACCGCGTCCGCCGGACATCTCCGGGCACAGGTCGTGCA
>MVQP01000266.1 GCA_002067235.1 Syntrophorhabdus sp. PtaB.Bin047
GACACGAGCTATGCCAGCGGCTTCGGCGGGACGTCATCATCGGCCCCGCTCGTCTCGGGGATCATGGCCCTCGGGAAAGAGGCGAACCCGGAGATGGACATACGCATGGCGAAGCACGCCCTCGTGAAGACGAGCACCGTTGTCGACGCCTCGGATACGTCGGACAGCAGCTTCGGCGGCTGGCGGATGAACGGGGCGGGCAACAGGTTCAACCCCAACTACGGTTTCGGCAACATCAACGCCGGGGCATTCGTCGAGAAGGTCCTCAACGTGGGGTACGTGACGGAGCAGACCTCGGTCGTGAAAAGCGCCGCGGTGGGCGTGGCGATCCCCGACGACGATCCTGCCGGTGTGAGCCGGACGATCAACATCACCGCCGCCGAGGCAACCCAGCCCCTGGAGGGCATCGAGGTTGGGCTCACGCTGACGCACCAGAAGGCGGGCGACCTGACGGCCACCCTGACATCCCCTTCGACCATGGCAAGCAAGATACTCTACTCCACGTCGCACCTCGTCGCCGGCCAGCAGGACACGACGGTACTCGCGGCCACAAGCCTGACCTTTCTCACCAACGCCTTTTGGGGTGAGAACGCGACGGGGAACTGGACCCTCAACGTGGCCGATATTGAAGCGGGCAACACGGGCACATGGAACGCCTACAACGTCACCTTCCTCATGGGCAACATGGTCATGTTCGCCCCGGGTGCCATCATCCAGAGCGCTGACGTCAACGCCCTGTCGCTGACTGTCCTCAACAACGCGACGACGTACACGATCCCCGCGGGCAGGACCTTTCAGGTGAGCAGGAATGTCCTCGTCGACGGGGGCACGCTCATCGTCAACGGGCAGCTGACGGAAAAGGCCGGTTCCTACGGCAACCTCTTCAGTATCTATTCGGGGAAGGTGCAAGGGGCAGGCACCATCAAAGCCTCGAGGGGCCTCCAGAATACGGGCGGGACGGTGAGTCCCGGCAACTCAGTAGGCACCCTGAACCTCGTCGGCAATTATACCCAGAGCGGGCAGGGCAAGCTCCTTGTCGAAGTCGAATCCCCGACGAGCAACGACCTTCTCGCCATAACGGGGAGC
>MVQP01000267.1 GCA_002067235.1 Syntrophorhabdus sp. PtaB.Bin047
TGGCCGCCGACATTCCCACCCTGAAGGTGGGCTACATCTTCACAACCCATCACACCCCGTTCATCGTCGCCGCCCAAAAAGGCGAGGCCTTCAAGGGCATGGGCGTCTACCTCAGGCCCGTCGTCGCCAAGGACAAGTATGAACTGGTGGCAGGCGGCAAGCCGATAGCCGTATTGCAGTTCATCGTGACGAAAAGCGGGAGCGAGACGGCCGCGCTTTTCGCACGCGATCAGCTCGACCTGGGCATGGCATCGGTCACGGCAATCATGGCCGGGATCGACAAGAAGACACCAATGAAGATCTTGAGCCCCCTCCAGACGGAAGGGATGGGGCTCGTGGTGCCGAAGGATTCTCCCCTCAAGGACTGGGACTCCTTCCTGGCGTACCTGAAGAGCGCGAAGAAACCCGTCAAGATCGGGTACCACTCGCCCACGAGTGCACCCCGGATCGTCCTTGAGGGAGCACTCAAACAAGCCGGGATCAAGGTGACGGAGGACCCCAACGACCAGTCGGCGCAGGTGCTCCTTGCTGACCTCAAGGAGACGACGAACATGATCCCCGCCCTGGCAAGCAAACAGGTCGATGCGATCGTGGGGCCCTCCCCTTTTCCGAAGGTGGCAGTCAGCCGTGGCGTGGGCAGGATAATCGTCAATCTCAGGGACCTGCCGCCGAAGGGCTACTGGCACGACTTCCCCTGCTGCATCACCGTGGCGAGCGATAAAACGATCGCCACGCATCCCGAGGTGGTACAGAGATTCGTGGAGCTCATCGCGAAAACCAATGCCTGGTGCAACAAGAACAGGATCGAGGCCGGCACCTTGACGGCGCAGTGGATAGGCCTTCCCGCCGACACGGCGAAATCCTCCATGCTCGTGTTCCTGCCGAAGTTCACGCAGAGCTGGATGAAGGGTGCGGACAAACTCATGGGCATTCTCAATGGAATGGGCAACTTCAAGGGACCGTTGAAAGGGAAGACAATCGAAGACGTCAAACCCGTCGTCTTTGACACGCGTTTTATCGACAAGGTAAAGATGTAGGAAGGTGGTTGGTGGTGAAGACGATAATCGTCAGGGCCGCCGT
>MVQP01000268.1 GCA_002067235.1 Syntrophorhabdus sp. PtaB.Bin047
TCTACTGCGCTATCTTGAGCCTTTGTATCATGCGCCACAGCGAGGTGCGGTTGATCCCCAGTATCTCGGACGCACGCGCCTTGTTGCCGCCCGTCTTCTTAAGGACGGTCTCGATGTATGTCCGGCCGACCTCCTCGAGGGTCTGCAGGTCCTCATCGGGGTTCACGGGCGGAGCCTGCGGGGCATTGCGTATGTTCTCGGGCAGGCTCTCCGGGGTAATCTCTCTTGATGTTTCAAGGAGTGTCGCCCGCTCTACCACGTTCTCGAGCTCCCGCACATTCCCGGGCCACGTATACCTCTCGAGTAATTGCAGGGCGTCCCGTGACATGTCGTTTATGGCTTTCTCGTTTTCCGCGGCGTACTTCCTCAAAAAGTGGCCCGCAAGCATCGCGATGTCCTCTGTCCTCATCCTGAGCGGAGGAAGTTCGAGAGAGATCACATTGAGGCGGTAGTAGAGGTCCGCCCGGAAAGTTCCCTGTTTGACCATATTCCCAAGGTCCCTGTTCGTCGCCGCAACCACGCGGACATCCACCTTCCTGCGCACTGTCGAGCCCACAGGCTGGATCTCTCCGTTCTCGAGTACCCTGAGGAGGATCTGCTGAAGACGGGGACTGATATCGCCTATCTCATCGAGGAACACCGTGCCGCCGTGGGCCACTTCAAAAACACCCTGCTTGTCCCGCACGGCCCCTGTGAAAGCACCCTTGACGTAGCCAAAAAGCTCGCTCTCCAGGAGCGTCTCCGCCAGCGCCGCGCAGTTGACGGGCAGGAAGGGCTTCTCGGACCTGATGCTGTTGAAATGTATGGCCCGCGCGACAAGTTCCTTCCCCGTTCCCGTCTCGCCCAGGATGAGTATGGTCGCCCTGGAGTTCTTGATCTTCTCTATGGTCTTATAGACCTCGACCATCGCTTCACTGTTGCCCACGAGGTTCCCGAAACTGTACTTCTTTTTCAGCTGGTTCCTGAGAAAGCGATTGTCGTCGACAAGGGCCTTCTTGTCGAGGACCTTCCGCACGACAAGACGGATCTCCTCAAGGTTGAAGGGCTTTGCTATGTAGTCCTCCGC
>MVQP01000269.1 GCA_002067235.1 Syntrophorhabdus sp. PtaB.Bin047
ATGACGTTCTCCGTGAGCAGCGTCTCGTATTCATCGATCCTGCGGGGGAGATCGTCGATGAAGGCCTTTGCTTCCTTCAAAAACCCGTCGGGAAGCTCTTCCCTGAGCCCGCCGAAGCGTATGTAGTCGGGCATGAGTCTCGCGCCGGATACCGTTTCCAGCACCTTCAGGCAGGATTCCCTTTCCCGGAACCCATAGAAGAGCACCGTCATGGCGCCCATATCGAGGGCATGCGTCGATATCCAGAGAAGATGGGCGGCTATGCGCTGCAATTCACTCAGCATCACGCGGATGTACTGGGCCCGCTTCGGTATCTCTATGCCGAGCAGTTTTTCCACCGCGAGGCAGTAGGCCAGATTGTTGGACATGCCGCTCGTGTAATCGAGCCTGTCCGTGAGGGGCTGGCCCTGCCAGTACGTCCTGTTCTCGAAGATCTTTTCTATGCCGCGATGGAGATACCCGATATCGGGGGTGCTTGACACGATCGTTTCGCCGTCAAGCTCGAGCACCACCCTCAGCACCCCGTGCGTGGCGGGATGCTGCGGCCCCATGTTGATCGTCATGTACTTGGTGTCAGCCATTTATGCCTTCTCCAGGTCCACCACGAAGGGCTTGTCGAAATCCTTGCCTTCGAGGGGAAACTCCTTGCGCAGGGGATGGCCCTCGAAATCATCGGGGTTGTATATCCTGCGCAGATCGGGATGGTTCGCGAAGGGCAGACCGAACATGTCGTAGATCTCCCTTTCCAGAAAATTGGCGGCCGGCCACAGGTCGCTCGCCGTTTCGATGCCCTCGTCGCCCGTTCGCGTTTTCACCACTATTCTTGCGTTGTTCTTCGTCGAGCGGAGGATGTAGACGATCTCGAAGCGCGGCTCTTCTCCTATGTAGTCGACTGCAAAAAGCTCGACAAGCATGTCGAACAAGAGGTCCCGGTCATACCTGAGGTGGTCGAGGGCCTCGTGAATGCTTTCCCTGTCGACCACTGCGCTCGGTTCACCGGGAGGCGTCGGCACGATCTTTACGCCTGCCACCTTATCGGAGAGTATTTTCAGAAATTC